>DWYM01000027.1 GCA_019118665.1 Candidatus Mediterraneibacter intestinipullorum
GGAGTTATAAACAAAAAGTTAATAAGGAAACTGTTATAAATTTTTTGCAAATTAATGATATTATATATTCCGTGACTAAAGAAGAAAAAAGCGAATTTACAGAAATGGTTGATATGGCACCAATAAGGGAATTGTCTCCAAAACGCCATAAAAAAGCAAAAAAGAAGGGAGAGTCGATTTCAAAAAAATCAAATTATATAGTCCAATATGATTTGAATGGGAATTATTGTAACAAATACGCCACAATTAAGCAGGCATCTGAAGCTGTTGGTGTGAGTAATACAAGTGTTGCAAAAGCAGTTAGAGGCGAGCGCAATTCCGCAGGAGGCTTTGTCTGGAAACGTATGGTTGAGAATGATATTTTAGAGACTATAGATATTAATTTTGATATATCAAAAATTAATGATGGAAAAGCACATAAAGAAACTTAAAAAGGTATAGTTGTCATAGAAATAGTCAGTGAGGTAAAGGAACAAGGCGAAGCCGAGACGCCGTAGGGCAGTCCTTTACGGAACGGACACAGCCAATACAACCATGATACAGACGAGGACTTGAAAGGTCACAGCCTTACAAGTCCTCTTGTCCGTTACTGATGATTATTTTCGAGGAAGAGAGCTTCCTTTTCTATTTCTTTCTGAAATGCGCCTCTCGGCAGACTGAGTGCTTCTGGTCTGCCTTCATAACAGCCTTTTTCCGGCGAATAGGCAAGTGTGGTGATTTCCGGCTTGCAGTTTTCTCTGTCAATCCCGTAGTAGATGATACGGGAAGGCTCCAGATACATCCCGATACTGTCAAAGTCTTTTGTGTAAATCTGATGTCTCTCCGGCGTGGTAAGGTCAGCCGGACAATCATAATATTCTGCGGAGTCATCCCGGTAGAAAAGGGGGAGCATGTGCATTTCATTACAGCTTGTGTTTACAATCACATGAAATCTCGGAATGAGTGCGCTGTACTGTGGCATGTAGGCGGTGTAAGTATCGTCCACATCATTCACCAGATACTCCGCTTCTTTGTAAAAGACATAGGGGAGAGGGGAAACCTGCCCGGTGACAACGCCCTTTGTGGGCATTTGCATAGGTACGTTTTTACCTAAGAGCCAGTCTATGTTTACGTCCAGAGCGTCAGCGATCAGTTCCAGTTTATCCTGCTTGGGGTTATAGTTCCCGGAAAGATAGGAACTGAACGCCCCTTTGCTTATCCCGGTTTTCTGTACTAATTCCACTTGTCGCATTTTTCGTACTTCCATAGCAAATTTAATCCGCTCCGCAATCGTGTTCATATCCGTTCTCCTCAACTTTCCTTTTAAGGTCAACCTACTGTTTCTAGGACTACTATATCACGGGCAGAAGAAAAAAGAAAGAAAAAGTTTATAAAAAACTAAACTTTATATTGCAAACGCGGGGAAATGGTGTTAAGATACAATTAGTTCAGAAATATCTAAACTTTTGGCATGCCAGATATTGATGAATGGTAAACAGAAATATAGAGGACACTGACCTATCGGTGAAACGGGGAGAAAGGATATTGTATGATTATCAATCTGACAAAGGAACAGATAAAAGATGTATTTGGAGAACTGCGGTACATGGGAGCAGACAACTGCTATAAGTATGACAAAGAGAGCCGGAAGAGGACGGATGAAGTGGAAGCCTTAAAACTCCACCTCGGAAGTGCAAAGTTGGGGAACAGCGTGGACATCCGGCTTGAAGCCACGGAGCTTCCAAAGATTGAGCCGTATGCGGTGGTGGAACTGGAAAACGCTGTCTATGACCCGTATGTACAGAGGGGCAATTTCCCGGTTCTGGTGGAGCGTGTGACCTGCAAGGGTATCCGTTCTGTCTCCGGCAAAGGCAACGTGTAAAGGCAGGTTCCCGGAGCTTCCCTGCGGACTGCTCCGTACAGCGTGAAAGGAGCAAGGGAGCAGGGAGGAGTCTGGGAACGTGGCGTAAGCCACGGGAAGCTAAGAAAGGCAGGGATGATGAACGGAGACAACAAAAAATGAACAACCCCCCTATACTAACAGGGGGGTAACACGACAAAAAGAAGAACTGTCGGCATTGATTGACTGGTGTCAGATTACGGTCAAGGGTGTGGATGTGTTTACGATCATAGAGGACATCCTGCGTATTCCCTTAAATCTTATGGAGCTTCACTGTAAGGGAAAAGCGATTGCAGGGCATGAACTTGTGGCAGGCTTTGACAATATCAGAATACTTAAGCCTGAGGGAAATATACAGTACGAGGGTTTCCAGATACTGATGAGCGGTTCAGGGTGCAGGAATTATGAGAACTTCCTGAAAATCAACAAGGAGACTTGGTTTGATTTTCTGGAGAGAGCGTGCAGATATAACGTGAACTTCCCCCGGATAGATATTGCGATTGATGACAGAAAGCCTTATCTCTATATCCCGGAGCTTATCCGTCTGAAGAATGAGGGGCTTATATCCAGTCAAATGCGGGACTTCAAGGAACACAGGTCAGACAGGCTGAAAGAGGACGAGATTGAAGCGAAAGGAAAGAGCCTGTATATCGGAAGCGAGAACAGTGATTTTCGGATTGTATTTTATGAAAAAGGATATGAACAGCATGAGAAGTTCGGCAAAGAGTTAGATGTGAACTGGAACAGATACGAACTGCGTTTCCGGCAGAAAAAAGCGGTGAGGGCGGTGCAGGAGCTTATCGAGTACCGGGATGTGGCACGGGTGGCAATGGGAGTTTTAAAGGATAAAGTGCGGTTTCTGCAAAAGCCCGCGGACGGCAGGGCAATGAGGAAACGGCTTTACCCTACCTATCAGCCGTGGGCGGATTTTCTTGCAGATGTGGAGAAGATAAAGCTGACCATGAAGCCGGAAAAGAAAACACTGGATAAAATCTGGAACTGGCTGACAACGGCTGTCGCTCCCTCGCTTAAGCTGTTTTCAGAGATTGGAAAGGCAGAGGATAAAGATTATCTCCAAATGCTCCTGGAGAGCGCAGAGATGAACGAGACACAACAAAGGCTGTATGAGGACTATATCAAGATACACCGACTGGGAGAAAGAGAAAGGAGCGTGGAGAGGGACGGGAGAAAAGGACACAGCACAGACGACGATACAATATAAAGTGGCGCTGACAGTCAATGAAGCGTCTGATTATACCGGGATTGGCAGGAATAGCCTGCGCAGACTGATTGCATGGCAGAAACTGCCCGTTGTCCGTATCGGGAACAAGATATTGATACGGACAGAGGTTCTGGACAGATTTTTGAGGGAAAATGAGGGACGGAACATAAAAAACAAGTATGAAGTGATTGCGGTATGAACAGAGGTGCGATTATAATACTGTCAGACCAGTTCTGATAGTCCTTGCACGGAAAGGAGCGTGCAGATTGGGCAAGGACTTAAAAGGAAATACGTTGCCGGATGGGATTGTGCAGAGGAAAAACGGAAGTTACCGGGGACGTTTTCAGTACAAAGGCGAGGTATACACAAGAGACAATGCGGATTTAAAGGAACTTATTCAGCAAATGGAAGAACTGCGGTACGAGGTCAAGCACGGGCTGAAAGGCAAAGGCGACAATGTGACCTTGAACGCATGGTTTGATGTCTGGCTGAATACGCATAAGCGGAAGTCGATAAAAGAAAGTACACAGGTGCGTTATGATGATTTTTACCGCCGGTACATGGAAAAGCAGATAGGCAGATACCGGGTGGCAGACTTTAATCCGATGATATTAGAACGCTTGTTGCAGGATATGGCAGATAAGGACTACAGTACAAAGACTATCCGGGATGTATATAACATTCTCAACGCTATGTTTAAATATGCGGTACATAACCGTCTTATTACATTTAATCCGTGTGCGGGGGTGGATATCCCCAAAACAAAGACAAAGCCTATCCGTGTACTGACTGTGGAAGAACAGAGGGAAGTTCTGGAGCAGGCGAAAGGCAGACTGCATGAACATTTGATTGTGACGGCACTCGGTACGGGTATGCGGGGCGGTGAGCTTCTGGGGCTTACATGGGACGACGTAGATTTTCAGAAGAGAGAAATCCATGTCAATAAAACACTTGTGTATATCAAGGACTTGGAGACGAAGAAATATGTGTTCAAATATCAGACACCAAAGACAAAGAACAGTATACGGATAATCCCCATGCAGGAAAGCGTCTACAAGGCGTTGAAACGTCAGTGTATTCAGAAAAAGGAAATGCAGATGTTTTCTGATAAGTGGGAACCTTTGAGCGGATTTGAAAATCTGGTGTTTGTGGGGAAGAATGGGAAGCCGATTACGGAACATTCCTTTCAGGTGACGTTGGACGGGATAGAAAAGGCAATCAATAAAGAGCGCAAAAAGAGGGCAGAAAAGGAAAAGACAGAGTTTATTCCCATACAGCATTTTTATCCTCATGCACTCCGGCATACATTTGCGACAAGGTGTTTTGAAGCAGGGATTGAAGCGAAAGTCGTGCAGGGTTTCCTCGGACACTATTCCATAGCGATTACACTGGATTTGTATACACATGTTACGAATGATAAAGCAAAGACGGAAATGGACAAGCTACAAAATTTATATCAGGAGATAATCTGAGATAAGAAAGAATATAGAGATAAAATGAAAAGTGCGAAATTCCTTTGGAATGGAACTGTCCCCAAACTGTCCACGGGGCGTACGGGACAGTTCCATGAACGGCGAAAACCCGCTAACCACAAGGGATAACGGGTTTCGTGTTTTATAGTTATCTAAAGGAATGAGAGTAAAGTGCGACATCCCGGTCCCCCGGGATGTCTTTACTTTATGAGGGGGGAGATAGTTGTTTTATCAACTATCTGTGTTTTAGTATAGCCAGAAAATGTGTCTAAAGTATGTTTAAACTCTTAAAGAAAAAGAAAAAACCTTATCAAATTCTTAATAAATATCACCGCACTCTGATTGTATTCCCCGCATAGATCAGATCCGGATTGGAAATCCCATTCAATGAGGACAGCGCATTGACTGTAGTTCCGAATTTTACTGCGATGCCGCTCAGGGTATCGCCGGGCTGGATTGTGTAATACTGTGCCCCGGCGCTGCCGGAACTTCCGTTCTCCGGGACGCGCAGGGTATTTCCTGCATAGATCAGATGCGGATTGGAGATGCCGTTCAGGGAGGACAGCGTGCTCACTGTGGTCCCATAGCGCTGTGCAATACCGCTTAAAGTGTCACCGGGCTGGATTACATAGGTGATGTAATCCGGCGCGGGTGATGGGGACGGAGAAGGGGCGGGGCTGCTCCCATCCAGGTGATTGAGTCCCGCGGCTTTGATCGCGGATGGATAATCCACATAGCCGATATCCAGATCCACATTGCCGGATATGCCGGGAATGCTGCCCTGGCTCGTGTACTGCCACATACCGCAGTTGGTCCCATCGAAACTGTCCGCGTAGCGGGCATACCAGAATGCATAGCGCTCCGGGAGCGAGCTGCCCAGGTAAGTGTCCAGGAAATTGCGGTTTGTGTAGAACATTGCATAATATCCGTTTTCCTCTATTTTGTTGCAGAAGCTCGTTACGAGCTGCTGGGCAAGAGAGGCGGTCATTGTCACGCCTTCTCCTGAGGCGTAAGCCACGGAAGCCTGCTCAATATCATAGCAGACCGGATAATCCAGGCGGTATCCGGATATAGTGTTCAGGCATCCTTCTGCTTCCTGCGCTGCAGTCTGGGGGCTGACTGCATAGCAGAACCAGTAGACGCCGATGGGCAGACCGATGCGGTTGCATTCGGACGCATTTCTGTGAAACTGTTTATCAACGGTGCCGAATCCATATCCCGCCCGGACCATGGCGAACTGGTATCCCGCGGCTTTGACGCGCTCCCAGTCTATTGTGCCCTGAAATTCGCTGACATCAAGTCCTTTTATACTCATAAAGACCAAACCTTTCAAATAGATGTGTCCGGCTGGCAGCCTGGCGGAGCTGCCGGATCTGCTTTAATATATGCGGAAAAAGTGGCGAGAGTTCGGGTGGGGCACATATTTAAAATAATTTTATTGTCCGCTTGTGGAAACGGAAAAAATCGTCTATACTCTTTAAGGTATGGACGATTTTTCTGCGCGGGAATGCGGTTGCCGCCGCCACGGCCACAGCGGAAAAGCAGGAGGAAACAAATGAAATCATATGATACAAATGAGACTCAGAACAGGATACTCACGATCCCAAATATACTGTCATTTTTCAGGCTCTGCCTGATCCCGGTCATTATGTGGCTGTACTGTGTGGAGAAAAACTATTTATGGGCCGGGATCATCCTCATATTGTCGGGGATAACGGACACAGTGGACGGCCTTGTGGCAAGACATTTTCATATGATCAGTGAGTTGGGAAAGGTGCTGGATCCTATCGCGGACAAGCTGACGCAGGCAGCTATGCTGTTCTGTCTCCTCACTCGTTTCCCGCTTATGATCGTGCCCCTTGGCATTATGATATTGAAGGAATTTTTTATGGGTGTTACCGGACTGATGGTCATACAGAAGACTGGCAAAGTATTCGGAGCTGACTGGCATGGGAAGGTGACTACCTGGCTGCTGTACGCGATGATGATCCTGCATGTGTTCTGGTATAATATCCCTGTACTGGCGTCAAGGCTGCTGATCGGAGTGTGCGTGGTCATGATGCTGATCTCGCTTATGATCTATGGGCGTCACAATCTGAAGGCGCTGAAAGAGGAGCAGCCGTCAGAGGAGAAGAAGGAAAGACAGTGACAGGAATTCACTATTATAATTATAGAAGAGTGCTGAAAAACAGGCTCTGCCGGGGAATTGACCGGCAGAGCCTGTTTAATGATAAAGATTTTCATTTATTATATATTTTTGAGAATTATTATTGACAAGCGACGAAAAATCGTGTATATCAGTTATGTTATCAGGTTAGCTTGAGCTAACCTGGGTTTATATTGTGATCACTGCGGAGAGAAGATTTACTGCGGGATCACCGGATACAGAAAAGGGTCGTTTTTGAGAAAGGAAGATATTTATGAAGAACCGGAAGATCAATCCCATGCGTTTTATATGGCTTTTTTTTGGATTCCTGTCCATGGGGATCGGAGCGGTGGGAGTCGTGCTGCCGGTGCTCCCCACCACGCCGTTTTTACTGCTGGCGTCCTTCTGTCTGGCGAAGGGCTCCAAGCGTTTTCATAACTGGTTCACCGGGACAAAGTTATACAAGAGACATCTGGAAAATTTTGTGAAAAACCGTTCCATGACGCTCAAGACAAAATTCAGCCTGCTGATTCCGGCGTCCTGTATGCTGATCCTGGCATTCCTGGCGATGCAGACGTTTCTTCCTGATGCGGAGGCTTAGGGTTATGGGAGGAAGTGAAAAGATCCGGAAGGATGGGGAGAAACAAAGGGCCGGGGAGAAACAAAAGGTAGAGAAGAAACGAAAGAAAGAGCAGTATGTAGTGGAAGAGATGATCCGCCTGTACTGCCGGAAGAACCATAAGGAATACGACCGGAGCGCAGGACAGATGTGCCCGGACTGTCAGGCGCTCTCTGACTACGCGAGGCTGCGCAGTGACAAGTGCCCTTTTATGGAGAAAAAGACATTCTGCAGTAACTGTAAAGTGCACTGCTACAAGCCCGAGATGCGGGAGAAGATCCGTCAGGTAATGCGGTTTTCCGGCCCACGGATGCTGCTGCATCACCCGATTCTCGCTGTCTGGCATGTAGTGTGCAGTATGCGCGAAAAGAAAAGGCAGCGGTAAACAGAGGTGAGGCCGCGGCCGGAAAGGATATTATGATCAAAAAAAGACTTGTGGGGCTTTTGTCCCACGCAAAAAAATATATTATTTACCAGGTGGCGTGGCAGTGGGTTTCCCTGCTCTGCCAGATCGTGTTGATCTACTGCGCCGCATTTCTGCTGGAGCAGGCGCTGTTCTGGGAAGTGACTCCCCGGATGGCGGTTTCTTACGGCGGGATCGTAGTGCTTGCGCTGATCGTGCGTTTTGTCTGTGACCGGGGAGCGTCCCATGCGTCCTATCGGGCCAGCCTGGACGTGAAGCGGATACTCAGGGATAAGATTTATGAGAAGCTGCTCCGGCTGGGGGCGGCGTACAGAGAGAGGACAACGACTTCTGAGGTGGTGCAGATGGCTGCCGAGGGAGTGGAGCAGCTGGAAACATATTTTGGAAGATATCTTTCCCAGCTTTTTTACAGTCTGCTGGCGCCGGTGACATTATTCGTCGTGCTGTCCTTTGTGAACTGGAAGGCAAGTCTTGTGCTGCTGGTCTGTGTGCCCCTGATCCCTATTTCCATCGTGGCGGTCCAGAAGCTTGCCAAGCGTCTCCTGAATAAATACTGGGGAATCTACACCGAACTGGGGGACAGCTTTCTGGAGAACCTGCAGGGACTGACTACTTTGAAGATTTACCGTTCGGACGAAAATAAGGCTGTTGAGATGGACGAGGAATCCCAGAGATTCCGCAGGATCACCATGAAGGTGCTGACCATGCAGCTCAACTCCACCAGCGTGATGGATATCATTGCCTACGGCGGAGCGGCAGTGGGGATGATCGTCACGCTTTCCGAATTTATGAAAGGATATTTAAGCCTGCACGGAGCGCTGATGCTGATCCTTCTGGCGGCGGAATTCTTTATTCCCCTGCGTCTCCTTGGATCGTTCTTCCATATCGCTATGAACGGAATGGCGGCGAGCGACAAGATTTTTGCCCTCCTGGATCTGCCGGAGCCGGAGGAGGCTTCTGGAGAGCTGGATGACAGAGCGATCGATATTACATTTACCCGCGTCCATTTCTCCTATGAGAAGGACAGGGAGATCTTAAAAGGGATCGACATGGAATTCCCGGCAGGCAGTTTTACCTCTATCGTGGGAACATCGGGCTGCGGAAAGAGCACCGCGGCAGCGATCCTCATGGGAAGGAACAAAGGGTATACCGGCAGCGTGACTGTCCAGGGCAAGGAGCTTTCAGATATCCGGGAGGACAGTCTGATGGATCATATCACCCTGATCAGCCATAACAGTTATCTGTTCAAAGGGACAGTGGAGGACAACCTGCGGATGGGAAAACCGGATGCCACGGAAGCTGAGATGCGGGAAGCCCTTATGAAAGTCAATCTGTGGGGATTCCTTCAGGCGCAGCAGGGGCTTGCCACGGCAGTGGCGGAGAAGGGCGGTAATTTCTCGGGCGGCCAGTGTCAGCGGCTTGCGATTGCCCGGGCACTCCTGCACGATACGCCGGTCTATATCTTCGATGAGGCGGCTTCCAATATCGATGCGGAGAGTGAGGAGATGATCATGGAGACAGTCTACTCTCTGGCAGAGACGAAAACCGTTATCCTCATCTCACACCGGCTTGCCAACGTGGTGAAGTCAGACCGGATCTATATGCTGAAAAATGGGCTGGCGGCGGAGATGGGAACACATGAAATGCTGATGCAGCGAGACGGAGAATATGCAAAACTGTACCGGTCTCAGATGAAACTGGAGCAGTACGGAAAGGAGGCGGCAGTATGACGGCAGACAAGAATTTCGGCGGAAAGGCTCATACAAGAAGGAGCGGCATCCGCATCATGGGACAGCTGATCGGGCTTGTGAAGCCGCTTCTCCCGGTCATGCTCCTTGCCATCGCGCTGGGAACTATCGGATACCTGTGCGCCATCTTCCTTACGATCCTGGCGGGATTCGGGCTGATGCACATTATACTGGAGCCCATGCAGGAATTTCTGGGATACGCACTGACTCCGGAGCAGGCAGGGATCTTTCTCGGTGCATCTCCGGGGACTCTCTTCATCATGCTGGCTGTCATAGCAGTGATGCGCGGTATCCTGCACTATGGGGAACAGTACTGCAATCATTTTATTGCATTTAAGCTTCTGGCGATCATCCGGCATAAAGTGTTCGCCGCGCTTCGAAAACTGTGTCCGGCGAAGCTGGAAGGGCGCGACAAAGGAAATCTGATCTCTGTCATAACTTCGGATATTGAGCTTCTGGAAGTGTTTTATGCCCACACCATCTCGCCTATTGCCATTGCAGTGCTGACCTCCCTTGTGATGATCCTGTTCATCGGACAGTTCTCCCCAGCGGCGGCTGTCCTCGCGCTGGCAGGATATGCGGTGGTCGGTGCGGTGATTCCTCTGTATTTTGGCAGCAGGGGCGCGGACAAGGGAATGGAATTCCGCAATGGATTCGGGAACCTGA
This sequence comes from Candidatus Mediterraneibacter intestinipullorum, assembly GCA_019118665.1. Classification (GTDB taxonomy): domain Bacteria; phylum Bacillota; class Clostridia; order Lachnospirales; family Lachnospiraceae; genus Mediterraneibacter; species Mediterraneibacter intestinipullorum. The sequence continues at coordinate 10,177 of DWYM01000027.1, forward strand.
ACAGTTTTATTCTGGACTCTCTGCGGGGGCTGGATGAGACGATCCAGTACCGGCAGGGCGAAATGAGAAGGAAAGAGATGGCAGAGCGGTCGGATGAATTGGGCAGGATGCAGAAAGGCCTGAACCGCCTGGAGGCCTCCCAGCGTTCGGTCACGAATCTGGCAATCCTGATCTTTTCCTTTGCCATGCTTTTCCTGATGATCGTTTTGAGGCAGGCTGACATGGTGAGTGTGACGGACATGCTGGTGGGAACCATTGCCATGATGGGATCCTTTGGACCGGTAACGGCTCTTGCAAGCCTGTCCAACAATCTGAATCAGACGCTTGCCAGCGGAGAGAGAGTGCTTTCCCTGCTGGAAGAGTCGCCTCAGGTGGAAGAAGTCTCTGGAAGAGACGCCACAGGCTTTACGAAAGCCGCCGCTGAACATGTGGATTTTACCTATGAAACAGAGCAGATATTAAAAGACTATTCCATGGAAATCCCGCAGGGAAAGATTATCGGCATCCATGGGGCGAGCGGCTCCGGAAAATCCACTCTGCTGAAGCTTTTGATGCGGTTTTGGGATGTGCAGGGCGGAAGGATCAGTATCTCGGATAAAGATGTGCGGGATATCAATACTGCGGATTTAAGGGAAATGGAGTCTTATGTTACGCAGGAAACCTGCCTGTTCCACGATTCGATCGCAAACAATATTGCTGTCGGGAAGCCGGGAGCATTCAGGGAAGAAATCATGGAAGCGGCGAAAAAGGCGTCCATCCACGACTTTATCATGACTCTGCCAAAGGGATATGATACAGAAGTGGGCGAATTGGGAGATACACTCTCAGGCGGAGAAAAACAGAGGATCGGGATCGCCCGCGCTTTCCTGCACGACGCGCCCTTTATCCTTCTGGACGAGCCTACCAGCAACCTGGATTCCCTGAATGAGGGAATCATCCTGAAGTCACTGAAAGAGGGCAGAGGAGACAAGACCGTGCTTCTTGTGTCCCACAGAAAGTCCACGATGAATGTGGCGGATGTGGTCTATGAGATGGATAATGGAAGGATATCTTAAGAGAGATCGATCAGATATCCGTCGCTTATTAGCGATAAGGGGAATCGTGCATCTTCTTAAAGATCAACAGCGAGAAAAAGGAAATGGATGTGCATCAGTGCCGTCTTCTGGCACAATCACAGGATTTGATACCGCTTTAATCCCCAAAAACTCTATTTTAGCGGTATAGTTTAAGGCGTTTGTACGGCTAAAATTAGTAAAATGTATATTTTAGCCGTACTATTCAAGAATCTTTTCAAAATCTGACGCCCCGGGAGAAGGCTGAACTTTTGCACTGATTTCTTTTTGATTTTTGTAAAAATGTTGACAATTCCGAAATGCCGTGGTATCGTAGAGCACAAATTAATACGCTAAACCGATGAAGCGGAGATAACGGCGATCATGCCTTTACAGAGAGTCCGGGATGCTGAGAACCGGATGAGAAACAAGTCGTCAAATGGACCGCTGAGGGCGCAGTCAAATGCCGGGAAAGAAATCCCGCAGAGTATTCTGCGACGTGGAGGCATACGTTAGTTGCCGGGGATATGATGGTATCCTGCTAAGCGCACAGGGACTTCCTGTGAATTCGAGGTGGCACCGCGGATTATAGTTATCATGTATGATTCGCCCTTGACAGAAATAAAAATCTGTCAGGGGCGTTTTTTGTTTCACAAGTAAGCCATGCGCCGGCAGATCACTGCCCTGACCGTGCGAGCTGGCTCGCAAAGGGCAGGGCAGTGATCTGCCGGCATAGGGCGGACGCAGAAAAGGACACAGAAAAGGAGGCAGAAGCAATGAAGATTTCACCTAATTTAGAAGACGTCAGAAAGATCGCGCAGACAGGGGAATACAAGGCCGTTCCTGTGAGCTGTGAGATCCTCTCTGATATCTGTACACCCATTGAGGCAATGAAGATCTTAAAGAATGTATCCACTCACTGCTATATGCTGGAGTCGGCGCAGGCAGACGAAAAATGGGGAAGGTACACATTTCTGGGATATGACCCGAAGATGGAGATCACCTGCATGAACGGCGAGATGAGCGCCGGGGGAGTCCGGTTCAGGACAGACGATCCGTCCGGGTATCTGCGGCAGATCCTTGCGGACCACAAAAGTCCCCGCTTTGACTATCTTCCATCCTTTACCGGAGGGATGGTAGGCTATTTCTCCTACGACTATCTCGGATACAGCGAGCGTGCCGTGCGGACAGCAGCGGAGGATACGGAGGCGTTCAAGGACGTGGATCTGATGCTCTTTGACAAGGTGATCGCATTTGACCATTTCCGCCAGAAGATCATCCTGATCGCAAATATGCTCCTCGGGGATGGGAAGGCAGAAACGCTTGAAACAGAATACAACAGGGCGGCCATGGAATTGAAACAGATGCGTACCCTTCTGCGTGCCGGGGAGAAAAAGGAAGAGCCGGGAGGGCACCTTACAGGAGAGATCACCCCGCTGTTTGAGAAGCAGGAGTTCTGCTCCATGGTGGAGCAGGCGAAGCATCATATCCGGAAGGGAGATATTTTCCAGATCGTGCTTTCCAACCGGCTTGCCGCACCTTTTGAGGGAAGCCTGCTGAACACCTACCGGGTACTCAGGATGATCAATCCGTCACCGTACATGTTCTATTTCTCAGGGACGGATGTGGAGGTGGCGGGCGCATCCCCGGAGACGTTGGTGAAGCTGGAGGACGGCGTGCTCCATACGTTCCCGCTCGCCGGCACAAGGCCGAGAGGAAAGACGCACGAGGAAGACCAGGCATTGGAGAAGGAGCTTCTGGCGGACCAGAAAGAGCTTGCCGAGCATAACATGCTGGTGGACCTGGGGCGGAATGATCTGGGTAAGATCAGCCGGTTCGGCACAGTGCAGGTGGAGAAATTCCATTCTGTCGAGCGGTTTTCCCATGTGATGCACATTGGTTCTACGGTGCGTGGAGAAATAAAGGACGGCTGTGATGTCCTGGACGCAATTGAGGCAGTCCTTCCGGCAGGAACGCTTTCCGGGGCGCCAAAGATCCGGGCATGCCAGCTCATCGGTGAACTGGAGAATAACAAGAGGGGCATCTACGGAGGCGCCATCGGATATATTGACCTTACAGGGAACATGGACACCTGTATCGCCATCCGTATTGCCTATAAGAAAAACGGCAGAGTATTCGTGCGGAGCGGAGCCGGGATCGTGGCTGATTCCGTGCCGGAGAAGGAATACCAGGAGTGTATCAATAAGGCGGCCGCTGTGATGGACGCGCTGCGATCAGCAGAGGAGGTGGACCTGTGATAGTATTGATCGACAATTATGACAGCTTTTCCTACAATCTATACCAGATGATCGGGGAGATCGATCCTGAGATCAGGGTCATACGAAACGACGAGATGACAGTGGAGGAGATCTGCGGCATGCATCCGGACCGCATCATCCTTTCCCCTGGGCCGGGCAGACCGGAGGATGCGGGGATCATCATTGAGGCGGTAAAGGAGCTGGGGAAGGAAATCCCCCTTCTGGGCGTCTGCCTGGGGCATCAGGCTGTGTGCGCGGCCTTTGGCGCGGATATCACCTATGCAAGAGAACTGATGCATGGGAGGCAGTCAAATGTTAAATTCGACAGGACCTGCCCTCTGTTCCAGGAGATTCCGGATACAGCCCCTGTTGCCAGATATCATTCTCTTGCGGCGGACGCGTCCACCATCCCCGAGGAACTGAAGGTCACAGCCGTTACGGATGACGGCGAGGTGATGGCGGTGCAGCACAGAAAATATCCGATCTACGGCGTTCAGTTCCACCCGGAATCCATCATGACGGCGGATGGCGGACAGATGCTGAAGAATTTCATAAAATAAAGGAGATATGAGCCATGATCAAAGAAGCAATCGTAAAAATCGTAAATAAAGAAGACCTGACCTATGATGAAGCGTATACTGTGATGAATGAGATCATGAGCGGGGAAACCACGCCCACACAGAATGCGGCCTTCCTTTCCGCCCTCTCAACAAAGAGCGCCAGAGCAGAGACTACGGATGAGATATCAGGATGCGCGGCAGCCATGCGCGCCCACGCGGTAAAGGTGGAGACCGGAATGGATGTGTTCGAGATCGTGGGGACCGGCGGGGACAATGCCCACAGCTTCAATATCTCTACCACCTCGGCCCTTGTCGCGGCGGCAGGCGGGATGAAGGTGGCTAAACACGGTAACCGGGCGGCATCCTCTCAGTGCGGGACGGCAGACTGTCTGGAAGCGCTGGGCGTGAACATCCGTCAGAGCCCGAAGCGCTGCGTGGAACTTTTAAATGAGGCGGGGATGTGCTTTTTCTTCGCACAGGAGTATCATACGTCTATGAAATATGTCGGGGCGATCCGAAAGGAATTGGGTTTCCGTACGGTATTTAATATCCTGGGACCTCTTACGAATCCGGGGAATCCGACAATGCAGCTTCTGGGCGTGTATGATGATTATCTGGTGGAACCCCTGGCTCAGGTGCTGACAGATCTTGGGGTGAAGCGGGGAATGGTGGTCTACGGGCAGGATAAATTAGATGAAATCTCCATGAGCGCTCCGACGACTGTGTGCGAGATCAGGGACGGATGGATCCGGAATTATGTTATCACCCCGGAGGATTTCGGATTTGAGCGCTGTACAAAGGCAGATCTCCTGGGAGGAACGCCGGAAGAAAACGCGGCGATCACCGTATCTATCCTGAAAGGGGAAAGGGGACACCGGAGAAATGCAGTGCTTATGAATGCCGGGGCGTCCCTCTATATCGGCGGGAAGGCAGAGACCATGGCAGACGGCGTGAAGCTGGCGGCAGAGCTGATCGATTCCGGAAAAGCTCTGGAGACATTGAAGAAGCTTATCGAAGTCAGCAACCGGCCGGAACCATCGTCAGAGGCGAAAGCAGCGGATGAAACTGCAGAGCCGGAAACGGGGGTGCAAGGATGACGGCGGCAGGCGGGACGATCCTGGACCGGCTTGCGGATCATGCGCGGGAACGCGTAGAAGAAGCAAAGCGGAGGATGCGCCCGGCGGAGATCCGGCAGAAGGCGCTGAACATGCCGAAGGGGAATTTTGCATTTGAAACTGCATTGAAGAAGCCGGATATTGCATTCATCTGTGAGTGCAAAAAAGCATCCCCGTCTAAGGGCCTGATCGCACCGGAGTTTCCCTATCTTGAGATCGCCCTCGAATATGAAGCGGCCGGAGCGGACGCGGTGTCCGTACTGACGGAGCCCAAATGGTTCCTGGGGAGCGATCTGTATCTGGAGAAAATTGCAGCAGCCGTGTCCATTCCATGCCTGAGGAAGGATTTCACAGTGGATGAATATATGATCTATGAGGCGAAGCTGCTCGGCGCCTCCGCTGTACTTCTGATCTGTTCCATCCTGCCGGAGGAGCATGTGAGGGAGTATATTGGGATCTGCGATGAGCTTGGGCTGTCCGCTCTGGTGGAAGCTCATGATAAGGATGAGGTGGAATCGGCATTGCGCGCCGGCGCCCGGGTAATCGGAGTGAACAACCGGAATTTAAAAGATTTCTCTGTGGATACAGAGAACAGCCGGAGGCTGAGGCAGATGATCCCGCAGGAGGTGCTGTTCGTCTCCGAAAGCGGAATAGGAAGCGCGGAGGATGTGAGCCGTCTGAGGCAAATCGGGGCGGACGCGGTGCTGATCGGAGAAACACTGATGCGCGCGGAGGATAAGAAGGCAAAGCTCCTGGAGCTGAAAGGAGAGGCGTAAATGACAAAGATCAAGCTGTGCGGGCTGTCCCGTCCCGGCGATATACAGGCGGCAAATGAACTGATGCCGGATTATATCGGATTTGTCTTTGCCCCGAAGAGCCGGAGATATGTCTCTTTGGAAAAGGCGGCGGAACTGAAGCAGATGCTGGACCCGCAGATCAGAGCGGCGGGCGTGTTTGCGGATGAAGATCCTCAGATGATAGAAGAACTTGTCAGCAGAGGAGTGATCGATATGGTGCAGCTCCACGGCAGGGAGGATGAAGCGTATATCCGAAACCTTCGGAAGAGACTGGGAAGTCCGCTGATCATTCAGGCGTTTTCCATCCGCACTGAGCAGGATGCGGAGAGGGCGGATACAAGCATTGCGGATCTGATATTGGCGGATTCCCCGGGCGGAGGTACAGGAGAAGTGTTTGACTGGGAACTGCTTGGGAAGATACAACGCCCGTATTTTCTGGCGGGAGGCCTGACGCCTGAAAATGTGACAGCCGCAGTAAATGCGTTGAGACCATACGGAGTGGACGTCAGTTCCGGCATAGAGACTGATGGATATAAAGACAAAGAGAAAATGAAAGAGTTTATTTTAGCAGCCAGCCGGGCTGATGAATGAGGAAAAAAGAGTAGAAAGGAAGAGATGCAATGACAAACCCGAACGGACGCTTCGGCATCCACGGCGGTCAGTATATACCGGAGACACTGATGAACGCTGTGACCGAACTTGAGGAAGCGTATAATCATTATAAAAATGACCCGGAGTTTAACCGGGAATTAACAGAACTTTTCAATGAATATGCGGGGAGGCCTTCCCGCCTGTATTATGCGGAGAAGATGACAGAAGATCTGGGCGGAGCGAAGATCTACCTGAAGCGGGAAGACCTGAACCACACGGGAGCCCACAAGATCAATAACGTACTCGGTCAGGCGCTCCTTGCAAAGAAAATGGGAAAGACCAGGCTGATCGCAGAGACAGGCGCCGGACAGCACGGAGTCGCCACGGCTACTGCGGCCGCTCTCATGGGCATGGAGTGCGTGGTCTTCATGGGCGAAGAAGATACCATCCGTCAGGCGCTGAATGTGTACCGCATGCGTCTGCTCGGGGCAGAGGTCATTCCGGTAAAGACCGGGACTGCCACATTGAAAGACGCGGTATCCGAGGCGATGAGAGAGTGGACGTCCAGGATCAGCGATACCCATTACTGCCTCGGTTCCGTCATGGGCCCCCATCCGTTCCCCACGATCGTAAGGGATTTCCAGGCGGTAATTTCCAAGGAGATCAAAGAGCAGATCCTTCAGAAAGAAGGACGACTGCCGGACGCGGTGGTCGCCTGTGTGGGAGGCGGCTCCAATGCTATCGGAAGCTTTTACCACTTTATAGAGGATGAAGGAGTGCGGCTGATCGGGTGCGAGGCGGCAGGAAAGGGAATCGACTCCTTTGAGACCGCGGCAACGGTGAACACGGGCAGAGTCGGTATCTTCCATGGCATGAAATCTTATTTCTGCCAGGATGAATACGAGCAGATCGCCCCAGTCTATTCTATATCTGCAGGGCTGGATTATCCGGGCGTAGGTCCGGAGCATGCATATCTCCATGACATCGGCAGAGCAGAATATGTTCCGGTTACCGATGAGGAAGCTGTGAATGCGTTTGAATATCTGGCGAGGACAGAAGGGATCATTCCGGCGATCGAGTCCGCGCATGCCGTGGCGCATGCGATGAAGACCGCGCCGGAGATGAGCCGGGATCAGATCATTGTTATCACCATTTCAGGCAGGGGAGACAAAGACTGTGCTGCCATTGCCCGCTACAGAGGGGAGGATATCTATGAGTAACATAAGAAAAGCGTTTGAAAACGGGAAGGCATTTATTCCGTTTATCACTTGCGGAGATCCGGATCTGGAGACGACCGCGGCAGTCGTCCGCGCGGCTGCGGCGAATGGCGCTGACCTGATCGAGCTGGGCATCCCTTTCTCAGACCCCACCGCAGAGGGACCGGTGATCCAGGGGGCGAACCTGCGGGCCTTAAGCGGGGGCGTGACCACGGATAAGATATTTGACCTTGTGAAAGAACTGCGCAGGGATGTGGAAGTGCCGATGGTATTCATGACTTATGCAAATGTGGTCTTCTCATACGGGACAGAGCAGTTCATTTCTACCTGCCGGGAAATCGGGATCGACGGGCTGATCCTGCCGGACGTTCCGTATGAAGAAAAAGAAGAATTTCTGCCCGCCTGCCGAAAGTACGGCGTGGACCTGATTTCCCTGATCGCGCCTACGTCGGAAGACAGGATTGCCATGATCGCCCGGGAGGCGGAAGGATTCCTGTATATTGTTTCCAGTCTGGGAGTTACAGGTATGCGGAGTGAGATCAAGACAGACCTGGAATCTATTGTGGAAACGGTACGGGAGAATACTGATGTCCCGTGCGCCATAGGGTTCGGCATTTCAACGCCGGAACAGGCGGCAAAAATGGCGGGGATCTCGGACGGGGCGATCGTCGGATCTGCCATTGTCAGGCTGATCGGGAAGTATGGGAAAGACGCCCCGGAATATGTGGGTGAGTATGTGAAGGGGATGAAGGATGCGCTGAGGTGAAGCGCATATTTGTAAAGCTCTTGGGGGAGATTACACCTTTAACTCTCCCAACAGAGGGGAATCCGAAAGAGCGTATATAATCTGTATAATATTACTCAAACGGAGATGGTCGGGGATCGCAAGAAAAATGAAAACTTCTGTAGGTTTCATCTTCGTTCATATAAAATTAAGAAATGTGAAGAGGAAAAGGAGTAGAAAACTATTTAAAGAAATGAACTCTTCAAAAACCAAACAAGGGGATTTTGTGCTCTAAAAGAGATGCTTTTGAAAAGAAGGAGGCAGTCCAGTAATGATTCATGGCATTAAAAAAGCCTGAATTTTTATAGGTCTGTCTCCTTTTTAAGTAGTAGGGGTAAAAACAGTATTAACCGACAGCCCCCGCTCATTCTGAGTCATTCTGTACTGCCTGAATATAGTGGGCGATAATCTTTTCTAAATGACCAAGTTTGTCGGTTGGACATAAAGAAATCATGCCAATAAAAGAATCATAGGTATTAGATGAATCAGAAGAAGAGCCTTTTAGAATATAATCTACGGACACGTGTAAGGCGTTCGATAGTTTATAGAGAGTACTTACGGACATGCTTTTAAGGCCAAGTTCAAGATCATAGCAAAATCTTGGGGTAATGTCGACCAACTCAGCCAGTTTTTCGCGTGAATATCCGTTCAGCTGTCGCTGTTTCTTGATACGTTCGCCAATAAGAACAGAATTAACAGAATCCATATGTTCACCTTCCTATCGCTTTTTCTAAAAATAATCTCACAGTTATAAATGAAACGAATATGAACTGATAAGGGATAAAAGATTGACAAATAGTTCATGAAAGAATATAATCAAAGAGAAATTTAAAAAATAATGATAAAGGGAATTGGGAGGATAGACTGCTATGAACAGGGCGTGTTCCAAAAGAGTATGTGCATTTCTGCTATCTATTATGATGGTAGTTGGAACTGTTTTTGCTGTTGTACCCACATCGGCAAGGGCGGCAAGTGCCGCAACATTTACGTTATCAGCAGATCAGACAGAACTGGAAAGGGGAGATCAGTTTACAGTTACGGTGTCAATGTCTGATAATGCAGAAGCATTTGGCATTCAATACGAGCTTTACTATGATGCAGATAAAGTCTCTGTCGTGGGTGAACCTACATGGGGGGACGTTTTTAGTGATTTGGATGCAGGTAATATGGAGTTCGGTTCACTTAATCATAATGCCAATAATCACTGTATCAGCGCGGTAGCGGTGTGTGCGTATCGCGCGCTGACCAATGGAAGTGTCATGAGCGTGACATTTCAGGTTTTAGATGATGTTCCCGTTGGAAAATTAAATTTCAATTCAACAATTTTGCTCAGTGATACTGATGCAGGCTCATTGGATTATACATATGTAGATAATACTGACTTATCAGTCGTTATACCCGTAACAGGCGTAAGTTTGAATAAAACGTCTACAACAATAGGACGTGGAGAAACAGAAACATTGATTGCAACTGTTGAGCCGGATGGAACAGGAAGCACAGTGGAATGGGAAAGCAGCAATCCTTCGGTGGCTGCTGTGGATCAGAATGGTAAAGTGACTGCTGTATCTGCAGGAAATGCGACTATTACAGCGACTGCAGGGGGTAAAAGCGCTTCGTGTAAGGTGACGGTAAATGTACCTTTGAAAGGTATTACAATTACTGGAAATCAAACAAGCATCAGAAAGGGAACGACTACCCAACTAAGTGTTTCCTTTGATCCAGAAGATACGACGGACAGAAAGGAACTTATATGGTCAAGCGATGATCCTGGAACAGCTAGTGTTGATCAAAATGGACTTGTGACAGCCATAGCAGATGGAACTACTATAATCAGGGCAAGAGCGGGCAGCGTAGAAGGAACATATTCGATTACTGTAGAAGAAGTTCCTCTGCAATCAATTAGTATTAAAGATGAAACTACAATTCATCGCGGTGAGACAGAAACATTGCAGGTGACTTATGTTCCGGAAAATACAACAGATGACAGGACAGTGATTTGGACAACTTCTGATCCGACAATTGCTACTGTGGATGGAAGCGGAACAGTAAGTGCAGTTGAAAAAGGGCAGGCAGTAATTACTGCAACGGTTGGGGGAAAAGAAGCCGATTGTACAGTTACTGTTGATGCGCCGCTGAAAGCTATTGAGCCAACGAATGATACGATTGAGCTTGTTAAGAATCAAAAGGCTACCATTACTTATACACTTAATCCGGAAGACACAACCAGTGACCAGACTGTTACATTTTCCAGTCTGGATACGGATGTGGCAACTGTTGATGCTTCATCAGGAGAGGTGACAGCGGTTAAGGCTGGCAATGCGGTGATAAGACTGAGCGGTGCAGAAGGAATCACTGCAGATGTTAAAGTCATCGTAACAGAGATTCCGATTGATCAGGTGATTCTGGATAAGCAGAATACAATTGTGGAAAAGGGACAGAGCACTGAGCTAACAGCATCTGTCAGTCCGGAGGATAATACCGATGACGACCAGACAATTACATGGAAAAGCTCTGATGAATCAATTGCGACAGTTTCTTCGACAAAGACTAATTCAGGAGAAGCGGTAACAATTAATGCAACAGATAAAGGCGGTACTGTAACTATCACAGCGACTGCATGGAATGGAACAGAAGCAAGCTGTACCATAGTAGTTCCGGTTCATGTTGAATCTGTTTCTCTTCCGCAAAATGTTGTAATCGACAGGGGGCAGACGAGAGTACTTTCTGTTACCTATAATCCGGAGGAATATGATGATACTATAAAAGCAATCTCATGGACCAGCAAGGCGCAGGACATTGCAATGATAGATGCCACAAGTGGTATGATTACACCTGTAAAGGAAGGTAATGCAGAAATTGAAGTAACTGTAACTGTTGAGACTCTCAGTGGAACAGAGAAACAGTATACTGCTTTGACAACAGTGACGATCCGGGAGAAACATCTGGATCAGACGCTTGGAGATACTATAGCATTTACACCACTCTCCGGACCAGTGTTAAAGGGGCAGACTATTAATCTCTATTATCAGTTGAATCTGAAACAGATCATGGAAGAGAATGACATCACAGATGATATCACGATCCAGTGGGCAAGTGAAAACACGGATGTGGCTTCCATTGATCAGAGTGGCTATCTGTCAGGTGTAAAGGAGGGAAAAACCAAGGTTACTGCAACAATCCAGGCAATAGACGGATCGGGGCAGACAGTGGGAACATATGTTGTTGAAACGGAAGTGGAAATCAAAGAAATTCCTTTGGAGTCTATTGCATTTGACAAAGTTATTCGGGAAATGACAGTAGGAGCAAAAGATACACTTCATATTATCTACAATCCGGATAATACAACTGATTTGAAGGAAGTAGAGTGGAGCAGTTCTGATGCGTCAGTACTCTCCGTTGAAAATGGAATCCTTACGGCTTTGAAACCGGGAACCGCAACGATTACAGCGAAAGTCGGCAATCTGGAAACTTCCTGTGAGATTACAGTGAAAGAAGCTGATAAAACAGATAATGTAAAAGGGGATTCCGATAGCAGCAAAGGGAATAAGGATGTAGTTCAAACGGGAGATTCGTTCAATGGCATACTCTATATTGCGCTGTTAATTGGAGCGGTAGCGATAGTTGTCACTGTGATCTGCCGGAGAAGAAAATACAAATAAACAGGAATAATCAGGCAGCGTGGTGTAAAAGCCACGCTGTTTTTAGAAAAAATCTTTTTCATCTTTTGGATTATGTAACCCGCAAGATGGAAGTGTTATAGATGAGGAAATGGATTGATTTGAGGAGGGAAAACTGATGAGGAAAAACAGATCAGTAGCCATTATATTAATACTCTCTTTTATTTTGTCCTTTCTGCCCCAGTCAGAAGTTAGGGCGGTGGATACTGATACTATGGCGGAGACAGAGTATCAAGAAGAAAAGGAAGAGACAGACAGCAGTTCCGGTACTGATGAAATATGGGATTCAGAGAAGCCCAATGAAACAGAATCAGTGATACAACAAGATTCTGGCATATCTGAACCGGACGTACAGGATGATGCGATTGAAACAGAAAATGATACTTCAGAAGAATACCAGGAAGAAAGTTCTGTACAGAATGTCACAGCAGGAGATTATACTTACAGTATGTCAAGCGGAAAGATTACCATCACAAAGTACAACGGAACTGAAGAAATTGTAGAAATTCCAGCAGAGATTGATGGAGTTCCAGTAACAAGGATAGGTACACGTGCATTTCAAAACTGTACAACAATAAAACAACTGACGATTCCTGATGGAGTTACGGCAATCAACACGGGGGCATTCAGAGGCTGTGAAAATCTGGAAGAACTGTACTATAACTGCAGTCTCACATCTATAGGAACCACTCCGTTTCAGAATTGTACCTCTTTAAAGACGATTTACTTTGGGGAGAATGTTTCCAGTTTTGCACGTAATGCAGATAATAATTGTTACGGAACAGATGTCGAGACATTCGTTGTGGATGAAAACAATCTGATTTATACATCGAAGGATGGAGTGCTTTATAGTAAGAGAGATGATGGCAGATATGATCTTGAATTATACCCAATTGCAAAAAAGGACGAGAGCTTTACAGTATCAACGGATGTGGCAACTGTGGATAAGTATGCCCTGTCCGGGAATCCATATGTAAGAGAAATAACAATTGACGGCAGTGATTTCGAGATGAATACGATATATGCATTGTACAATCTCAGTTCAATGGAGAAAATAACACTTCAGGGGACATATAAGTATGTGTATAATCCGAGTAACTGGGTTTCTTCCTGCGAGAGTCTCAACGAATTATATTTGTATGCAGATTTGCCTTTTTCTACATCTATATTTTCTGGATGCGATAACCTTGCGCAGATTTATATCGGGGCAGATGTAACAAAAGTATACGGAGGACTTTTCGGAGGCACTGAGGCATCGTTTCATGTAGATGAGGAAAACAAAAATTATATCAGTTACGATGGCGTACTGTTCAGCAAAGGTAGTAAAAAGACTCTGGTAAAATATCCTTCTGCCAAAGCGGAACTCTCATATACAATATCGGAAGATACAGAAGAGATCATGGAATATGCTTTTTCCGGATGTAAATACATTCAGGAAATAAGTTTTCGGCCGATAAAGGAGTGCAGGATAGAAGACAACACATTTGTTGGTTGTACTGCGCTTGAAAATCTGGAACTTGGAGGGAATATCACTTATGTAAGCGGCTCGGCGATAGGGTATAGCGGAGCTGCTGGAATTAAGAAAATATTAATCGGAAGGAGCATTGCAGAATGGTCCTATATCAGCAATTTAAGTGAATTCGAAAAACTGGAACAGATTCAGGTAGAGCAGGGAAATCCAAGTTATAGTTCCGTAGACGGAATATTGTTTGATCAGACAGGGGAAACGCTTATCCTTTATCCATCAGGTAAAACAGCAGATACATATGTGGTGCCGGAAACTGTTGATACGATAGACGCATATTCGTTTTCCGGTAATCACCATTTGATATCAATTGAAATTCCGGAAACAGTTACCGCAATAAAAAGTGCTCCTTCTGATTGCACAATAATAGGTGTGAGAGGAAGCACTGCTGAAACGTATGCTCTGGAACATGATCTGCCTTTTGTAGATAAGAGCGCGGAGAATGAAGAGGGGACGCCTATTCTGCCTGACAGTGGTACAAGTGTCTGGGATGAAGGAACAACAGAGGAAGTTGTTCCTGAAGGAAACTTATATATTGTCAGCAATGCCGCGCAACTTGCATGGATTGGAGAACAGACAAGGGCAGGGAACGATTTTGCTGGGAAAAATGTGGTATTGACGGCAGATATTGATCTTGACTCACAGGAATGGACGCCGATCGGTGACAATAATAATCCGTTTCGCGGGAATTTTGATGGGCGAAACCATACGATCAGCAATCTGAAGGTAACTGATTTGGATTATGCCGGGTTGTTTGGCGCGATTAGTTCAAAAGTGGCTACTCAGACAGTTAAAATCAGTAATGTGAAAATTAAAAATGTACAGATAAGCGGTGCAAATTATGCAGGGGCATTAGCGGCCTATGTCCGCGTATATAAAGGAGCGGGTATTCAGATTGATAATTGTACAGTAAGCGGAGAGGTTAAAGGCAAAGATGAAATTGGCGGTCTGCTGGGATTTATTTATGGAGGCGATCATAATTCAAAAATTGAAATAAATAGTATTATTTCAAAAGTAAACATTTCTGTTAGCAGTTCGGGGAGTGCTGGTGGGATTACAGGAAGAATCAGATGTGAGGATTTGAATGAAAATACATATGACGGGATGATATCTATTAAGGACTGCAAATATAATGGCTCTGTATCAGGAACAAATGGAGGTTGGATTGGAGGCATAGCAGGACGAGCGGAGATTGATAATCAGGGCGAAGTGGTAATCCAACACTGCAGAACAGAGGGAAAACTTTCTTTTAGTTCCACTGGAAGCGCTGGTGGAATTGCGGGAGAGCTGACTGGGACAAATGCAAAAATAATCAGCTGTGTGAATTATGCAACAGTCGCCGGAAGTAATTACTACAGTGGCGGGATAGTCGGACAATGCAAGTATGGAGGATTTATCGATCAGTGCTGTAATGCAGGGGTCATACAGAACGGTGTAACAGGAGGCGATGCAGGCGGTATAACCGGATGGCTTCATGAGGGAGAAATCCATAATTCGTATAATATCGGATATATATTAAGGGGGACAGGTACTGTTTCTTATGTCGGGGGAATAACGGGAAGTAATATTGGAAGAATCGTAAACTGTTATAATGCGTGTCCCCTACCAGACCGCTCAACATTGACTGTGGTGGGTGCTATGGGAGCTACCACAAACGGAAAGACAGAATATTGCTACTATGACTGTATACTTTATGATGAGGCGCACCTATACGGAGGAATGTCGAGCGGTCCTGATAATCCGCTTGTTTACAATGACCCGGCAAATGGTATTGTTTGGAGCGGCGGATATGCGACACCTTTGCTTAAACAGCAGGGGACATACAAAACATGGAATTTCCTGACAATCTGGCAGTTTGATCACAATTACAGTTATGGATACCCTACACTCACAAGTATAAAGGATTTGCTGAAAAAACAGCCAGATTCTGATGTGAAATCCGATAAAGATAAAAACAATCAGTTTACATTTACAGTGCTGGATCAGGACAGTAATGCGGTTGAAGGAGCAACGGTAACATTCGGTACAGAGGATGATGCGGAGACTAAAGAGACGGGAAAAGCAGGAAGGGCAAAGTTTACGTATAATACGGAAATAAAAGGACTTATTGTAGAAAAAGAGGGATATATCACATACACGGACACAGAGTTTATGATGAATAAGACGAAAGAGTATACGGTGCCTCTGTTTGCTGAAGATACGGTTGCGGATCACCCATTGAATTCTGTGATCATGAATTTGAATGGGAATCGTTATGAACTCCTTTCTCAAACAAAAACAATCAATCGAAGATTAAATAATGCGGAATTCAGTATTTTCTGTACTCCATCTGACAACACAAAAACATACACCAAATATGAGATTCTTCAGGGGGAAGATGTGGTGGCCGAATCTGCGACAGGAGAGTTTTCTCTGACGCCGGATCAGTTTCAGCTTACGAAAAGAGATTATTCTGTGTATCCGACAAAAATCCGGTTGACAGACGCGGATGGAAACACCTGTCAGGAAGGGATTAATCTTACGTTTGTAGATGAAAAAGAAATGCATACTTCTCTTGAATTTGGAGATGGAATTGAGTTTACGGTAGGGAAGGATGTCCCCATTTTTGGAAATAGCAAAATAAAATTTGATACATTTAATGTCCCTGTTTCAGTATATGTCGGAGAAGATAAATGGCGTGTAACCCTAAATAT
>DWYM01000028.1 GCA_019118665.1 Candidatus Mediterraneibacter intestinipullorum
CACATGATGCGAAGAAAAAACTGATGCAGAATTTCTGCATGGCATACCGTGGAATATTAAGCAAGCATGATCTGTATGCCACTGAGACAACAGGAATGCTCGTGGAAAGCGTGACGAATCTGAGCATCCACAAGTTTCTCCCGGGCCATCTTGGAGGAAAGCAGCAGCTTGGCTCCCAGATCGAGCACAACAATATTGATCTGCTCATTTTTTTCCGGGATCCTCTTTCACCCCGCTCTCATGAGCCGGACGTAAATGATATCGTAAAGCTGTGCGATATGTATAACATTCCCATTGCGACTAATATCGCGACGGCTGAGGCGCTTATACTGGCATTGGACAGAGGAGATTTGGATTGGCGTGAGATGTACAAGTAATAAAATGGATCACAGGCGAAGGCAGAAGAGAAGACGCAGACGCCGGGCCAGGGCCGCAGCTCTTCTTATCATTCTCGTCCTGCTCATCAGCGCCGGGGCAGTTGGAGGATTTTTGCTGTGGGATCAGTCACGGATCTACACGGCTGCATATGAGAAGACAGCCTACAACAGGGTTCTCTATCAGGGAGAGCTGTTCGCGCAGGATCTCTGTGTCGCGTCAGAAGAAGTGCTCCCGGCAGCATATCAGCCGGATGGATCGCTTCATGCGGCAGGGCTCTTTGATCTGGGACAGGAGCAGGTGGTCTGCGGTTATAAGATATATGACCGGCTTTATCCCGCAAGCACTACAAAGACTATGACAGCATATCTCGCCCTGAAATATGGGAATCTTGATGATGTGATCACCGTGAGCGGTCATGCCACTGATTTCAACTGGGATGAATCCGTGGCCGGGCTTGTGACCGGAGATAAGCTTACGCTGTATGATCTTATATGCGGGCTGATGATCTGTTCGGGAAATGACTGCGGAACGGCGATCGCGGAACATATATCCGGGAGTGAGGAAGCTTTTGCTGAATTGATGAACACCGAAGCCGCGAAACTTGGGGCGACCGGCACCAATTTTGTCAATCCCCACGGACTTCACGATGAGAACCACTATACCACAGCGTACGATCTGTATCTCATCTTTAACGCAGCCAGCAAGGACCAGCGCTTTATGGATATCATCTCCATGGATTCCTACACGGCGAATATCACCGGGGCAGACGGCAGTGTACGGACACCGACATGGACGCCTACCAATTACTATTCGGCAGGACTGGCGTCACCGCCGGATGGCGTGCGTGTGATCGGCGGAAAGACCGGCACCACGGACCAGGCAGGAAACTGTGTGGTCCTGTACGATGAAAATGCAGAGGGGAATCCTTATATTTCAGTTATCATGGGAGCCTCTGACAAGACGCTTTTGTATGACCAGATGAACCAGCTATTTTCAGCGGGTATGTAATATTTGAGAAACATAAAACTTCTCGGGATGATGATCCAAAAGAATATCCAGAAGGAAAAAGCCTTCCGTACTTCTGCCAGTCAGAAGCGGGAAGGCTTTCTCAGTATGCCGTGAAGGCATGTTTCTATACTTAATTTACTCTGACATCCCTCTGATCCTTCCGAAGAAACTGATCAGATACAGGCCGCACAGCCCTACGATCGTATATACGATCCTGGACAGCCAGCTTAAATTTCCAAAAAGGAAAGCCACAAGGTCGAATCGGAATATTCCGATAAGAAGCCAGTTCAGGGCGCCTATGATCACTAGTGTGAGAGCTGTGTAATCAAACCATTTCATGTTATTTCCTCCTTTACCATCTCAATATTTCTATTATTCCCTCAAATGCTGGAAATATACAATAAAAAATGATATACTGATTTAGCTATAGATCACAGGAGGTGTTATCAGTTTTGTTATCCAGGACACCGAAGAAAAATACATCAGTCGACATAAAAAAATTCAGGGCCAGGAGAGAACTGAATCTGGGTATATTTTTATTTGCCATTGTATTCATTTATCTGGTGATTACGATCATTATGTATTTTACCGGAAATAAGATTTCAGTCTATGAGGTGCGTGAAGGAAGCATTGTAAATGATCATTCTTACACCGGCCTTATCCTGCGCCAGGAGACGGCAGTCAACGCCGAGGCAGACGGCTATATCAGCTACTATCAGAATGAGAACAGCAAAGTAAAGAGGGGAACATATATTTATGCACTTTCTCCGGAGAAGCTCGACACGGATAAGAATATGTCGGGGCAAAGCGCGGAGAATGCAGGTTCCCTGAATCCTGAAATACAGGCAGGCCTCATTTATCAGATGCAGGGCTTTAATGAGAATTACGCCTCAAACAGTTTTTCTGCCGTATACACACTGAAAAATGAGATCAATACATCTCTTCAGGATGCCTTCAGCTCCACGCGGACCGAGCACCTAAGCACAGTGATCGCTGAAAGCGGTCTGGAAGTAGCTTCCTATCCCTCCGCGCAGGATGGCATCGTCGCATTTACTGTAGACGGATATGAATCTCTTACAGAAGATACGTTTACCGCTGAGAATTTTGACAAGACAAAATACGAGAGCGCTGAGCTTGCGGATCAGATGAGGATTTCAGCGGGCAGCCCTGTTTATCGCCTGATCACGAGTGAAGACTGGTCTGTCATCGTACAGCTTGACAGGGAAACAGCAGAACAGCTTCGATCAGATGAAGTCAGCAGCATAAAAGTGAGGATCGACAAAGACAGCGAGACTTTGTGGGCTGATTTTTCGATCATTACCAGAAACGGAAATTATTACGGCTGTCTGGATTTTGACAATTCAATGATCCGGTACGCGGAAGAACGATATCTTAATATAGAACTCATCCTTGAAGATGAGAGTGGATTGAAAATACCGAAATCATCTGTGATAGAAGAAAAATTTTATGTCATACCTGAGGATTATATCACAGCCGGCGGAAACAGCTCATCAGACGGCCTCATGGTACAGGAAGAGAGCGGTGAGGCTGTTTTTCATCCGGTAGATATTTATGATTCTTCCGATAATGGGGAGGTATACATCAGCAGGGACGATATCAGCGAAGGGACCGTGCTCATCAAGCCGGAGTCAAGCGAGACTTATACGGTCGGAAAGACAAAGACTCTGCAGGGAGTTTACAATATCAATAAAGGATATGCGGTATTTAAGAAAGTCAATATCCTGTGTGAAAATGATGAATATTATATCGTGCAGGAAGGTGAGAGTTACGGACTGTATAATTATGACCATATCGTACAGGACGGTTCCAGTGTAAAAGCGGAAGAAGTCCTATTTCAGTAAGGAGGAATCGGAAAATGCTCAGGGAAAATCTGCAGGAAGTAGAAGAGAAGATACAGTCGGCATGCAGGAGGGCTGGAAGGAACCGCAGTGAAGTCACGCTGGTCGCGGTCAGTAAGACAAAGCCGGCAGCAACGCTTCAGGAAGCATATGATCTCGGCGTCCGTGTGTTCGGGGAAAACAAAGTGCAGGAGATCCGGGAGAAATATCAGGTGCTGCCAAAAGACATTGAATGGCATATGATCGGCCATCTCCAGACAAACAAAGTGAAATACATCGTTGACAAGGTAAGGCTGATCCATTCGGTAGATTCTCTGCGGCTGGCGGAAGTGATCGAAAAAGAAGCGGAGAAACAGGACCGGATCGTGGATATCCTCCTTGAAGTAAATGTGGCGGAGGAGGAGAGTAAATTCGGATTGAAAACAGCGGAAGTTCTCCCTCTGGCGGAAAAGCTCACAGCGTTGTCCCACATCAGGCTGCGCGGCCTTATGACAATTGCACCTTTTGTTGAAAATCCAGAAAAAAATCGTGCAATTTTCGCAAATTTACATAAATTATATGTTGACATTAAGGAAAAAAACATTGATAATGGTACTGTGAGCATACTTTCTATGGGGATGACCAATGATTATGAGGTTGCGATCGAAGAAGGAGCCACCATGGTCCGGGTCGGAACTGGTATCTTTGGTGCCAGGGATTATAGCATCTGATGCAGATTTCTTGGAAGAAGGTATGAAATAAAAAATTGCGCGCGGAACAGGGACGCGTAAGATAGGAGTGTAAAAATGGGTGTATTTGATAAATTTCTGGACATCATGAAATTGAATGACGATGATTATGATGACGATTTCTATGATGATGACGAGTATTTCGACGATGAGGAAGAGAGTTATGAAGAAAAGCCTCAGCGTCGTTCTCTGTTCGGAAAGAAAAATACGAAAGAAGATAATTTTGATGATTTTGATATGGAGAAAGAACAGAAGTTCCAGCCTTCCGCAGGCAATAAAGTGACACCGCTGAGACATCCGGCTGCAAGGAAAAGCGGCAATAATATGGAAGTATGCGTCGTGAAACCGTCCTCCGTAGATGACTCAAGGGAAATCACAGAGACACTGCTCTCCGGACGCACGGTGATCCTGAATCTTGAGGGCATGGACCTTGAGATCGCACAGCGCATCATCGATTTTATCTCCGGAGCTACTTTTGCGATCAGTGGAAATCTCCAGAAGATTTCAAATTACATATTCCTTGTAACGCCTACAAATGTAGATATTTCAGGCGATCTTCAGGATCTGCTGGGCGGTTCTATGGAACCCCCGAGCATGAGAGGAAGATATTGATCTGTTATGCAGGAAATAAACAATGAAAAGGATATCCTTCTCCTTGAGAAACGTTTCGTTGAGCTTTCCAGAACAGCATACCAGAGGGATATCATAACCTATTCGGATTTTCTCAATCTGAATGAACAGAATATTTTACATACGTTGCCTAAAGACAGATTGTTTACGCGCTTTGTGTCTTTTGGCGGGTATGGCATGGCAGAGCGTCAGATGGCCGCGTTTATCCCTGATGCTCTTTATTTGCGTTGGGGGAAAAAGGATGTGGATCCGGAGGTGGTTCCCTATCCTTTCTGCGCTTTGAAGATCTCGCCGCTTAACAAAAAATTTGCGGAGAACCTGAGTCACCGGGATTATCTGGGGGCAGTCCTCAACCTGGGGATCGAGCGCGCCAAGACCGGAGATATCCTGATTGATGGAGAAAGCGCGCTTCTCTTCGCGCACAAGGACCTGACAGAACTGATCTGCCGGGAACTTACCCGGGTGCGTCATACCTCAGTATATGCCGAGGTGATTCCCATCAGCGGGGCAGATTATACTCCTGCCTGTGAAGAGATCAAGGGCACTGTTGCGTCTGTCAGGCTGGACAGTCTGCTCGCGCTTGCTTTCTCTTCATCGCGGACGCGTCTTACCGGACTGATCGAAGGCGCGAAGGTCTATGTAAACGGACGGCTCATCACCAGCAACGGCTACCAGCCTTCTGAAGGGGATGTAGTATCCGTACGCGGCATGGGGAAATTCCGTTTTGACAGCGCCGGAGAGCGCACACGGAAAAACAGGATCATGGTCGTGATCCACAAATATGTGTGATGTTAATAGCATCCCATAAAAGTAAAGTCTGAAAAACGATACTTATGCTTAAGGATGGATGAACAGATATGAGAGACAGAAAAAACGGATGGATCACTATGTCAGGAGCCGGCTGTGTGCTTGCCCTTATCGGATTTGCGGCAGCGCTTTTTTTTGATCAGTTTACAAAATACCTGGCGGTATCCCGCCTAAAAGATAAGGATCCCTTTGTTTTGATCGAGGGTGTATTTGAGTTCCGGTATCTTGAGAACCGGGGTGCTGCATTCGGAATGATGCAGGATATGCAGTACCTTCTGGCAGCCGGGGCGCTGCTCATCTGCGGTGTGATCATATTTTTGTATCTGAGGATGCCCCGATGGCGCAGATACGTTCCTCTGCGCATCTGTGCCGTGCTTTTGTGCGCGGGCGCTATCGGGAATATGATCGACCGTATACGCCTTCATTATGTAATTGACTTCTTATATTTCCGCCTGATCGATTTTCCGATCTTTAATGTGGCGGATTGTTATGTCGTTGTCTCATGTATCGTATTTGCCCTGCTTATTCTGTTCTACTACAGGGAGGAAGATGATTTCAGTTTCCTTGCGGGGAAAAAGAAAGGTTAAAACAATGGAAGAGCCAAATCTTACAGCCACACAGTCAGGGGAAAGGATAGACAGGTTTCTGAGCATATACTTGGAGGACCTTTCCCGTTCTTATATCCAGAAGCTTCTGAAAGAGGGGGCTGTCATGGTAAATGGTAACGCTGTGAAATCAAGCTATAAAATAAATGCAGGTGATGAAATCCTGGTCCATATCCCTGATCCGGAGCCCATGGATATCCTCCCGGAAGATATTCCGCTGGATATCCTTTACGAAGATGGGGACATCCTGGTGATCAATAAACCAAAAGGGATGGTCGTTCATCCTTCTCCCGGACATTACAGCCATACACTCGTAAATGCGGTGCTTTATCACTGCGGCGGCCGTCTTTCCGGCATAAACGGCGTGTTGCGCCCCGGTATCGTCCACCGGATCGATATGGATACGACAGGTTCGCTTTTGATCTGTAAAAATGATCGTGCTCATCAGATTCTTGCTGATGAGCTGAAAGCGCATAATATTACACGGCGGTATCACGCGGTCGTGCATGGAAATCTGAAAGAGGATACAGGTACAGTGAACGCTCCTATCGGGCGGCATCCGGTCGACCGCAAAAAAATGAGTACGAAAGCCCCAAACGGCAGAGCTGCCGTCACTCATTACCGCGTACTGGAGAGGTTCGGGAATTATACTTATATAGAATGCGAGCTTGAGACCGGTCGCACCCACCAGATCCGCGTCCATATGGCAAGCATCGGACATCCCATCCTTGGAGATGCTGTATATGGCCCGGCAAAATGTCCGTTTAAACTGGAGGGACAGACGCTGCATGCAAAAATTCTTGGGATCGTACATCCCACGACCAGGAAGTATATGGAGTTTGACGCGCCCCTTCCGGAATATTTTGAAACTCTCCTGAAACGGCTTCGCAGTATGTCAGCTTAGGATAAAAGAAAGTAAAAAATTATAATTTTAGATTGTAACACATTCAGAATTTAGCTATAATAGTCATATAAGATGTGATTGGATACATATTTTTTATGCAAAATCATAAATCTATCTGACGTAAAGGAGAGTGGCTCATCATGAAAACAAATACGATCATCACTATTGGAAGAGAATTCGGAAGCGCAGGGCGGGAGATCGGCAACAAGGTGGCGGAAGCGTTTGACATCAAATTGTATGACAAAGAAATGCTTGCCCGGGCAGCCAAAGAGAGCGGTATCTGCGAGGAAATCTTTCACTCCCATGATGAGAAACCGACAAACAGTTTTCTGTATTCCCTTGTAATGGATACATATTCCATGGGGTATTCAGGAAGTACATACACAGATATGCCCATTAATCACAAAGTGTTTCTTGCTCAGTTTGATGCGATCAAAAAGATCGCTGATGAGGGTCCGTGCATCTTGGTCGGCCGCTGCGCTGATTATGCGCTGGAATCCTACAAGAACGTGGTAAGCGTATTTATCCATGCGGATATGCAGGCCCGCATCCGCAGGATCGCAAGGATCTACAATCTTACGGATGCGAAGGCCAAGGATATGATCGTGAAGACCGATAAAAAACGTGCAAGCTATTATAACTATTACACCAACAAAAAATGGTCCGATGCCAAAAGTTATGAGTTATGCCTGACCAGCTCGGAGCTTGGGGTCGAGGGTACGGCAAAAGCGATCATTGATTATGTGAATCTTAAGGAGAGCATTAAAAGAGAAGAACGCCAGATATGATCTGCGTCTCCATGAAAAATCAAGCCCGGCTATACATCACGCAGCTTAACAGCTCCGGCCGCCTGTCTGCGCCGGTTTTCATCAATAGCAGCATAGTGCTTTTTCGTTGTATTGACGTCTTTATGCCCGAGCACATCTGCTACAAGGTAAATATCGCCAGTCTCTTTGTAAAGAGCTGTACCATATGTGCTCCTGAGTTTATGTGGGGTGATCTTTTTATTAGGAGTCACCTCGCGGGCATATTTCCTCACCATATTTTCAACAGCCTGGACGCCCATGCGTCTGCGCTGAGTGGAGAGGAAGAGGGCGTTCTCATGTCCCTGGAGAGGGACCATTGTCTTTCTTGTTGTGTAAAGATAGGATTTAAGGGCGTTTTCCACCTCTTCACCAAAATAGACGACCATTTCATTACCGCCTTTCCGGGTCACTTTAATGCCGTTGTTTTTAAAGTCAACATCCTGGATATCAAGGCCTACACATTCAGACACACGGATCCCGGTCCCGAGAAGGAGAGTAAGGATTGCCAGATCACGGTTCTTTGTCTTTTCGAAGTACGCCTTGCGCTGGCCTGTGAGGTTGTCCCCGCCGTGATCCACATAGTCCAGCAGTTTTGCGACTTCATCCGCATCCAGACGGATGATCGCCTTTTCGTGGAGCTTCGGCATATCAACAAGAAGGGTCGGATTTTTTGAAATTGCCTGTCTTTTGTAAAAATATCCATAGAAAGTGCGAAGCGCTGACATTTTGCGTGCAAGCCCTTTTTCCGTGTTAGTGATCCGCTTATTATCCTCATTTTCATATACCTTAAGGTATTCCTGATATTCTTCGATATCAACAGGTTCCAGCTTCTCAAGGTCAGACAGGGTAAACTGATCTATTGTGTAGTCTTTATAGACAGGATTATTCTCCATAAGGAAATGAAAGAAAACACGGATATCGTACGCATAAGAGATCCGCGTCCTGGCTGAAGTCGTCGGCTCGACTGCCCGGAAATAATCCCCTGCAAAAGGCGGCAGTGTTTTTAAGATTGCCCGAAGCCTCAAGGTGTTATCAACATATTTCTGTTCATGATAGGATTTTGTCTCTTTTACATTTTTTACATTTGATGTCCCCATAATTTATATGTCCCCTTATCTATACGAATTTCCTTTGATTTGAATGATATCTGCATGTATTATAGCATAAATGTATATTTTCGTCTATATCTTTTGGAAAAATCAGTATTTGTCGTATAGATTGATTTCGCTATACAAACAGCCGGAAAGGTGTCTCCTTCTGAAGAATTCCTGTCCCGGCTGCTTTGGAGTGTATATATCAATACATAGGGATGTATATTGATACCTCTGTCAATGTCATCGTGTATCTGAATCATTATATATCTGAATTACTGTATGTTTGTGTCATATTATCTTTATCTTCATATATCTGTATCATTGTATACGATCATCAGATATTGGCCTGCCTGGATATCATCTGAATCAAGATTATTCATATCCTTCAACGCCTGTACATATTCCGGTACAGAATCATATTTTGAGGTCATAGTTTCCTCCGCGATATCCCAGAGTGTGTCTCCAGGCTGGATTTTAATGCTTTTATAATATGTGGACTGGTCTGATATATTCTCATGGGCTGAAACAAAGAATGACCCGAATACCATACAACCTGATAATACCAGGGCAAGCCCTGCCCCTAATATCCCGATACGTTTTTTCATAGCATGCTTTGAAGCTCTTGTCTTCATAATTTTTCTCCCCTTTATACAATACAAACATCTGTTCTGTATTTGTATTATATAACACGAACAAATGTTTGTCAACAAGAAAATCGAACATATTTTCGTAAACAAATGTTTGCTTTTTTCTTTTTGATATGCTACTATAATACATAGAAAAATCATCGGAGGAAATTATGGCACAGGGTAAGATAAGCAAAAAGCAGCAGGAAATACTGGAGTATATTAAGGATCAGATCCTTCAGAGGGGGTTTCCGCCGGCAGTGCGCGAGATCTGTGAGGCTGTGAATTTAAAATCCACTTCTTCTGTCCACTCACACCTGGAGACGCTGGAGAAGAACGGCTATATCCGCCGTGATCCCACGAAGCCCAGGGCGATCGAGATACTGGATGATACTTTTAATCTGACAAGGCGGGAGATGGTAAATGTCCCTATCATCGGACAGGTCGCAGCCGGACAGCCGATCCTCGCAGAAGAAAATATTGAGGACTACTTCCCTATTCCTGCGGAACGCATGCCGAACAAGCAGACGTTTCTGCTGAAGGTAAAGGGCGAAAGCATGATCAATGCAGGGATCCTTGACGGAGATTATGTCCTTGTAGAACAGGAAGCTACCGCTTCTAACGGCGATATGGTCGTTGCGCTTGTGGAGGACAGCGCTACCGTTAAGACTTTTTATAAGGAGGAAGGCGTGTTCCGTCTCCAGCCGGAAAATGACTTTATGGATCCGATCATTGTGAAAGAAGTTTCCATTCTCGGGAAGGTGATCGGCGTGATGAGGTTTTTCAAATAGACTGAAAGAAACTGAAGGTCAGATTTAAACGATCAAAATCTAATGTAAACAAAATAAGCTAACAAGAACAGGGCATTGTCCATCACCAGACCCATGGTGAGGATAACGCCCTGTTTTTCTCCGCAAGACCGAAGATTCATATATTCATATTATTTTATTTTACTCCTTATCCAGTTCTTCCACTGTAATATCCTTTCCGTCCTTCCAGATTCTCTCCAGATCATAGAACAGTCGGTTTTCTTTGTCGAATACATGGATGATGATGTCACCGAAGTCAAGCAGCACCCAGCTCCCGGATGCCTGTCCTTCCCTCTGGCGCAGAGGATATCCTGCTTTGTGAAGCTCCTCCTCCACATTGTCCACGAGGGCATTCACCTGGCTGTCGCTGTTTCCGTTGGCTATGATAAAGTAGTCGGCCAGGACAGAGATCCCTGTGATATCAATGATCTTGACATCTTCGCCTTTCTTGTCACTGAGCGCATTGTAAGCGATGCGCGCCATTTCTTTGGACTGGTTCATTTCAATCCTCCTCTTCTCTTCTACTTTTTATAAAATTCATAGGTTTTCACTGTCATTGGGTCTACTGATTTCCCGCTGCTGCTGAGATACTGCACTGTCCGTTCGGCAGACAGGCACACAGCGCGGTCAATATCCTGAAATACAACACCTCGTACTTCCGCAAGACCCGGAATCTCTCTGCGTCCGGGCTCAATATAATCAGCAATATAGACGATCTTTTCCAGCATGGTCATTCCCGGACGTCCGGTCGTATGGTAACGGATGGAGTCAAGTATTTCCCTGTCTGTGACGCCATATTCATGCTCCGCAAGATAAGCGCCGAGCTTTGCGTGGATCAGAGCAGGCATGTCAAGCTCTGAGCTCGACAGCTCTATGCCATATTTTCCACAGAGCTCTATCTGCTCCCTGGGCGGAGCGAATTTTCCGCAGTCATGGAGAAGCCCTGCAATCAGCGCTTTCTGCATATCCGCGCCGTAACACATGGCGAGAGACGCGGCGGTATACATCACTCCTGTGGTGTGCTCATATCGCTCCTTTTTCAGCTTCTTTTTCAGTTCTTTTCTGATCGCTGCCAATTTCTCAGTCAATTTTACTCATCCTTCTGTCATATTTCTGTACAGCCTGTGCGCTGTGATATATTCTGCCACAGCATCCGGGACCATATAGCGTACGCTCAGGCCTCTTGACGCCCTTTCGCGGATCGTGGTAGAGGAAATCTCTACAAGCGGCGCCTGCAGGAGCTCGATCCGCGCATTGTATCTCTCTTTTAAATATTTAATCTGAAGCCGCATACTCTCTGCATCTTTGTCATCTCTCATTGCAGCGAGTATCGTACAGGTCGGGAAAATCTCACGAAAATATTTCCACTCTTCTATCGCAAAAAGGGAATCTGCCCCGAGAATAAAATAAAACTGATCCTCCGGATAGATTCTGTTAAATTTCCGCATTGTCCGGTATGTGTAAGAATGCTTTCCGGTATCAGCCTCGCACAGATCAACGCGAAAGTAAGGGACGTCGCTCACCGCTAGTTTCACCATCTCTACCCGGTGGTGAAGAGCTTCTTCTGTATGTTCTGCTTCCTTGTGAGGAGGATTCCCATTTGGTATAAACCAGATCTCGTCCAATCCGAAGTCCTCATAGGCAAATTCTCCGAGAAGAAGGTGCCCGATATGGACAGGATCAAAGGTTCCCCCCATGATTCCGATCTTCATATGCTGTCACCTGTCCTTATAAAGGCAGACTGATCTTCTTTTTATCATCCTTTCCCTCACGGTAAAGGACGATCTTCTTTCCGATGACCTGTACGATCTGGGAACGAGTGCGCTCAGCGATGATTTCCGCCAGCTCCCTCGGGTCATCCGCGCAGTTCTTCAAAACGCTGATCTTGATCAGTTCCCTTGCTTCCAGAGCCTCTGAGATCGCTGCTGTAAGGCCGGGAGTCATGCTTGATTTTCCCACTTGGAAAATTGGCTCCATAGTCATAGCAAGACTTTTTAAATATGCTCTTTGCTTTGTCGTCATATTTCTGCTCCTTCATATATAGATCATGATGCTGCGGGTCATGATCCTGCTGCTTTGTTTCAGATCCGGATTATTTATAATAATCAAACTGCAGCCCATACATTTTTACTGTGTCGCCTTCCTGGATCCTCTTTGCCTCAAGCTCATCCAGGATTCCGGTTTCTTTTAAAAACTTCTGGAAAAATGCGAATCCTTTTTCGGAATCCAGGTTTGTGTATCCCAGCATCTTCTCGATCTTGGGACCCTCCACTATATAGATGCCGTCTTCAACTTCTACAGTGTATGGGAGCTCCTCGTAGATCAGTTCGTCCTCCGGGAAATACTCCTGTTCAAAAATGACCGGAGGAGTGTCGATCTTGTCCAGCTGTGAGCTTACATAGTAAAGAAGCTCAGACACTCCCTGGCCTGTTGCGCCCGAGATCGGGAAAACCTTCATTCCTCTTGGCTCAAATTCTTTTCTCAGGCGCTCGACCGGATCGTCTTCCGGTGTATAGATCAGGTCTGTCTTGTTTGCCGCGATGACCTGCGGACGCTCCGCGATCCCCGGGTTATATGCCTTCAGCTCTTCGTTGATCTTGTAAATATCTTCCACCGGGTCCCTGCCTTCTGAGCCCGCGGCGTCTACCACATGGATCATGAGCTTTGTCCTCTCAATATGACGCAGGAATTCATGACCCAGTCCCACACCCTCGGAGGCGCCTTCGATCAGACCGGGGATATCTGCCATCACAAAACCTTTTGCGCCATCCAGATCCACAACGCCCAGGTTCGGGCTGAGTGTAGTAAAATGATAGTTCGCGATCTTTGGTTCCGCATTCGTCACGCGGGACAATAAGGTGGACTTGCCCACATTGGGGAAACCGATCAGCCCCACGTCCGCGATCACTTTCAGTTCCAGGTTGACCTCCAGCTCTTTTGCGGGCTGTCCCGGCTGGGCATATTTTGGCACCTGCATGGTCGCTGTGGCAAAATGCTGATTCCCAAGACCGCCTTTCCCGCCTTTTAACACGACCTGCCGCCGATTATCTCCGGACATATCGGCAATGACTTTCCCGGTGACCGCCTCTTTGATGACAGTTCCCTCCGGAACAGGAAGGATCAGGTCCTTGCCGTCTTTTCCGTGACATCTCCTCTTTCCGCCGGGCTCACCGTCTCCGGCAGCATATTTTCTCCTGTGCCGGTAGTCGGAAAGTGTGTTCAGGCCCTCATCCACCTCAAAGATAAGGTCTCCGCCGCGGCCGCCGTCTCCGCCGTCCGGGCCGCCGTTCGGGACGTACAGTTCCCTGCGGAAACTGCAGTGTCCGTCTCCGCCCTTGCCGGAACGGATATAGATTTTCGCTCTGTCTGCAAACATAATATCTCCTCTTTCAATCAGTTTACAAATATTTCTGTCAG
This sequence comes from Candidatus Mediterraneibacter intestinipullorum, assembly GCA_019118665.1. GTDB lineage: Bacteria > Bacillota > Clostridia > Lachnospirales > Lachnospiraceae > Mediterraneibacter > Mediterraneibacter intestinipullorum. Next base: position 13,672 of record DWYM01000028.1, read on the forward strand.
TTTACAAAAGCCCCAGACATTAGTCTGGGGCTTGATCCTGCATGTTATGCGAGTGAAAATATTTTCCAGCCTGTTATTCAGCTACCGGATAGATAGAAACCTGTTTCTTGTCTCTGCCTTTTCTTTCATATCTCACTACACCGTCTACAAGTGCGAACAGAGTGTCATCACCGCCGCGGCCTACGTTCACGCCGGGATGGATCTTTGTTCCGCGCTGTCTGTAAAGGATGTTTCCTGCTTTTACAAACTGTCCGTCCGCTCTTTTGGCGCCCAGTCTCTTGGACTCGGAATCACGACCGTTCTTTGTAGAACCAACTCCCTTTTTATGAGCAAAAAACTGAAGATTCATTTTCATCATGGTACTCACACCTCCTTGAAAATAATGTCAATGTATGATTCGTATTCGCTGTTCTCTTCTATCTCTCCCAGACCGAAAATCATGGAATCGAGAAGAAGCGCGGCATCGGGCGATGGGATCTGAGCAAAGCGGAATGTGATGCTCCCGCTTTCTTCATCAGATACACAGCTCGTCTCATCATCCGTGAAATGACCGATGGAGTTCACAGCATTTATGACAAGGGCTGAAACCGCGGCACATAAGACATCCTTTCCGGGATCGTCATACTCCGCATGGCCTGATATGTCAAATCCTGTATACTCATGCCGCCTGTTCCTGTAAATGGTTACCCTGATCATGCGGACAGATCTTAAGCGTTGATCTTGTCGATCTTAACAGCCGTGTACTGCTGTCTGTGTCCGTTTTTCTTATGGTACCCAGTTTTTCTCTTATACTTGTAAACAACAACTTTTTTTGCTTTTCCGTCACCGATCACGGAAGCTGTAACTGTTGCACCGTCAACAGTCGGAGTCCCGACGACAAGCTTGTCATTATTTACTGCGAGCACCTGGTCAAATGTATAAGTCTCTCCAGCTTCAACACCAAGTTTTTCTACTCTAATGATATCGCCTTCAGCTACTTTGTACTGTTTACCACCTGTTGCAATAATCGCGTACATATGGCACCTCCTATTATCATTACTCGCCAATTACGGTGTCTGCATGGGCAGAACTTAAACCTCATTGTGCGGCATACTGTTGAAGTATAACACAGAAATTTCCATAGAGTCAATAGGAATCCGGCAAGTTTTTCAGCTTTTCATAACAATATTCGATGATACTCTTTCTCGTGATGATGCCGATAAATTTCTTCTGGTCATCCACCACAGGGACGAAATTCTGGTCCATTGCCTTCCGGAGCAGATCTTCCATATCCGAGTCGGCAGATACAGCCACATAGTCGGCTTTTCTGGGGAAATCCTGTATAAAGATATTTTCTGCTTCTTTAAGATTCAGATCTGTATACCGTTTGATCCCCCACAGAAGGTCGCCCTCCGTGATCGTGCCCACATATTCCCCCTCTTTGTTCAGCATGGGGATGGACGCGTATTTGTGATATTCCATCGTCTCAAGTACCTGGCGGAGTGTCCCATGATCATATACATACGATGTTTCGCTTTTGGGCTTTAAAAAGAACAGGATGTTCATCTTTATCTGTTGTCCGCCTTTCTCTAAATCTGTGTAAGGACGAAGATCTCATACAGTGCGCGGATAGCATCCTTGAAATCTTCGTGTTTCACACCGACAATGATGTTGAGCTCGCTGGAACCCTGGTCGATCATCTTGACATTGATATGCGCGTGCGCCAGAGCGGAAAAGATACGTCCGGCAGTACCGCGTGTGGATTTCATTCCCCGGCCCACGACCGCGATCAGAGCAAGATCAGATTCAAGCTCGATGTGGTCGGGCTGGACTGCGCGCTGGATATCGGAGAGTATCTTCTGCTCTTTTTCCTCAAACGCATTTTTATTCACAAAGATCGTCATTGTGTCGATCCCTGACGGCATGTGTTCAATGGAAATCCCATTGTCCTCGAATACCTGGAGTACCTTGCGGCAGAATCCGATCGCAGAGTTCATCATTGCTTTCTCGATGGTGATGGAAGCGAATCCGTCTGTTCCGGCAATGCCTGTGATCGTATATTTCGGCTGGCGGCATGTACTCTCTACGATGAGAGTGCCTTTGTCTTCCGGCGCGTTCGTATTGCGGATATTGATCGGGATACCAGCCTTCCTTACCGGGAAGATCGCATCCTCGTGAAGAACGCTTGCCCCCATATAAGAAAGCTCTCTCAGCTCTTTATAAGTGATCGTCTCAATAGATTTCGGATTTTTCACGATCCGCGGATCCGCGATGAGGAATCCGGATACGTCTGTCCAGTTCTCATAAAGGTCAGCTCGGGCTGCAAGAGCGACAAGGGAGCCCGTGATGTCAGAACCGCCCCTTGAAAACGTCACCACCGTCCCATCCGCTTTTGCTCCGTAGAACCCGGGCACCACGGCTGTCTGCATGCCTTCCAGCCTTTCGGAGAGCAGGTCGTTGGTCGCTTCATCATTAAAACTGCCGTCGTCATTAAAGCGTACGACCTCAGCTGCATCGACAAACTCAAACCCAAGGTAAGAGGACATGATCTTTCCGTTCAGGAACTCTCCTCTGGAAGCCGCGTAATCCGCACCTGCTTTGTTCTGGAAATTTTTCCGGATGATCTCAAAATCTTCATCCAGAGAGCAGTCCAGAGCGAGCCCATCAATGATCTCCTGGTATCTTGCCTTGATATTTTCAAGCTGCACTGAAAAGTCGTCGCCTTTGACTGCTGTGTCATAGCAGGCGTACAGCATATCCGTAACTTTTGTGTCGCTGGAAAAACGTTTGCCGGGAGCAGACGGCACAACATAACGTCTGTTCTCATCTTCAAGGATGATCGCCCCTACCTTCTTAAACTGATCAGCGCTTGCCAGGGAGCTCCCGCCGAACTTCACTACTTTTTTCATTCTTTTTCTTCCTCCAAATGCCGAACTTTTATCATGATGTATTCCGATGACTTCCCTTAAAAAAATGCTCCGTACATAAAAGGGAATCCGCGCCGCAGAGGCGCATTCTCGGTACAATATTATAACGCTTCCGTCCCGGCTTGTAAATGATAATTTTCCTCTTCATAAAGCGGTCTGCGCACTTTTTTCCGGGTGATCTCCACAAGCCCGAGAGGAGTGATATCCACAAGCGAGGTCTGGATCGGATCTTTTGCAAGAAGGAAACGGAACTCCCGGAGGAGCTGCTGGGTGTTTTCTTCAGAATCCATGTTGATAAAGTCAACGATAATGATACCGGAAAGATTTCTCAGGCGGATCTGTTTCGCAGCTTCTCTTGCCGCTTCAAGATTGACCTTCATGGCGCCCTCTCCGCTACCCGATCGGCTTCCGGCTCTGACAGCTGTCTTGCCGGAATTTACGTCAATGACAGTCAGCGCTTCCGTGGGCTGGATGACAAGATACCCTCCGGTCTTGAGCCATGCTCTCTCCCTCAGCGCTTTTTCAAGGATCGTCTGTGTGCCGTACAGCTTACACAGCGGGAACGAGGGATCATCATAAAGTCTCAGAAGCCCCAGCTTGTCGGGAAGCTCGGTGCGAAAATAAGATTGTATTCTTGTATACAACTCTTTTTCTCCCACAATGATCTCCTTCATCCCATCCATATATACATTTTTCAGATCCAGGATATAGGACGGAGGCGCTGATTTCAGACAGGAAAAGCATTTTCGTGAAGATGCGTTCCGAAAAATCGCTTCATACTCTTCCCGCAGAATACTGATCTCACTGAGTACTTCCTGAAACGGAACGTCTCTGGCATTTGTACGCACAATGATCCCATATCTGTCGTTCTGGAAGCCGCTCAATTTTTCCTTGTATTCATCTCTCAGGTTTTTCGGGATTTTGGAAGACACGCCGATCCTGGTATTTCCATGGGTCAGCACGGCGTATCGGCCGGTAAAGCTGATATTGCCTGTCACTGTGGGAGACTTTGTCTTGACCGCCTCCCGGCTGATCTGTACGACAAGCTCATCCCCTATACAGAGCGCCTTTCTGCCGGATTTGTGGGTGAAGAAAGAAGTTTTCGCGTCCTTCATATCATAATAGCAGTTTATGCCTTTTTCAATTTCAATAAACGCCGCCCCGATATTGGGGACGATATTTTTCACCTTGCCCACATACACATCCCCAAGCCTGTGGCAGCCTGTGTCTGCCTCTTCTGCCGGAGCGCTGTGGATCTCAACGATATCCCCATCCTCAAGAAAATACGTCCGTATTCGGTTGTCTCTTTTTTCGATCAGGATCTTTCGTTCCAATTTCCTCTCCTTATATTCTATGCTCATACACATTACATGGTCATATCCTGGCCCAGTGATTCCAGCGTCACAAGAGTCCGACTGCCGTCTTTTCCAACATCCGCATACATTTCCAGTCTGTGATACGAAAACGACACAGTTCCTGCCGGAATGCCGCACATGGAGCAAAAGGTCTCCATCACAAGGTCGGGCTTTAGATTATCCGTGCTTCCCGCCGCAAGCCGGAGGCAGATCTTATCCTCCTGTATTTCCCATCCATAGACCAGGGGGCGGATGTCCACTTCTCTCTCACTGCGCTTTGTCTGCTTCACGACCCATATTTCCTCCCGCGCCATAAAATCCGTAAAAGCATTTTTCCAGTTATCCGGAAGAGACCCGCTTTTTACAGAGATAAGATAATCTGCCGCAGCGAGGATCGTCATTCCTGTCATTTTCTTCTCATCCGGAATCTGGCAGATGCTCATGACCTCAATCCCCTCCACACATTCCGCGTTCATGCGCTCTACTGCTTCCCTGCTGTCCACAGGTGCGGTCAGCTCGATATCCAGATATTCTCCATCACTTGTCAAGCCGATCCCAAGGGGGCTGGCAAAGGACATGATCATATGGGGACTGTAGCCTCCTGTAAACGCAATTGGGATGTCCGCGCGCCGCATAAGCTTCTGGAAGAACCGCATCACATCCAGATGTCCGATAAAGCGCAATGCCCCATATTTTCTGAATTTAATTCTTGCCTTCATAACAGACACCTCCTCCGAAGGACGCGGCGCCACAGCCGGAGCACTGCATCCGGCAGTTCGGCGTGACCTCTCCGTTCACTGCTTTTTCCCACTCTCGGTACAGGAATTTCCGGCTTACGCCGATGTCGATAAAATCCCAGGGGAACAGCTCGTCTGCCCCGCGCTGCCTCAAATTATAAACGTCAATATCCACTCCGGTATTTTCAAACGCCTGCATCCACAGATCATTGCGGAAACATTCGGTCCATGAGTCAAACAGGCATCCCAGACGATAAGCCTCCTCGACCACCCGGCTGACTCTCCGGTCGCCTCTTGCCATAACGCCCTCCAGGACGGTAGTCTTGGCGTCGTGCCAGTTATATTTCAAACTCTTCCGGTTCAGCTGTGCCTGGAATTCATCTTTTACGATGGAGGCACGCCTTGCATATTCCTCCGCGGAGAACATGGGTGACCACTGGAACGGCGTAAAAGGCTTGGGAACAAAGAAAGATGAACTTGCCGTGATCTGACATTTTCCGTTCCTCTGTTCCTTTGGGATCTCGTAATATCTGCGCGCCACCCGGTCAGACAGGCGGGCGATCTCCCGCATGTCCTCCTCCGTCTCAGTGGGAAGCCCCAGCATGAAGTACAGCTTCACCTTGCTCCAGCCGCCTTCAAACGCCTGGCCCGCGCCGTCAAGGATATCTTCTTCGCTCAGCCCTTTGTTTATCACATCCCTCATCCTCTGTGACCCTGCCTCCGGGGCAAATGTCAGGCTGCTCTTCCTTATATCCTGCACCCGGCTCATAACATCAAGGGAAAACGCGTCAATGCGAAGGGAGGGCAGGGAGATATTGATCCCCTTGTCCTTAAACTCATTAATGAGAAACATCACCAGTTCCTTCAAATCAGAGTAATCGCTGGAGCTCAAAGAGCTTAAAGAGATCTCTTCATGCCCGGTCGTTTTCAGCATTGTGCGGGCGTATTCTTTCAGCTTTTCTACATCCCTCTCTCTTGTAGGCCGGTAGATCATTCCCGCCTGGCAGAAGCGGCATCCCCGGATACAGCCCCTCTGGATCTCAAGGACTACCCTGTCCTGGGTGGCTTTGATAAAAGGGACCACAGGTTTCATGGGATAGGGGCTGTCCGTCACTGCCATGACGATCTGTTTTTTTACTCTGGCAGGCGCGTGCGTGTTATTGGGTGTAAATGACAGGAGTGTACCGTCTTCGTTGTATGCAGCGTCATAAAACTGCGGCACATAGAGTCCTTCGATCTCAGAGGCTCTTTCCAGGAACTCTTTTCTGCTCCTGCCGGAACCTTTCCATTCTTTGTAGACATCGAGAAGCTCATCATAGACCATCTCTCCCTCTCCGATATAGAAGATATCAAAAAAATCCGCCAGGGGCTCTGGATTGTAGGAACACGGTCCTCCTCCGATGACAATAGGGTACTCCTCCGAGCGCTCTGAAGCGTGGAGAGGGATCCGGCTCAGGTCAAGGATCTGAAGGATATTCGTATAGCACATCTCGAATTGGATCGTAATGCCCAGAAAATCAAACTCCCTCACCGGATCCTGGGATTCCAGGGCAAAGAGGGGGATGCTCTGCTCCCGCATTACTTTGTCCAGATCAGTCCATGGGGAATAAACCCTCTCACACCAGACGTCATCCCTGCGGTTGAACATATCATACAGGATCTGGATGCCGAGATGGGACATGCCGATTTCATATACGTCCGGAAAACACATAGCGAAACGGATATCTACCTTCTCCTTGTCCTTCATCACGGAGTTTACTTCACCGCCAATGTAGCGGGCGGGCTTTTCGATATTCAGCAAAATTTCATCTCTCAAAGCTAGTTTTCTCATACTCTACCTCATTTTATTTTTTCCCAGACTTCCTCGTCAAACTTGCGGTCCTTATAATAGTAAGGCCCGTCCGCTTCCATTATCTCACGGATCACTCTGCAGGGATTGCCCGCGGCGCAGACATTTGCCGGGATATCCTTTGTCACAACGCTGCCTGCGCCGATCACCGCGTTATCTCCGATGGTGACGCCGGGGAGGATGACGCAGCACCCGCCGATCCATACATTGTTCCCGATGGTAACAGGGATCCCATACTCATACCCGGAGTTCCTGCTGTCGGGATGGAGCGGATGTCCCGCTGTATAAATTGATACATTAGGACCGAACATTACATTATTCCCGATCCTGATCCTTGCCACATCCAGCATCACACACCCGGCGTTGGAATAGAAATTTTCTCCCAGTGTGATATGTTTCCCATATTCACAGTGGAACGGCGGCTCAAAATATACATTTTCACCGTGTATGATCCCTGCCCTGTCAAGACATTCCAGGCCCTTTACCGGTTCAAAAGGCATGACTGTATTATATTCCCTGATCGCTTTTTTAGTGACAAGCTGTTCTTGTATTATATTGTCATCCGAATAATATGCCATTTCGTGATCTCTGCGGTATCTGTTATCCATTGTTTTCCTCCTCAACTGAAACTGCTCGCTTTATTTTACACCGACTTTATATATAAAACAACAAAAAACTGACCTCTGTCACATGATAAAACAGAAGTCAGTTCAGTTGTTTCCAATTATTACTGTCCTGTATACAGGGTATAGATCTCAGGAGCCACGACTGCGCGGATCTGCTCATACACCGGCTCGGATGCCCTGATCATCTGCTCCCTGACCGCTTCGTCCAGAGTAATGATCTGGGTTCCGCTGTCTTTGATGGTCTGGATCCTGTCGTCGATCCTCTGATCGGACTGCTCCCTCGCATACTCCTTTGCGATCGCTTCCGCCTCGATCAGTATCTGCCGGTCCTCCTCGGGGAGCTCTTCAAAAAATGATTCGCTCACCACAAGTGAAATGAGATGGGGCACATGGTTCGTCTCCACGATATAATCCTGCTGCTCATAGAGGCGGTTGGAAACGATGACCTCGTAGGGATTCTCCTGCGCGTCGATGGTGTGCTGCTGAAGCCCGATATATACCTCGCTAAAGTTCATTGGTGTCGGGTTTGCCCCGAGCTGCTGCCAGAACGCGAGCTGGTAAGCATCTTCCATAGTGCGGATCTTCTGGCCTTTGAAGTCAGAAAACTCGGTCACTTCTCTGTTGGTGGACATGACCCGGAAGCCCTGATCCGCGTATCCCAGAAGCTCAAACCCTGCTTCCCGGTAAGATTCCTGCATCTTTTCAAGAAACTCCGGCTGGTCCACGGCTTCCCGGACTGACTCGATGTCATCGAATATGCAGGGGGCGTCAAAGACTGCCGTGTCATCGATAAAATTTACCTGGGGCGCCGTGTTCTGGATCACGAATGGGATATCCCCATCAGCACAGCTTTCCAGCAGCTCCCGGTCCCCTCCCAGTACACTGTTCGGGTAAACCGTGATCTTAATCCTGCCCTCGCTGAGCCGGTCTACTTCCTCTACAAATTTTTCCGCATAAATCTGTGTTACAGTATCCTCCGGGCTTGCCGTGCCAAGGGGATAAGCATAACGCTGCTCACCGTCATTGGCCGCGCACCCGGCAAGGATGCCCGCAGCGGCGAGAACCGCTGCCGCTGAAATATATTTTTTCTTATTCATAATGTCTCCTTCTGTCGGATGCGGCGTCACAGCAGCGCCAGGCTGACCGCCGGCACAAAGGTGATGATCAGCAGAGCCACAAGAAAATACAGTATCATGGGAAGGGCGTGTTTCGCAATCTTCATAAGCGGCACCTCGGTAAGAGAGCTCGCCACAAACAGGTTGACCCCGATAGGCGGCGTGACAAAACCGATGGCAAGGTTGACGACCATCATCACGCCAAAGTGGATCGGATCCATTCCGATGGACTCTACGATCGGAAGCAGGATCGGCGTCAGGATCAGTATCGCCGGCGTTGTATCCATGACCATTCCCACGATCAGCAGGAAGACGTTGATCACAATGAGAAGAACGATCGGATTCGTAAAATGTGCCAGGATCCAGGTACTGATGGCCTGTGGAACCTGCATCAGCGTCAGCACTCTTGAAAATGCGATGGCAGCCGCCAGGATAAACAGGATGGGGGCATATGTGCGTATGGATTCCACAAGGATCGCCCGGATATCCTTCGGCTTTATTGTCTTATAGATCAGCATGCTGATCAGGAGAGCGTAAAACACTGAGATGACCGCCGCCTCCGTAGGCGATGCGATCCCTGTGTAGATGCAGCCAAGGATGATGACCGGACTTAAAAGCGCGAAAGCGCTGTCTTTTAACACGCACAGCAGTCCTTTTTCGTGCAGCGCTCCGACCACCACCATTTTCTTCTCCTGATCCTCTCCGTTCTTCTTGCAGTAATAAAATGCATATATCATCAGGAGAACTCCGATCAGAAGCCCTGGTATGATCCCCGCGATAAACAGGTCGCTCACCGAGGCGCCCGAGGCAGATCCATACATGATGAACGGAATGCTCGGAGGGATGATGACCCCAAGTCCGCCGGCTACTGCCACCAGGGCAGTCGTGAATTTCTTATCGTACCCCATCTCAACGAGGATGGGGATCGTCATGCTTCCCACTGCCGCCACGGTGGCCGGTCCGGAACCGGATATCGCTCCGTAAAACAGGCAGGTTACGACTACGGTGCAGGGCATTCCCGCCGTTCTTTTTCCCATAAAGAAAGCGAACACATCAAACAGCTTTCGGGAAATACCGCCTCGGGCCATGATAATGCCTGACAGCACGAACATGGGCACCGCCAGGAGCGGAAAACTGTCCAGTCCGCCCAGCATAGAACGTATCACATATGTGGCGCTGGCTGTAAAAGACGGATCCACAGCGCCCGGGAGCACAGAGACGATTCCCAGGGAAATGGAAACAGGGATCGCGATGATCAGGCATATGACAAATATAATGAACAGAACAACTGCTGACATCTCAATTCTCCCCCTTTCCTATCACTGCTTTAAATTCCGCGATCCATCGCTGGAGCACGCGGATCGCGGACAGGGCAAACCCGGCCAGGGGCGCCGCCTGCACAAGGTACATCGGAATCCCCATGGCGGGACTTGTCTGTCCGTTTTCTACCGCGGACATCAGATATTTCCATGCAAACGGAAGCAGGTAAACAAATAAAATAAGTTCAAATGTGTGATTTACCACTTTAAACACAGCTTTGCCGCGCCTCGGGAACAGGGCGACAAACTGTTCGATCTTGATGGAAATGCATTTTTTTGTACAATAGCTTACGCTCAGGAAGCCGGCCCATATAAAAATATATCGGGTCAGCTCCTCAGACCAGGACAGAGATGCTCCGAGCACATACCTGCAGAACACCTGCACTCCCATGATCACTGCCATTGCCGCCAGCGCGGCGGCGAGCAGCACCTCTTCCAGATATTCATCTATCCAGCTTAATACTTTTTTCATAAAAACTCTCCAATGTCCTTTTACAAGCTCTTGTGAAGGAGCCCCAGCACTGTCTGCAGGTCCCCGGCTCCCATCTGTCCCGGCGCGGATGCCTTGCCCACTGCCCCGAAGGTCAGAGCGGAACCGAACACCTCGCCGCAGAGTCTGCTGATAACGCCTGTCCCGGACATAGACATGGTAATGATCGGGCGGTCAGCGAAATCTGTTGCCATCTCCTCTGTTGCCGACAAAAGGGTCAGCACATCCTTTTTGTTCTGAGGCATAACGGCGATCTTCGGGATATCCGCTCCCAGCTCCTGCATCCTGCGCAGGCGTGAGACGATCTCCTCTTTCTCAGGAGTCTTTTGGAAATCATGATTAGAAGCGACAACTTTGACCCCGCACTCATGGGCTGTTCCGATCACAGCTTTCACTGCGTCGTCTCCGGTAAATGCCTCTACGTCAATCAGGTCGATAAGTCCGGTCCTTGCTGCTTTCTGGTTGAGCTCAACATATACGTCTGTCTCGATCGCCTTCTCTCCGCCTTCTTTTGAAGTACGGAAGGTAAAAAGGATCGGCATCTCTCCGAGTGTTTCCCGCAGCGCTCTCATGGTTTCTTCCGTTTTTTCAAAGTCGAAAATGTCCTCATACCAGTCTACTCTCCACTCTACAACATCAGCCGCGGTAGTTTTTATTGTTTCTGCCGCATTTAAAATTTCTTCTTTTGTTGTTCCTACGATCGGGACACAGATTTTCGGGATGCCTGTACCGATCTCCACATTTCTTACTTTTACCGGGTTCATACTTGTCAGCTCCTTTTCTTTTCTTTCTATTTTGCGTCCAAAAGCAGGATTTGATCCTGGATCCGGATCAGTTCCGGCTGTCCGAATTCTTCAGCAGCACACCGTATCTTACATTTACGAAGATTGCCAGCAGGACGCCGATCACTGTGATCACAATGTTCATCATGATAACGGCTGACGCGCTCATGTTGGAAGCTGCCGTCAGGATCGTATAGTTGCACAGACTGGATGCGATCATGACAAGGCTGGTCAGCGTACCTTTGAGTTTCGGGAACAGGTCGTTCGCGACTGCCGTAACCATCTGGAGCACACCGCCGGCGCCGGAATATCCGATGACGAACGCACCCACATAGCAGATCGCAGGTGATTTTATCATATATACAAGTACAAGCATGACAAGTGAGATCACCGGATAGAGCACAAGGAAGCGCACCTGCTTAAATTTTGTGATAAGCACGCTTGTGACAAACAGAGCTACCAGCGTACCGGCAGAGTAATATGTCTGCATCATCCCAACATCCCCGGAAGCGATCCCCGCCACATCTTTTCCGAATGTCTGGGCACAGTTCAGCCAGAGCTGGAATGTAGCTGTACATGTAAATCCGATCAGGATCAGGGCAACACTCTCAACTGAGAAACGAGCGCTCTTTAAGTTGTCGAGGAAAGACTCTCCTTTTCCCACGCCCTCGATCTTCGGCATTGGAGCAAAGATCGCGAGTACGCCGAGCACCGCGATGGCAATACCGCACACAAGCGGAAGGGTCAGATAAGACATCACCGTTCCCGCGCATATGCCGAGGAAGAATGGGAGCAGCAGCTGTGCGACAGAAATAAAGAGCTTAATACCCATTGTAGCAATTCCTGTGTATTTGTAAATAATTTCCGCAACTGCCGGATATGTAGCTGTATCAAGGAACGAGTTTGCGATGCCGCCCAGCACAGCCGCCACATACGCCACTGTCATGTTCGGTGAAAACGCGATCCCGACAAAGAAGATCACATAGGATGAACAGCCGATGAGAACGGAAATCCTTCTTCCGAACTTATCTGACAGGGGTCCTGCAAACGGAAGCGAGATCAGACGTCCAAGTCCCAGAGCCGCGGCAACAGCCGTGACTCCCATCACATCGCTCATGCCCCACTGCTCGGCAAGCAGTTCTTTTACAAGCTGCTGGCTTAAGATCGAGCATCCGATGCCGTGTATAAAATAGTTTAAATAGAGAATCAGTGCGCTTGGCAGATATTTCTTATTCATATTCATCTCCTCTTCTTTCATCACAGATTATTCGTATTTGATATCAAGTACTTCTTTCATATGCTCGATAGGCATATGCTGACCTGTCCACAGGTAAAATGCCGCGTCTCCCTGGAAGAGCATCATGCCGAGACCGTTCATTGTCTTGCACCCTGCTTCTTTCGCCATCTTAAGAAGCGCGGTCTCTCTCGGAGAGTAGATCGTATCTGTGACGATCAGCTCCGGACGGAAGAAAGATTTGTCCGGAACTACGGAGAGTCCCTCCAGCGGTTTCATCCCCACGCCCGTGGCCTGAGCGAACAGATAGCTGTCAGCGAGCTCTTCCCGCAATTTTTCCTTGTCGTCGAGATCATACAGATTCACGATGCAGTCCGTATTGCTGCGGATCGTCTCAACTGTTTTTTCCGCTGCCGGCCAGAATTTATCTTTAATATTAAAGATGGAGATTTCCTTCACGCCGTCGAGAGCAGCCTGGACCTCGATCGCCTTTGCGGCGCCGCCGGCTCCCGCAATCGTCATTTTCTTCCCGATCACATCAATATTGTTGTCCTTTAAGGACTGCATGTAACCGACGCCGTCTGTGATGTGTCCAATGAGTTTTCCGTGGTCATTTACGATGGTGTTGACAGCTCCGCACATCTGTGCCGCCGGGGAGAGCTCGTCCAGATACTGTCCCACTACCGTCTTATTCGGCATGGACACGTTGGAGCCTACCATCTTTAAGGCGCGCAGTCCTTTGACCGCATCCTCGAGCGTATCATTGTCGACTTCAAACGCGAGATACGCATACTCCAGTCCAAGCGTGGCAAATGCTTCATTGTGCATTGCCGGTGAGCTTGAATGTCTGATCGGATAAGCCATAAGACCAATTAATTCTGTGTGACCTGTGATTCTTTCTGCCATTGTTTTTTCTCCTTTTTGCGATAGCTTTTTGTTTGTTAAATATCAAACAACCTCTCTGCATCCATTATAAGTAAATAGGATTAATAGTTCCAATATATCTTTTTGTATTTTTTGATAGTTTTCAGCTATCACTTGTGATATAATCTGCTAAAAGGAGGTCCGCCATGACATTAAATCAGATTTTTTATTTTCAGACTGTTGCGCAGTGCCAGCATTTCCGTCTCGCCGCATCGGAGCTGAATATCTCCCAGCCCTCCCTCAGCCGTTCGATCGCGAATCTGGAGGAAGAACTGGGACTCGTACTCTTTGATAGGAAAGGACGCACTGTGGCTCTGACCAAGTATGGCAGGATTTTTCTGGAGCATGCCGATCGTATCCTGAGTGAGGTCCAGACCGCAGAAAAACAGATGAAAAAGCTTGCCGGAAATGAGGGGCATGTGGATATTGCCTATGTGTTCCCCCTTTCGGCACGGTATATCCCGCACACTGTGCGCCAGTTTCTGGAGAAAAGCAAAAATGAAAAGATCAGTTTCAATTTTCATCAAAGCTACACCCGCGAAATGGTAAACGGACTCAAATCAGATCAATACGATGTGATCTTCGGGTCTTATGTGGAAAACGAGCCTGAAATCCAGTTTGTCCCCATTATGAATCAGGAAATGATCGTTATCACCCCTCTGGGGCATCCTCTAGCCGGAAAACGCTGTCCCACGCTTAAGGATCTGGAAGATCATCCTGTCATGGGATATGACAGATCATCCGGACTTGGCGGCTTTACCAGCCGGATCTATGCCTCCTATTCCGTCAGTCCCCGCATTATATGCGAATCACCGGACGAGAACGCGATCGCATCGCTGGTGGCAGAGAATTTCGGGATCGCGCTGGTGGCGGATGTGGAGGCTCTGGATCACTTCCCACTGGAAAAGATCCATCTTACCGACGTAAATCTGCGCCATACCGTGTATATGGCGTATATGAAAGACCGTTACCAGATTCCTGCCGTGCGTAGCTTTATTTCCTTTATCAAAAAGGAAGGGACAAGTATCTGACCTAGGAGACGAACTGTGTGTTTCCGTCAGACGCACAGTCCTCTCTGTTTCACATACTCCTCAAATCTGCGCACAAGCGGAGGCTGGTACTGGACTTTATTCTTCGCCATATACACATATCTCTTTTCATGCTGGTTTCTTATTTTCAGTACGTTCACATTCAGTGTTTTCAGCACAGGGATGTCTGGCATTACGGCAATCCCGAAATCAGCGGCGACCAGGCCTGCCATTGAGCCGTCCTCCTCGATCTCATATGCGATATCGGGCTGTATTTTAAGCTGCTCAAACAGCCGTTCCACCACAGGGCGCAGGCCGCTGCTGGGCGTATAGAATATCTGCGGGTAGACAGCCGCCTGCTCCAGGTCTACAGTATCCAGGGATGAGAGCGGATGGCCTTTTGGAACGACAACGACCAGCTTCTCTGTTCCCACAGGCGTAAACTGTATCCCCGCTTCCTTTTCCGCCATTGAACAGAAACCGATGTCAAATCTTTCATCTTTAAGTCCCTGTACCACCTCAGAAGTATTGCCCACCGTAAAACGGAATCTCACGCTCAGTTCCTCATGCGTACGGATAAAATCACTCGCAAGCCGCGGGATAAAATCACTTCCAAGCGTATAGATATACGCCAGTTCGATCAATCCTTCCGTCTGGCCGGTCAGGGAGCGCACTTTCCGGACCCCTGTATCGAGCGCCTTCAGCGATTGTTCCGCATATTCCCGAAAAATACTTCCGTATTTAGTAAGGACAACATTTCTCCCTCTCTTTTCAAACAGCCTGGTACCGACTTCATCCTCGAGGGAGCTGATAGCATGGCTCAGAGACGGCTGCGCAATGCCGAGCTCTTCCGCTGCTTTCGTATAATGCTCGTTTTCCGCGAGCTTCACAAAATAATGGAGCTGGTTTAAATTCATAGAATCACCTCTGAATTGATAGGAATCATCTCTGTAATAGTAAAATATCACAATTCATAGATAATTTCTATAGTTTTCTATCTAAATATGCATTTGTTTTATATCGCTCTTTCATCTATAATACAGCCTGTAAAACAGATTGTTAATATCGTAACAAAAAACTGTATAAACAGCCTCTCACAATTTAAAACAGTACGATTCAGGAGATTGATATTATGAAGAAAGAGTTTAAACACTTATTTGAACCCTTCACAGTGCGCCGCATGACACTCAAAAACAGGATCATGATGACGCCCATGGGCACAAACTACGGTGAACAGAGCGGAGAAATGAGCTTCCTGCATATCAACTACTATGAGCAGCGCGCCAAAGGCGGCACAGGACTTATTATGGTAGAAAACGCGAGCGTTGATTCTCCGGAGGGTTCCAATGGAACAACACAGCTTCGCATAGACCACGACAATTATATTCCCCGGCTTTTCAAGCTGACGGAAACAATCCACAAGCAGGGCGCCTGCATTGGTATCCAGCTGAATCATGCCGGCGCTTCCGCGCAATCAGCCCGGACAAACATGCAGCCGGTATCTGCTTCTGACATTCCTTCCAAAGAAGGAGGCGAGATCCCGCGTCCGCTTGAGAAAGAAGAGATCATGCGTATCGTGAAGAAATACGGTGAGGCCGCAAAGCGCGCGCAGATTGCCGGATTCGACACAGTGGAGATACACGCGGGTCACTCCTATCTGCTCAGCCAGTTCCTCTCACCCATCACAAACAAGAGAACGGATGAATTCGGAGGCTCGGCGGAAAACAGGGCGCGTTTTGCTCGGCTTGTAATGGAAGAAGTAAGAAAGCAGGTCGGTCAGTTCTTTCCGATCTTCCTTCGCATCAGCGCCGACGAGCTCATGGAAGGCGGAAACAGTCTGGAAGACTGTCTGGATTACCTGCAGTATATCCAGGAAGAGGCCGATGTCATCGACGTCTCATGCGGTCTGAACGGTTCCATCCAGTACCAGATCGACTCCAACTATCTGCCGGACGGATGGCGGGCATACATGGCAAAGGCAGTCAAAGAGCGCTACAATAAGCCCTGCGTTACCATGGGAAATATCCGTGACCCTCATGTCGCAGAAGACATCCTGGCAAGGGGAGACGCGGATCTGATCGGAATCGGGCGCGGTCTCATCGCGGATCCGGAATGGGTAAATAAAGTGCAGTTCGGCGATATCGGCGACATCAGGAAATGTATCTCCTGTAATATCGGATGCGCTGGCAACCGCATCGGGATCAACCGCCCCATCCGATGTACGATCAATCCTGCCGTAGCTGAAGGCGAAGGCTATAAAAAGCGTCATATCACAAAGCCCTGCAACGTGGTGGTCGTGGGAGGCGGGACCTCCGGAATGGAAGCCGCCTGTACCGCTGCTGAGGTTGGATGCACCACATTCCTCCTCGAAAAGAAACCCCATCTTGGCGGACTGGCTGTTGAGATTTCAAAAATCCCGGATAAGAAAAGGCTTTCCGATTTTCCTGATTATATGATCCACCGCACAGGAAAGCATAAAAACTTGTTCGCATTTACAAACATGGAAGCTGACGTCGACTTTATCCGCAGTCTGAAACCAAATATCATCGTAAACGCAACCGGCTCCTCCCCTCTTCTGCCGCCGATCAAGGGACTCCATGAGAACCTGGGCAAAGAGGACAGCCGTGTCTATACGATCCTTGACATGATCAGTCATATTGACGACTATCCGGAGGACATGACTGGTAAAAAGGTGGCTGTGATCGGCGGAGGCGCCGTAGGCCTTGACGTAGTGGAATTTTTCGCGCCAAGGGGAGCTGATGTGACCATCGTGGAAATGCTGCCCCTCATCGGAAACGGTCTTGATCCTGTGTCCAAGGTTGACATCACCACTCTGATGAAGAAATACGGAGTGAAACAGATGCCGAACACAGCGCTGAAAGAAGTGCGTCCGGACAATTTCCTAATCGAAGCGGATGGCGAACAGAAAGAACTGCCCTTTGATTACGGTTTCGTCTGCCTCGGAATGAAGGCGGAGCATCCGGTTCTCCAGAAAATCCGCGAGGCATTTGAGGAGGACGATCAGATCGAGATCGTAAACATCGGTGACAGCGTCCGCGCGAGAAGGATCATTGACGGTACGGAGGAAGGAAGAAATATCATAAACACGCTGGAACGGCGTGGCTATCGTAAGCGCCAAATATTCCTGCGGATTTCCTGATCCCCAAGTTTTGCCTATAATTGTAGTCGATAGATATTTAGACTATTTCACTACAATTATGGAGGATAGGTTATGGCAGGTACTCGCAAAGCCCGTGTTCCGATGGCGGAACAGATCCGGCTTATCAATGAATGCCGCCAGAGCGGCATGACAGATGCTGACTGGTGCCGTGAAAATGACATTGCGAGGGCGTAAAAATTTCTGTGTCTATAGGGAAAAATCTTCTTTGATAAGAAGCAGATATGTATAATTGTATTGTCCGAATTTCTGTTTTTCTGCTGTCGAATTATTTATCTGATTATAGTGTTGCC
>DWYM01000029.1 GCA_019118665.1 Candidatus Mediterraneibacter intestinipullorum
CCGACAGCTCCAGGTCTATAACCGCAGGGACTATAACCAGTTCCCTATGAGACCTCTGGGCTGGAAATCCCCACAGACTATCCTGAAGGAATTTATTCAGCATGGTGTAACATATGTTTGACAAACCTACACTTTTCGTGAAAATCTGATAAACCCATTCACGAAAATCTGATAAATCATCCACGATTTCCAAGACCACCAATAGGCATTATCCCTGGAGCATGCCTTCCAGCTTTTTCCTCTTATACGCCTGATATTCCCCCGCATCAATGGCGTCCCTGATCTCTTCCATCATCGTATTGTAAAAATACAGGTTATGAAGGACGCAGAGCCTCATCCCCAGCATCTCCTTTGCCTTGAGAAGATGGCGGATATAGGCGCGGCTGTAGCTTCTGCACGCCGGGCATCCGCAGCCGTCCTCGATGGGCCGGTCGTCCAGCTCATACTTCGCGTTAAAGAGATTCAGCTTTCCGTGATTCGTATACACATGCCCATGCCTTCCATTCCTCGTAGGATAAACACAGTCAAAAAAGTCAACTCCCCGGTCTACCGCCTCCAGAATATTTGCCGGAGTCCCCACTCCCATCAGATAAGTCGGCTTATTCTCAGGAAGATGGGGAACGACCGCGTCAAGGATCCGGTACATATCCTCATGGCTTTCTCCTACCGCAAGTCCGCCCACTGCATAACCATCCAGCTCCAGCTCCGTGATCTGCTGTGCATGGGCAATCCTGATATCTTCATATATCCCGCCCTGATTGATGCCGAAGAGCATCTGGTGAGGATTGATCGTGTCCGGCAGGGAATTCAGTCTTTGCATCTCTGCTTTGCAGCGCTTCAGCCATCGGGTCGTCCGCTCCACAGAGGCAGAGATATACTTCTTCTCAGCCACGCTTGGCAGACATTCATCAAAAGCCATTGCGATCGTGGATGCAAGATTTGACTGTATCCGCATACTCTCTTCCGGTCCCATAAAAATTTTGTGTCCGTCAATGTGCGATTGAAAATGCACCCCTTCTTCTTTGATCTTTCGCAGAGACGCCAGGGAGAACACCTGAAATCCACCTGAATCTGTAAGGATCGGTCTGTCCCAGTTCATGAACGGGTGCAGCCCTCCCAGCTTTTTGACAACCTCATCTCCAGGCCTGACGTGGAGGTGGTAGGTGTTGGAGAGCTCCACCTGTGTCCTGATCTCTCTTAAATCATCCGTGGAAACAGCGCCTTTTATAGCTGCGGCTGTCCCCACGTTCATGAACACCGGCGTTTCGATCGCGCCGTGGACTGTATGGAAACGCCCTCTCTTTGCCTTGCCGTCTTTTTTCAGCAGCTCATACATTGATATGTCAACCTCATATTTTTTATAATTTCACACTGGGCAAACAGCCATCGCTCCTGATATCATCAATAATGAAGGACAACAGGAGTCCCGGCGCCGATCATACCGAACAGGGTTCCCGCATCGCTGTATGACATATTCACACATCCATGGGAACCGATACTTTGATAAAGACTTCCTCCAAAGCCCGGCTGCCATGTAGCATCATGGAATCCGTGCCCCTGCCAGGTAAACGGCATCCAGTAAGACACAGGAGTCCGGTAGATCGGCTCCCCTGTCGCCGGGTCTTTCTCCCCGATCAGGGTCGCGTTTCTCTGTATGTAAAGAATAGAATACACTCCCGCCGGTGTTGCCCTGTTGGGCGTGGGAAGACCTGTTACCACATCCGCCTGAAACGCCACAGAACCATCCACGATATACCACATATGCTGCGCGGACAGATCCACTTCAATATATGTAGTCCCCCAGTCCTGAGCGGAATGGGATGCCGCTGTCTGCGCGTACGCCGGTTCCCTCGTGGCCACTTCGCCGTTTTTGATGCTGTTGATCAGGTTCTGGGTCTCTGTATCTTCATCGATCGACCAGCCATAAGTGCCGCCTGAGACTTCTACTGTTTTTCCGCTCGGTGAGGTGATGGTCCTTGTGCTTCCGACCGTGTCATAAGTCGAGCCAAATCCTCTCATCCACTCCCGGACCGCATCCTCATTAAAAGTCACCTGCATATTTTCATCATATGTAAGCCAGGTGGAGATGAGATTTTTATCCACCACAACATTTTCCGTCATGGTATATGTAATGCTCGCTTCACAATACTTGTTCATGGCGTCACACGCTTCCTGCACTTCCGGAGATTCGGATGTGTATTTCGGAAGTTTATAACACTCTTCCTCCAGCATGTCCAGTGTCGGATTAAACTCCGTGATGTGTTCCTCTATCTTTTCTGTCAGCGCTTCCATATTGACCGCTGTACCATATACTTCAGGCTCTATCACAAAAGAGCTGCCGTCAAATTTGGGATAGGCAGAAACAGGTTCTGTCTGCTCCTGCGTGACCGCCTTGATCGACTGGATCTTGTCCTCCAGCGCCTGATCGTCATAGCTTACCTGGATACGCACATCCGTGCTGGACTTTGAGAAAAACGATGTCACCCAAAGAAGGGGATTCTGCTTCTTTAAGGCGTCTTCGACCTCAGAGTTCTCTTTATAGACCAAAGAAATCTCTGACCCTTTGATCACATCTTTTTCATTATTCAGTTCAACAATAGTCAGTTCATAATTCTTGACCTGCTCTTTTAAGTAATCTTCCACGTCCGCAACAGTTTTCCCGGAAAAATCTTTTCCGTTTATTGTTGTGTTTATGAAAAAATACCCCATAAAGAAGGCCGATATTCCCAAATAGATCACCAAGAGTCCGCCCAGGATACTTCCCCCGATGATCCACGGCTTCTTTCCCAGACTCTTCTTTTCCTTCCTTCTTCCTCTGCGTCTTCTTTTCCTTCTTCTTCCTGTATCCTCTTCTTCTAAATCTTCTTCTGATTCCTCGTCCAGATCTTCTTCTGATTCCTCGTCTAAATCTTCTTCCAATTCCTCTTCTAAGTCTTCTTCCAATTCCTCTTCCTCAGGATCTTCATTCATATCTTCTTCTGCAGGAGAGCTCTCTTTCGCAGGATCAGATCCCATATCTTCCGGAGCTTTCTCGTCTGCCGGCGTATCCTCCCCCACAGTCTCCAGAGGTTCTTCTCCTCCGCTTAAAGTTTCTTCTCCTGTAGAGTCGTCCTGCGTCTGCATTGCAACAGCTTCATATTCTTCTGCCACTTCCTCTGGTCCGGCATTTTCAAAGCTGTCTTCGCGGAGGATTTCTGTATTATCTTGATGTATATCTGACTGTTTTTTGTTTCTTTTTTTACTCATCAGCCTGGCCCATCTCTTTCCTTCCACACTATTACGGCAACATTATAGTACGAATCTTCTAAAAAGTACAGAAAATTCTTGTTGGTTAATGAAAACTTAAAAAGATCTTAAAACCTTTTTGCTGCGCGTCCTGTACAGCCTGCTGTCCCCGCACAGATTAGACGGAAAAAAGAACAAAATCGTTGCATTTCATCAAAAAATCCTGCTCAAAAAGAGCTCTGCTTTTTTTCTTGTCAAGACAGGGCTCCATCCTATATAATAATAGTGTTTTTTACTTAATTTCCCCAGCAGGATAAAAAGCACAAAAGTGTTTCATTCCGGAAAGGAATAGAAAGGAGTTCATTTATGAGCGGTTCATTATTTGGCTCAATATTTCGTATCTCAACATGGGGAGAGTCTCATGGACCGGGCATCGGCGTTGTGATCGACGGATGTCCGGCCGGGATCTCTGTCTCAGAGGCAGATATACAAAACTATCTTGACAGGAGGAAGCCGGGTCAGAGTAAATATACTACCAAACGAAACGAATCCGATTCCGTGGAGATCCTCTCCGGCGTATTTGAAGGGAAAACAACCGGGACGCCCATCTCTCTCATCGTGCGCAACCAGGATCAGCGGCCCAGAGATTACGGCAATATTGCGTCTCTGTACCGCCCGGGACACGCAGACTATCCGTTCACGGAAAAATACGGCTTCCGGGATTACCGGGGCGGCGGACGTTCATCCGGGCGCGAAACGATCGGGCGGGTAGCCAGCGGAGCGGTCGCCTCCCTTCTCTTAAAAGAACTCGGCATCCATGTAACGGCATACACAAAATCCATTGGGCCTTTCACCATACCGGAAGAGGAGTACCGTATGTCCGAGGTGTCTGAAAACGCCCTGTATATGCCAGGAAATTCTGTTGCAGAGCAGGCAGGGGCTTACATCTCTTCCCTTATGGCAGAAAGAGATTCCTGCGGCGGTATCATTGAGTGTGTGGCAGAGGGGCTTCCTGTCGGACTGGGAGAGCCGGTTTTTGACAAACTGGATGGACTTCTCGCCCATGCTGTCATGTCCATCGGCGCGGTAAAAGGCGTGGAGATCGGAGATGGATTTGCCGCAGCGGCATCCAGGGGGAGCATTAATAATGATGCTTTTTACTCAGAAAACGGAGCCATACGCAAACAGACCAACCATGCCGGCGGCTCTCTCGGCGGAATGAGCGACGGCTCACGCCTTGTACTGAGGGCGGCCATCAAGCCCACCTCATCTATCGCCAGAACGCAGCAGACAGTAAACACATCCGGAGAAAATACCGAGATCACAGTTCTGGGAAGACACGATCCAGTCATTGTCCCCAGAGCAGTTGTGGTAGTGGAATCCATGACCGCACTCACCCTGGCAGACCTGCTTCTCAGAAACATGTGTTCAAAGTTGGAGCATGTAAAGAAGATCTATCAGCCGGATCCTAAGGCGCGGTAAAACAGACAGGACCCGGCAGATATCTTTTGAATATCCAAAAATGTACAGATCGCGAAATATGCCCGGCGGACCGGCTGTCAAGGCTATGGTCCGTCGGGCGTATCTGTTCCTTCTATTTTCTTCTGTTTCATGAGCCGCTTCCTATTGCGCGCGGCACCGCGAAAAGCGTCTATACACACAGATCATTTAAAATATTTTACTCCGGATTCAAATATTTTCATATCCTGCTCTCCGTAAATATTGACAGCTACGGAATCACCCCGGCGCTCTGAGTGCGCCATCTTGCCGAGCACGCGTCCGTCCGGGCTGGTGATCCCCTCAATGGCACAGTAAGAACCGTTTATATTCCATTCTTCGTCCATGCTCGTGTTTCCCTCCGGATCACAGTACTGTGTTGCAACCTGTCCGTTGGCGAACAGGCGGTCAAGCCATTCTTCACTGGCTACAAACCTTCCCTCACCGTGGGATGCGGGGTTCGTATACACGCCTCCCAGCTCTGCTCCCTGGAGCCATGGGGATTTATTCGTCACCACCTTTGTATATACCATTTTAGAGATATGCCTTCCGATGGTGTTATACGTCAGAGTCGGAGAATCTTCCATCTGTCCCACGATCTTTCCGTAAGGCACCAGTCCCAGTTTGATCAGCGCCTGGAATCCATTACAGATGCCAAGGGCAAGTCCGTCTCTCTCACTCAGCAGCTTTTCCACTGCTTCCTTGATCTTCGCATTCTGGAATGCGGTCGCAAAAAACTTGGCGGATCCGTCCGGTTCATCGCCTGCGCTGAAGCCGCCCGGGAACATGATCATCTGAGCCTGAGAAATCGCTTTTTCGAACTCTTCTACCGAGGAGCGGATATCTTCCGCGTCAAGATTGCGGAACACCCTAGTCTCCACCTTCGCCCCCGCTCGTTCAAAAGCTTTCGCACTGTCATATTCACAGTTTGTCCCCGGGAATACCGGTATGAACACCGTTGGCTGCCCGATCTTATGGCTGCAGATATGGGTGCGGGATGCATCATACAGCCTCTCCTCCACCGCTTTCCTTGAACTTTCTGCGGATTTTGTGGCAAACACGCTCTCCAAAGTTCCTGTCCAGGCGCTCAATGCCTCATCCATGCCGATCCGCGCGTTCCCATACTCGAACCAATCCTTGTCAGTCACTTCCCCGATCACCGTATAGCTGATCTGCAGGTTTCCGACCTGCCCTTCTTCCACCTCGGCAATGATGTCGCCAAATGCCGGCGTGAACAGATCTCCTTCATCCATATTGTGTTCGATCTTTACACCCATATGGTTTCCGAATGCCATCTTGCTCACTGCCGCGATCACACCATGGCGGTCAAGGGCATATGCAGACACGATCCTGCCGGCCCTGATATCCTCTGTAAACTTCCCATACTGATCCATGATCTGATCATATGCCGGAAGATCGTATTCATCTCTGCCGATCCTCAGCCATACAAGCTTATTTCCCGCCTTCTTAAGCTCCGGGGTAATGATATCCTTCTCTGTCGCCATGTCCACGGCAAAGGATACCAGTGTGGGGGGAACATCGATATCCTGGAACGTTCCCGACATACTGTCCTTCCCTCCGATGGACGGAAGCCCGAACCCGATCTGCGCGGAATACGCGCCCAGCAGGGCCGTAAAGGGCTGGCTCCACCTCTTCGGATCTTCTGTCATGCGCCGGAAGTATTCCTGGAAGGTAAAGCGGATCTTCTGATGGTCGCCCCCCGCGGCAACAATCTTTGCCACAGACTCCACCACTGCATAAACCGCCCCATGATATGGGCTCCAGCTGGACAGATAGGGGTCGAATCCATAACTCATCATAGACACGCTGTCCGTACTTCCTGTCATAACTGGAATCTTAGCCACCATTGCCTGTGTCTCTGTCATCTGATATTTCCCGCCATGGGGCATAAACACAGATCCCGCGCCAATGGAACCGTCGAACATCTCCACAAGGCCTTTCTGTGAACACACATTCAGATCGCCCAAAGTCTCAAGCCACGCTGCCCTCACATCTCCGACTTCTTTTCTGTGAAACAGGCTTCCCTTACGGTCAGGCATCTCTACCTCGACTCTGGTCTCCTGATGCGCACCATTTGTATCAAGAAAAGCTCTTGACAGTTTTACGATCTCCTTTCCTCTCCAGACAAGGACTAGCCTCGGTTCTTCAGTCACGACCGCCACCTCTGTGGCCTCCAGATTTTCTTCCTTCGCATATGACATGAACTCTGCCACATTGTTCGGAGCCACTACAACGGCCATTCTCTCCTGAGATTCGGAGATAGCGATCTCTGTCCCATCCAGACCGGCATATTTTTTCAGTACTTTGTCAAGATCTATGCGGAGGCCGTCCGCCAGCTCACCGATGGCAACAGATACGCCTCCCGCTCCAAAGTCGTTGCATTTCTTAATAATACGGCTCACTTCCTCGCGCCGGAAGAGTCTCTGGATCTTACGCTCTGTCGGCGGATTTCCTTTCTGGACTTCTGCCCCGCATGTCTCGATGGACTCCTCTGTGTGGACCTTGGAAGATCCGGTCGCCCCGCCGCAGCCGTCGCGTCCTGTCCTCCCGCCCAGAAGGATGATACTGTCTCCCGGATCGGAAGTCTCTCTTATGACCGCGCGTCTCGGAGCGGCTCCCAGGACAGCGCCGATCTCCATACGTTTTGCAACATAGTCCGGGTGATAGATCTCCTTAACAAGCCCGGTCGCAAGACCGATCTGATTTCCGTAAGAGCTGTAGCCATGCGCGGCCTCACGGACCAGTTTTTTCTGAGGAAGCTTCCCTTTCAGAGTATCCTTCACAGGTACGGTCGGATCCGCCGCTCCGGTCACACGCATTGCCTGATAGACATAGGTGCGCCCTGAAAGGGGGTCTCGGATCGCGCCTCCCAGGCAGGTCGCCGCGCCTCCGAAAGGCTCGATCTCGGTAGGGTGATTGTGTGTCTCGTTTTTAAAATTGAGCAGCCACTCCTCCTCCACTCCATCGACTTTAACCGGCACTATGATACTGCACGCATTGATCTCATCGGATTCTTCCTGATCCTGAAGTTTCCCTTCTCTTTTTAATCTGCGCATAGCCATGAGCGCAAGGTCCATCAGGCAGATAAATTTATCCTCCCTGCCTGCGAAGATCTCACTGTGGTCTTTTAAATATTCCCTGTAAGTATCTTCGATGGGTTTTCTGTAATCTCCGTCATGGAAACTTATATCCTTAAGTTCCGTAGAAAAAGTCGTGTGGCGGCAGTGATCTGACCAATAAGTGTCAAGGACGCGGATCTCGGTCATCGTGGGATCCCTGTGCTCCTCACCCTTATAATAATCCTGGATGTGCCGGAAGTCTTTAAAAGTCATTGCAAGTCCCAGAGAACCATAAAGCTCCTTAAGCTCTGTCTCCGCCATACCCTGAAAGCCGTCAAAGACTTTGATGTCTTCCGGCTCATCAAACACGGTGACAAGGGTTTCCGGTTTCTCCGGCTGCGCCTCTCTTGAATCAACCGGATTGATGCAGTGGCTGCGGATCGCGTCAAACTCTTCATCAGAAATATCTCCTTCGATCACATAAGTCACAGCGGTCCGGACCACCGGTATTTCATCCTCTTTAATAAAACGTACGCACTGCTCCGCAGAATCTGCCCTCTGGTCAAACTGTCCCGGCAGATATTCCACAGAAAAGCAGCGGCCTCCTTCTCTCATGGGGAATTCTTCCCTGTAAAGCATGTCCACCGGCGGCTCCGCAAACACGCCTTTACAAGCTTTTTCAAATGTTTCTTCTGAAAGATTCTCCACGTCATACCGGATCAGGACGCGGACTCCGACCACATTACGGATTCCCAGATAATGGCGGATCTCATGCCTTAACTCCTTTGCCTCAACGGCAAATTCCGGTTTCTTCTCCACAAACACACGCTTTACATTACTCATATACAGTCTCCTTTACATCACGCTGTATCCCGCTCTGTGTACAGAGCTTCTGCTGATAGTCTCTGTCTGTATCGTACCATAATTCACATCATTAGTACAATTAATATAATTAAACTTTGTAATAAGTAAGGCTAATTATTTTTCATTTTCTTCGCAAAACGTCCGGGAATCAGGCTGAAAACCAGAAGAACAGCGAGTATCCCTAGGAAGATCGCGCCGATCCTGATGACAAAATCATAGAACAGCCCCACCGGCAGCATGCGGATCATATAGTCCGTTGTCGGATCGAAGATCCACAAGTCATTGTCAAAAAAGATATGATGGAACTGCACAAACAGCGCATTAAAATCAATGACTGCCGCAACTCCGATAGCGGCTGCCGCTGCGGCAGATATCCCCAGAGCTGCCTGGTAGGACCTGGGAACGATCTTTCTGATATGGGCCTTTGTCGCAAGAAGAAAGACCAGACACAGTACCCCCGCGATACACGCGCCGGTCCGGATATTCATTCCCCCGATAAACAGGTCTCTGACTTCTCCCATATGGAAACGGTCCTGCTCATTAAAAAAATCCTGTTCTCTTCCCTCCACGGTGGTCACCACAGACAAAGTTTCCCTGTCGCCTCTTAAGTACGCCATCATCTCCTGTGTCACATACATGGCATCTTCCATGGTCATGTCCAGCTCTGACAGAACATCATATTTTTCGTATTCCTTCTGATATATGCTGAAATCAGAATACATGGCGATCTCAAAACTTGTGATCAGAACTGCCCCTATGACAGAAAAAGCAAGAAGCAAGCCCGCCACCCACTGCATTTTGGTCATGGCGGCATTTTTCTCAACAGTACTTTCCATAATGGTATGATCCTTTCAACAGTAATATTGTTTTTTTCTTTCATATATCTTATAATACAACCAGTATTTATTAGGAGGTCTAATGATGATCGATATAAACCATGAACTGTATAAAGTCTTCTATCATGTGGCTTCGACTTTAAATTTTTCAGAGGCTTCAAAACGTCTTTTTATCTCTCAGTCCGCGGTCAGCCAATCCATCAAAACGCTGGAGCGCAAGCTGGACCAGACTCTTTTTATAAGGAGCACAAAAAAAGTGCAGCTCACCCCGGAAGGCGAGATCCTCATGCGCCATATCGAGCCTGCAATGAACCTGATACAAAAAGGGGAGTCCCAGCTTCTTGACGCCGCCTCCACCGGAGGACAGATCCGCATTGGCGCCAGCGACACTATATGCCGTTACTTCCTTATCCCTTATCTGGAGCGTTTTCACAAGGCTTTCCCCGGAGCCCACATCAAAGTCATCAACCAGACTTCTATGAAATGCGCGGAACTTCTGCAGAATGGACTTGTGGATCTGATCGTGGTCAACTATCCCAACAACCACCTTGGAACCGCTGTCTCTGTCATACGGATCAAAAAATTCCGCGACATATTTATCGCAGGGAACACGTTCTCTGACCTGAAAGGACAGATACTGTCCTTTGCACAGCTCCTGCACTACCCCATTCTGATGCTGGATAAAAACAGCACAACAAATGAATTCATCCATAAGGCATTCCAGCAGCATCAACTGGATCTTGTACCGGAGATCGAGCTGACAAGCAACGATCTGCTGATCGATCTGGCACGGATCGGCCTTGGCATCGCCTTTGTCCCGGACTACTGCATCTCTGAAACAGCAAAAGATGTATTTAAACTCCGGACAAAGGAAGAGCTTCCGGAACGAGAACTTGCTATCGCCTACAACGAACACCTTCCTCTCTCAAGAGCTTCAATGGAATTTCTCAGCTATTTCCAGAATTCCTCCAGATAACCCGGCAGACTGTCCGCGCTGCAGGTGCGGATTCCTTGCCATTCTCTGGGGAAAGTTTCACGGTACTGCCGTTGCTGGAAACGGTCATCCAGAAGAAGGATCATTCCTCTGTCCTTCTCCGTGCGTATGACCCGGCCGGCAGACTGGAGCACCTTATTCATACCCGGAAAAAGATATGCGTAATCAAATCCTGGCATTCCATGCTGTTCAAAATATTTCCTCACGATTTCTCTGTCGTTACATACCTGCGGAAGTCCTGTTCCCACAATGACCGCGCCGATCAGCCTGTCCTCTGTCAGATCAATGCCTTCGGAAAAGATCCCTCCCATGACGCAGAATCCCACCAGGCTTTTCTCTCTCTCCGCCTCAAACAAGGAGAGGAACTCTTCCCGCTCACTCTCACTCATATTCTGTGACTGGATCACAGACTCGATCTCTTCCGCCTGCTCCCGAAAGCAGTCATACACTTCCCGCATTACTTTGTATGAGGGAAAAAACGCCATGTAATTCCCCTTTTTCCCCTCTGCCGCGCTGACAATGTACCTGGCGATCCGCTCATACATATTGGCGCTTCGCATCGTATATCTGGTACTCACATCTGTTCCCATCAGCAGAAGACGGTTTTCCTTTGCAAAAGACGTTTCCGCATAGATCGCGTAATCATCCGTTTCAACGGAAAGAAGCTTCTTATAATAATGGATCGGAAGCAGTGTTGCAGAAAAGAAAACTGTCGACACCCCATATTCCAGGTAGGACTGAAGATTCACAGCCGGATTTACACAGAAAAGTTTTATCACAAAGCGCCCT
The DNA here is from genome assembly GCA_019118665.1 of Candidatus Mediterraneibacter intestinipullorum. Classification (GTDB taxonomy): domain Bacteria; phylum Bacillota; class Clostridia; order Lachnospirales; family Lachnospiraceae; genus Mediterraneibacter; species Mediterraneibacter intestinipullorum. The sequence continues at coordinate 11,286 of DWYM01000029.1, forward strand.
GTCTTTTCCAGCTCACAGTAGACCACATAGTTTTCATCCATGATATCATGGATATTCACAAAAGAGCGTATCTGAAAATACAGGGCCATCACCTGTTCCCGCTTGTCGTCATCGGGCAGCCTCTCCAGAAAATTTTCCATCTCTGACAAAAGGTTCATAAGTTTTAAAGCAATATGGGAGACACTGTCCAATATCGTGTAGTCTTCACACTCCCGCTTCAGCGCCAAAAACAGTCTGTTCACACTTTCCAGTTTGCTTGCCAATACAGGGGAATCAATCCGCACCGCCCGCTTTACTTCCAGAAGATCCTCCTTATACAGGCTGGCGCTGTACATCTCTCTGCCCCGCTCCACCAGATTGTGGGCTTCGTCGATCAGAAAGATATAGTCACCGCTGCTTCCCTCTGAGAAAAACCGTTTCAGATGCGCAGTCGGGTCAAATACATAGTTGTAGTCACAGATCACTGCATCCGTCCATGTAGAAATGTCAAGGGACAGTTCAAATGGGCAGACTTTGTATTTACGCGCCTGCTCTTCGACTGCGCTGCGGTTGATCTCATTCCCGCTGGCGATCATGTCAAATACCGCGTCGTTTACCCGGTCATAATGCCCTTTTGCATAAGGACAGGCATCCGGGTTGCAGACCGCCTCCTCGCAGAAACAGATTTTTTCCTTCGCCGTGAGGGTTATGACTTTCATGCGGAGCCCCTGATCCTGGAGTGTGCGGAATGCCTGTTCTGCCACAGTCCGGGTAATGGTCTTTGCCGTCAGGTAAAAAATCTTCTCAGCCATCCCTTCGCCTATGGCTTTGACAGCGGGAAATACCGTGGATATTGTTTTCCCCACTCCTGTCGGCGCCTGTATGAACAGCTTTTTCTTTCTCAGGATCGTCCGGTAAACCGCCGCGGCCACATCCCTCTGCCCGGCACGGTAAGCGAAGGGAAATCCCAGCCCCCGGATGGAACTGTCGCGCTCCTTCTTCCACTCGATCTGAAACCTTGCCCATTTTTCATATTGTCTGACCAGATCCTCAAACCACTCTTTCAGTTCCTGCCTTGTATATACTTCCGTAAATCTCCGTATGTCTTCGGTATCCAGATTGCAATATGTCATCTGAACGCCGATCCTGTCAAGCCCATGCTGTTCCGCATAAATATATGCATAGCACTTTGCCTGAGCCAGATGGACATTCACCGGCCGCTCGATGTGGGTAAGTTCTTTGAGGACTCCCTTGATCTCATCCACGGCCACATCCGGTTCTCCGTCCGGGTTTTTCCCTCTTCCTTTTTTGTCCTTATGCTCTTTTATAATAATACCGTCCGCTCGTCCCTCGATCTGAATCTGGAACTCTCCGCAGGGTATCAGCATCTTCATGCTGACCTCCGCGTGATATTCGGGCACCATGCTCCTCTGGATCTTGCGGTGCAGTCTTCCTCCCATGAGCATGACGTCCTTATCCAGTCCGCCGGCACTTCTGTTATCGATATCGCCTTCCCGAAGGATGAATTCGACCAGACTGCGGACAGAAATCCTGACAGTCTTCATTTCCTCTTCCAACTGTATGCTTCCGCCTTTTCACAATGATACCTCTATCATAATCTTATTTCACGCTTAATGCAAGAGCAGGACAAGGGCAGACCTGCAGGGATTGTAGGATTACAATACATGTGTTACAACTGAATATTTAAAAAGCGAGGACAGGCTCTTTTGTGTTATATTTGAATTGCCAAACCCTAAATACAAACAAAGGAGTATCCTCGCATGGCAAGTATAACACAAGATATGAGATACCGTCTATCCCTCATTCGCTACGCTGAAAAATATGG
>DWYM01000030.1 GCA_019118665.1 Candidatus Mediterraneibacter intestinipullorum
TGCATCGTTCAAGCTTTAGCATCACAGGGCATATCAATTGCATTAGGCTGCGCCTTCACGACACGGCCTGCTGACCAACTCATCGTGTCTCCACGATCTTGCGGCAGCAATCTTCGGGTTATACCCAATCCCTGTGGTAACCTCACCTACCGAAATGATGTATTTTATTTTTACATAGGTTCATTCTAGTATCTGGACATCATTCTGTCAAGAAAAACTTTGATGATTGTCTGTGCGGTTTAGGAGGATTGACCGAAATCCTCCAGATCCTTTTCGAGACAGGAAACAGCCTCCTCTAGATCTTCTCTTTTCAGAGCAGCGATGATCTGCTCATGGTATTTCATATCCTCAGGAAGCGAGTAATGATTCCATTTATTCCAGTGGAGCTGCGCATAGGCTCTCCAGAGTCTGGACATACAGCTGTTCAGCTGTGCGGTGACATACTCGTTTTCTGTAATAGAGGCCAGGGTAAGATGGAAATTTACGTTATACACCCAGTGTTCCATGACGTCCTCTGTAGCCTTGCTGCATAAAACTGCCAGTTCCTCCAGTTTTTTTAGATGCTTGTCCGTAATGTGCGGCATGTTGATCCTCATCATACCGGTCTCAAGGATCCGGCGGTATTCCATCATCTGCTCCACATCCTCCGTGGTCATAGCAATGACCTGATAACCACATCTGGGGATATTGTGGAGGACACCCTCATGGCAGAGGGCGGTCAGAGCTTCTCTGACAGGGGATTTGCTGAATCCGAATTTTTTGATCAGGCCGCTCTCCGTGATGATCTCATTTGGACGAAACTCAGAAGAATAAATGCTCTCCAATATAGAATCATATACGATCTCTTTCAGGTTTTTTCTTCCCATTTCACAATCTCCGTACACATCTATACACTATACGGTTCCTCCTTCATACTGTAATCATACTAAAAGCCCGAAAAGAAGTAAATAGAGAAATTTGGTAAATATGTCAAAAATACAGCGCTAATTTTGTTGTAATAGTGCTAATTGACAGATTAGAACATCGCTGGTATTATTTGTAATAATATCAGTGATAATATTTATTATACTGCAATACATATGAGAAGGAGAAGGAGATGGACAGCAAGTTATATCAAGATTACCTGCATATCTTGAAAAAGGAACTCGTCCCTGCGCTGGGTTGCACGGAACCGATTGCTCTTGCCTACGCTGCTGCAAAATGCAGGGAAACACTGGGAGTATTCCCGGAAAAGGTGGAAGCATTGTGCAGCGGGAACATCATTAAAAATGTCAAGGGAGTGACTGTACCGAACTCAGGCGGTTTGAAAGGGATCGAGGCGGCAGTGATCCTTGGGATCATAGGAGGAGACGCGGAAAAAGATCTGGAAGTCCTCCAGAATATTACGGATGAGGACAGGGCGCGCACAAAGGAGCTGATCGAAAACGGATTCTGTACCTGTTCGCTGAAAGAGGGGGTTGCGAACCTGTTTATAGAAGTCAGGGCGGAAGGCGGCGGCAATCAGGCTTCTGTCCGTCTGGAACACGAGCACACGAACATTACACATATCGTACGCAACGGAAAGGTGATCTACGAGGATACCCACACATATGAAGATAACCAAGCGGACAAGTCCTCGCTGAATATAAGGGATATTGTCACCTTTGCAGATGAGGTGTGCATTGATGATGTCAAGGACATACTGAGCCGTCAGATACAGTGCAATTATGCGATTTCTGAAGAGGGACTGAAAAAGCCGTGGGGCGCTGGCATCGGGCATTTTGCAAAGGAACAGGGAGAGGATGTGCGCTGGAAGGCAATCGCCCGGGCAGCGGCAGGCTCTGACGCGAGAATGAGCGGATGCCCCCTTCCGGTGATCATCAATTCCGGTTCTGGCAACCAGGGGATGACCTGTTCTCTCCCGGTCATCGAATACGCTTATGTGACAGGAAAATCAGAAGAGCAGCTATACCGGGCATTGTGTGTTTCCAACCTGATCGCCCAGGACCAGAAGCGGTATATTGGCGCTCTGTCCGCGTACTGCGGGGTTGTGTGTGCCGCGGCAGCTTCAGGCGCTGCCATTACTTATCTGGCAGGCGGAACCATGGAACAGATTGAGAATACGGTTGTGAATACTATCGCCAATATTGGGGGAATGGTGTGTGACGGAGCAAAGCCAAGCTGTGCGTCCAAGATCTATTCTGCCCTACAGGCAGCCTTTCTCGGCCATGACATGGCAATGAAAGGAATCCGCTTTGAGGCGGGAGACGGTCTGGTCATGGAGTCGGCGGAAGATACAGTGAAAGCAGTAGGACATGTGGGAAGAGAGGGGATGAGACAGACGGATATTGAAATATTAAATCTCATGATAGGGAAAACAAGAGTATAAGGTTTATTTACAAAAAGGAGGGAAAAATGAAGAAACCAAAGATCGGCATAGCCGCAAACATTTTGATCATGGATTCCGGCATGATGCCGGGAATCTACCGGGCATATGTCAACAATGATTATGTGGAAAGTCTGGAGAAAGCAGGATGCGTCCCGGTGATGCTCCCGGTTCTGTCGGACCTTGAGGATGTGAAAGCCCAGGTGGAAGGGCTTGACGGCATTGTTCTGTCCGGCGGATGGGATATCGATCCTCTTCTGTACGGCGAGCAGCCCCTTTTACAGCAAGGATTTACAATGAGCGAGGTGGACCGCTTCTTTCTGGCTGTGATTCAGGCAGGCGATGAGCTTTCCATTCCCATTTTCGGTATCTGCAAAGGGATGCAGGCGATCAATGTCGCTTTTGGCGGCACACTCTGTCAGGACATCGGCTCTCAGATGAAGGCCTGTCTTCAGCATATGCAGCAGGCGCCAAGGTATAACGCAACCCATAAGATCAGCGTGGAGAAAGGGTCTTTTTTGGAAGGCGTACTGGGGAAAGAGGCGATGGTAAACTCCTTCCATCATCAGAGCGTAAAGGCAGTGGCTTCGGGATTTTCCATCACTGCCAGTGCGGATGACGGGGTGATCGAGGGCATCGAACGTGCCAGCGGCAGTTTTATCTGCGGAGTCCAATGGCATCCGGAGATGATGGCGAAATATGACAACAAGATAATGATTCAGTTGTTTCAGGCATTTGCTGACAAATGCAGACAACAGGAGGAAAACAAATGAAAAATAAAAAGAAATTTGGTCTTATCAGTATTATCCTGCTCGGTATGAACGCGATCATCGGTTCGGGAATCTTTCTCCTGCCGGGGCAGGCATATGATCTTGTGGGAACAAGCAGTCTGTTTGTGTTCTTGTTCATTACACTTCTGGCAGGTTCGCTGGCCCTCTGTTTTGCGGAGGCTGCCGGCCTGTTCAAATCAAACGGAGCAGCTTACATTTATGCAAAGGAAGCCTTTGGTAACTTTGCAGGCTTTGAAGTCGGTTTTATGAAATATGTGGTACAGCTCATCTCATGGGCAACCATGGCGGTAGGGTTTGTGACTGCGCTGGCAGCGATTTTCCCGGAGGCTTCGGAGGGGCCTGTGCGAAACGCTATCGTTGTGGGTCTGATCGTTGTTCTGAGTCTGGTTAATTATATCGGCATTGACGTTGCGAAATATGTAAACAATGTGGCGACTGTGGGCAAGCTGGCTCCCATCATCATCTTCATCGCGGCAGGCATCTTCTTTATCAAAGGAAGCAATTTCCAGCCTATTGTCCCTGAGAGCCTGTCCGTTGCCACGTTTGCCGAGGCGGCGATACTTATCTTCTATGCTTTTACAGGGTTTGAGGCGATCGCCGGGGCTTCAGAAGAAATGGACAATCCGAAGAAAAACCTTCCCATTGCCATCGCAGTTGCAATCGGATGCGTCTCCTTGATCTATATCCTGCTCCAGTTTGTGAGCATCGGGATTCTTGGAAGTGGTCTTTCCGGGACAGAGACGCCGGTAGTGGATGCAATGTCCACATTTATGGGAAGCGCCGGAGGTACGCTTGTAACAGTGGGAACACTGATTTCCATCGGAGGCATCAACGCGGCGAATTCAATCTTCGTGCCCCGCGGATGTCTGGCGCTGGGGGAAAGAGGGATGCTTCCGCCAATCGTTAAGAAAATGAGCAAGCGGGGAACTCCCGTTGTGGCGATCGTGATCTCAGCGGTTCTGGTGATCCCGCTGGCTCTTTCAGGGACCTTCACTCAGCTTGCTGCGATCAGCGTGATCTCCAGATTTACGCAGTACATCCCCACATGCCTGTCTATTATTGTATTCAGGCGCAGAGGAATGGAGTCCACGTTTAAAGTGCCCTTTGGGTATACGATTCCGATCATAGCCATCTTGGTAAGTGTTTGGCTTCTTTACAATTCCGATCCTATCAGACTGGTGATTGGACTGGGAGCGCTGGTGATCATCGTACCGATTTACTTTATCATCAAAAAATATAACGAAAAGCATGGTTATGAATTTACTGATGCAGAGTAATGACTTTCCTAGGATTTTTATGATAGAATAGATGTAACTGGCAGGAGGAGATCATGAAGTATGGGGTTACAGGAAAGTATCATTTTTACTCTTGAAATAGTTGGGACCATCGCCTTTGCGGCTTCAGGGGCGATGGTCGGCGTCCGGAAATCAATGGATATTTTTGGCGTGTGTGTGTTAGGCGTGCTGACAGCAGTCGGGGGCGGGATGACAAGAGACATTATAGTGGGCGTCATCCCGCCCGCTGTATTTCAGCGTCCGGTCTATGTAGCTGTGGCTGCTGTCACATCATGCCTGTTTTTTGCAGGGATGTATTTTGGAAAGATTTCCGCACAGGAGAAGTCGCACGGCATCTATGAAAAGATCATGCTGGCAATGGATACTGCCGGGCTGGGGATTTTTACCGTGGTGGGAGTGAGCACCGGTATCCGGCAGGGATATGGGGATAATCTCTTTCTCCTCGTATTCTTGGGGACCATCACAGGAGTGGGCGGCGGACTGATGCGGGATATCATGGCAGGTGTTCCGCCGTACATTTTTGTCCGTCATATCTACGCCTGCGCGTCGATTGCAGGGGCAGTGGCCTGCGCGTTTTTAAGCCAGAAGACAGACCTTGTAACAGCAATGGCAGCGGGTATGGCTGTGGTTATAGTGATGCGTGTTCTCGCGGCATATTACCGGTGGAATCTGCCAAGATTAAAAGAGAAGGAGTAAAGTACGACATTTTACCCGGGAAAAACGTGAAAAACAGAGTGGAATCTGTTATACTCTAATGGTATGAAAAAATCTGGAGAGAGTATGCATTATGATCGGGTTAGGAACAATGATAAATGTAGCGGCCATCATCATCG
>DWYM01000031.1 GCA_019118665.1 Candidatus Mediterraneibacter intestinipullorum
CTCTGTGTTTGCCTTGTCAAGAAGCGCCATACAGTCTACGCCGTATTTTCCGGTCTCCATTGTGAGCGCCACCAGATCGTCAACCGTCAGGGCATCGTTCAGAGTGGCTGCAAGAGCACGCTGGAGAAAAGCGTCTGTTTCCTTGCTCTCAGCTAAAAGAGCGTTGGCGTGCCTTGTGTACGCGGACAGTCCTTTCAATCCATAGGTGATGAGCTCTCTCAGGCTTCGGATGTCCTCATCTTCGGTTGAGAGAACTCCGGTCAGGGCAGCCTTTTCCTCAAAAGTATCCTCTGCTCCGTTCCACAGGGAGGCTTCCGGAAGAGAACTCTGATCTTTTACCTGCGGGAGCAGTTCCTGAGTTGTCTTCAGTGTTTCTTTGATGCGGGCAATGATCGCTTCCTTGTCAAAATTGGCGTTTGTGATGGTGACAAAGAGATTCAGGGTGATGAGGCGGTCGATCCGTTCCGGGACACCGGCGCCCTCGGCCCGCATCTGTGTCGTGACCGCGCAGAGTCCTTTTGTCACATACACGAGCAGATCCTGCATAGCTGCTACATCCGGTTTCTTGCCGCAGACACCGGACATGGTACATCCACTGCACCCGGCGGTCTCCTGACATTGATAGCAGAACATCTTTTGTGTTTTTGTTCCAGTTTCCATTTCTTATGTCCTCCTTTAGTGATGATCACAATACTTTGTTTTAGACCTTGTCAGATCCTGTGATATGAGTATAATATAATCATGACGATCATGATGTTGTTATAACAACAAAAAAGGAGAAAAAATGAATTTTTTGTATTTATCTAAAACAGCCCTCTTTCAGGGGAGCACTGCGGAGGAGACAGAAAAGATCTTAAGCTGCCTGGGGGCTGAGGAAAAACATTATAGAAAGGAAGAGATCATCTGCCATATGGGAGACACAGTGACTTCTCTTGGCGTTGTGATCTCCGGGAGCGTTCTGATAGAAAACGACGATATCTGGGGGAACCGCAGTATTTTGGACCGCGTGGGACCCGGGCAGATCTTCGCGGAGACCTATGCCTGTGTGCCGGGAGAAAAGCTGATGGTCAATGTGACTGCCGCGGAGGATACGGTCATTCTTTTTCTGGACGTGGGCAGGATCATACGCACCTGCCCGAACTCCTGCGCCTATCACAGCAAACTGATCCGCAATCTTCTTTCCATATCCGCGCAGAAGAACCTCAATCTGTCCCAGAGGATCTTTAACACGTCGTCAAAAACGATCAGGGGGAGGCTGTTGTCCTACCTGTCCGATCAGGCGGTACTACGAGGTGAGCAGCAGTTTGACATCCCCTTTAACCGGCGGCAGCTGGCGGATTATCTGGGGGTGGACCGGTCCGCGATGTCAAATGAATTGAGCAAGATGCAGCGGGAAGGGCTGATCCGGGTGGAAAGGAATCACTTTGAGCTTTTGTCAGGAGAACTGACGGGAGTATGAGGCGGGAGGGCAAGAGAGCAGAACCGGGAGAGCAAGGTTGGGGAGGGGGTGCCCCGCAAAAAAAGACATCCGTCTGACGGTACGGATGTCTTTTCAATGATCTCTATAAAATTAAGCAATACTGTTAACAGCTTTTGACAGACGAGAGATTTTTCTGGAAACCGTTTTCTTGTGGTAAACACCCTTGCTTCCTGCCTTGGAAATCTCAACGATCGCTGCGTGCAGTGCAGTCTTAGCTGCCTCTGCGTCTTTCTGAGCAACAGCAGTGTCAACTTTTTTAACAGCAGTCTTTACTTTAGATTTGATTGCCTTGTTTCTTGCAGCCTTTGTCTCGTTTACTAAAATTCTTTTCTTAGCAGACTTAATGTTAGTCAATCTGTACACCTCCAAATATAACATGAAATTCAAATGTAGATCATGTATCCCAACAGATTCGGACACGGACGCTCCGCTGGAACATACTCATTCATTTTATGCTAACTGGAAGGGGTTGTCAATACATATTTTGAGAAATATTGAGAAAACTGTATTAACAGTTCAGCCATACATCTTTGCGCGAAGGCAGATCATGCTTGCATGAGCCTGCCAGCGCAAAGATGTATGAGATGAGCGCCAGCACATGAGCAAAAAAGTGGCGCATGCCGGGAAAGCGAGGATAAATCATGTTGAGAAATTACAGTGTGAGGACAGATCTTGCCTTAGAGGAGAAGGAGCGGTTCGAGTCGGATAATGTGGAGATCCCCGGGGTTGTGCTGGAGGAGGATTATGATGAGGAAAAGGAAATGCGGATTACCCGTGTGGAGATCGAGACTGAGAACGGAGCGAAGGCGATGGGAAAGCCGACAGGGACCTATCTGACGCTGGAGACGCCGAACCTTGCCCTTCCTGATGATGACACACATATGGAGATCGCGTCAGAACTTTGCCGGCATATCCGTGAACTGATCGATAAAAATATTGATAGGGGCGGGGAAGGGAAAGAGGAGACGGAAGACGGAGACCTGTCTGTTCTTGTTGTCGGTCTGGGCAACCGGGAAGTGACGCCCGATGCCCTTGGTCCTTATGTGGCAGATCATCTTGCGGTAAACCGGCACATTGTAAAGGAATACGGAAAATATGCCATGGGCATGGAACAGGCAAAAATGATCAGCGCCATCGTCCCGGGCGTCATGGGACAGACCGGGATGGAGAGCTCAGAGATTGTCCGGGGGATCATCGCGGAGACGCATCCGGATATCGTGATCGCGGTAGACGCTCTGGCGGCGCGCAACAGCAGACGGCTGAACCGGACGGTACAGATCGCGGATACAGGGATCCATCCAGGCTCAGGCGTGGGAAACCACAGGATCGGCATGACGAAAGAGTCGCTTGGAGTGCCTGTGATCGGTATCGGGGTTCCCACCGTAGTTGATGCGGCGACGATCGTAAATGATACGATGGAAAATTTTATCCGTGCCCTGGAATCATCAGACGCTCTCAAGGGAGTGGGGAAGGAACTTCGTTCCTACAGCGCGGGGGAGAAATATGAGTTTGTCAAGGAGCTGATCGCGCCTCATTTAAATGGGATGTTCGTGACGCCGAAGGATGTGGATGAACTGATCCATCATATCAGCCATACCATCTCCGAGGCAATCAACATGCTTTTTGCGTAACTGTCATAACTGATTCGGAGTGAGCATACAATTTCAGGAGAAAAGGCGGGGAGGGGATTCCGCTCTGATGACAGGAAAGATAAGAACACGAAAATCCGGACAGATAAAAGCCGCGGCGCCGGTCCTTCTTCTGGCCGCCTGCCTGATATGGAGCACGGCAGGCGGGAGCAGGGGATCCTGGCGCTATGATTTCCAGAACAGGATCTTTACGAGCGCTGAAGAGATGTACATGCCGGGGCTTGCTTATCTGAACCGCACACCCGGGAAAGGGATACAGGAATGGGTGACGGAAAAGGCTTTCGCATGGCTTCCTCTCATAACCTATGCAGAAGACCATGCGGCAGACAGCCCTGCGATAGAAGATGAGGAAACACTGGCGAAGATCCTGGAGGCTCAGGCAAATGACGAGAACGCGGTGGATGAGAACGGAAATCTGGTGGGCGATCCTGGGCAGGCGGAGACAGTAGCACAGCCCGCCGCACCAACCGTGGACATGTCCATTGAGAAGCTCAGGGATTTTGATTATCTTCTCAGTAATTTTTATACAGTGGACAGTTCCACTATGATCGGCCCTGAGCAGCTGAATGCGGATGACCTCCTGGGCAGGAGCATGAAGATCGACAACACGACGGGAGGACCGAAGGTGATCATCTTCCACACCCATTCCCAGGAAGAGTTTGTAGATTCTACTCCGGGAGATCCTGCAACCAGTATTGTTGGCATGGGAGAGTATCTGACCCAGCTTTTAAATGAAAAAGGAATTGAGACGATCCATGATACAGGGGTTTATGATATCATTAACGGCCAGCTTGACCGCAGTAATGCGTATGAAAACGCGGAGGCCTCAGTGCGTCCTCTTATCGAGGCGAATCCGACTCTGGAGGTGGCTATCGATCTTCACCGGGACGGCGTGGCAGAGGGCACCCATCTGGTGACAGAGATCAATGGGAAGCCAACGGCAAAGATCATGTATTTTAACGGACTGAGCCGGACGCGCACCAACGGGGATATTGACTATCTTTATAATCCGTACATACAGGATAATCTCGCGTTTTCCCTTCAGATGCAGCTCGCATCCGAAAGTCTGTATCCGGGATTTGTCCGGCACATCTATCTGAGGGCATACCGGTATAATCTCCATCTTCTTCCCAAGTCACTTCTCGTCGAGGCGGGAGCGCAGACAAACACAGTAGAAGAAATGCGGAATGCCATGGAAGTCCTGGCAGACACTCTGGCACATGTGATCCTGGAGTAAATATTTTCCGACATCATCCCGGGAAAAATTCATTTTAGGGACGGTCATCCTATATCTGGTGGCGGTCCCGCATTTTTTTGTTTGCAAATCACAAGAACTGGTGGTATAGTATGTAATGGTGTGTTCTGCACTTTTGCAGGACCCGGTAAGAACGAACCCTCCACAAAAAGCCGGGCGGCTTTTGTGTACAGAGGAAAAGGAGAATGAAAATGGCAGCTAAAAATGCATACGATGCAGGCAGTATCGCGGTGCTTGAAGGACTGGAGGCAGTCAGAAAACGCCCTGGCATGTATATCGGAAGTGTATCTACTAAAGGTTTAAACCACCTTATCTACGAGATCGTGGACAATTCGGTGGACGAGCACCTGGCAGGATACTGTTCGGAGATTTGTGTGACCCTTGAAAAGGATGGATCTTCGACGGTAACAGACAATGGGCGGGGAATCCCGGTGGACATGCACCAGAAAGGAGTGTCCGCGGCAAGGCTCGTGTTCACCACGCTGCACGCGGGAGGAAAATTTGATGATTCCGCTTATAAGACCAGCGGCGGTCTGCACGGTGTAGGCTCCTCCGTTGTGAATGCGCTTTCTGCCTATATGGATGTAAAGATCAGCAGGGACGGTTATATCCACTACGACCGTTATGAGAGAGGCATCCCGGTGGTCGCTCTGGAGGATGGTCTGCTGCCGAAGATCGGGAAGACAAGGAAGACAGGCACCACAGTGAATTTCCTTCCGGATGATACGATATTTGAGAGGACGAAATTCCGGGCGGAAGAAGTAAAGAGCCGTCTCCACGAGACAGCATACTTAAATCCGGAGCTGACCATCACATTCGAAGATAAGCGTCTCGATGAACCGGAGCGGGTCGTATATCACGAGCCGGAAGGGATCACTGGCTTTATCCGCGATCTGAATAAGAAAAAAGAAACCCTGCATGAGCCGGTCTATTTTAGAGGGGAGTCCGAGGGCGTAGAAGTAGAAGTGGCGCTGCAGTATGTAAATGAATTCCATGAAAATGTGCTCGGTTTTTGCAACAACATCTACAATGCGGAGGGGGGCACCCACCTGACTGGGTTTAAGACCACGTTTACTACGGTCATGAACCAGTATGCGAGAGAGCTGGGCATCCTGAAGGAGAAGGACGCCAACTTTACAGGAGCGGACATCCGAAACGGCATGACAGCCATTGTCTCCATCAAGCATCCGGACCCTAGGTTTGAGGGGCAGACAAAGACAAAGCTGGACAACCCGGACGCTTCCAAAGCTGTGGGAAAGGTGACAGGAGACGAGATCGTCCGGTACTTTGACCGGAATCTGGATACCCTAAAGACTGTACTCTCCAGTGCGGAGAAGGCGGCTAAGATCAGAAAGACAGAGGAGAAGGCAAAGACAAACCTGCTCACCAAACAGAAATACTCCTTTGACAGCAACGGAAAGCTGGCCAACTGTGAGAGCCGAGATCCCAAGAAATGTGAGATATTTATCGTGGAGGGAGATTCCGCCGGCGGCTCCGCAAAGACAGCGAGAGACCGGAATTTCCAGGCCATCCTTCCGATCCGCGGCAAGATACTGAACGTGGAGAAGGCGAGCATTGACAAGATCCTCGCCAACGCGGAGATCAAGGCGATGATCAATGCCTTTGGCTGCGGGTTTTCTGAAGGGTATGGAAATGACTTTGATATCACGAAATTAAGATATGACAAGATCATCATCATGGCGGACGCGGACGTGGACGGCGCCCATATATCTACACTGCTCCTCACTCTGTTCTACCGGTTCATGCCGGAACTGATCTACGAGGGACATGTGTATATTGCCATGCCGCCTCTCTACAAGGCGATGCCAAAGAGCGGGGAGGAGGAATACCTCTATGATGACAAGGCGCTGGAGAAGTATCGGAAGACACATAACGGTCCGTTCACTCTCCAGAGATACAAAGGACTCGGGGAGATGGACGCGGAGCAGCTGTGGGAGACAACTCTTGATCCGGAAAGGCGTCTCCTCAAACTGGTCGAGATCGAGGACGCAAGGATGGCGTCCGGGGTGACGGAGATGCTCATGGGCATGGAGGTACCGCCGAGGCGCGCGTTTATCTATGAAAACGCGACAGAGGCAGAGCTGGATATCTGATAAAGGAGAATGAGGAATGAACGGTGAATCACAGATTATAAGGACAGAATACTCAGACCTTATGAAAAAATCATATATCGATTACGCCATGAGTGTGATCATTGCCCGCGCCCTGCCGGATGTGAGAGATGGGCTGAAGCCTGTCCAGCGCCGCACTCTCTATGATATGTACGAGCTGGGCATCCGCTATGACAAGCCTTACCGGAAATGCGCCCGCATCGTGGGAGACACAATGGGTAAATACCATCCCCACGGAGACAGCTCTATCTACGAGGCACTTGTCGTCATGGCCCAGGACTTTAAGAAGGGACAGACGCTGGTGGACGGACACGGAAATTTCGGCTCCATCGAAGGGGACGGAGCTGCCGCCATGCGTTACACTGAGGCAAGGCTTACGAAGTTTACACAGGAAGTGTGTCTTGCAGATCTGGATAAGGACGTCATTGACTTCGGACCGAACTTTGACGAGACGGAAAAAGAGCCTCTCGTCCTTCCCATGCGGGTCCCGAACCTGCTCGTAAACGGCGCGGAGGGGATCGCGGTCGGTATGGCGACCAGCATCCCTACCCACAATCTGGGCGAGGTCATTGACGCGGTCAAGGCGTACATGAAGAATGACGAGATCAGCACAAGGCAGCTCATGAAGTACATCAAAGGGCCGGACTTTCCCACCGGGGGCATCGTGGTCAATAAGGATGACCTTCTGGACATCTACGAGACCGGGCAGGGTAAGATCAAGATCCGGGGCAAGGTGGAGCTGGAAGAGTTAAAGGGCGGGAAAAAGCAGCTTGTCATCAGTGAGATCCCTTACACCATGATCGGAACAGGCATCGGGAAGTTCCTAAATGATGTGGCAAACCTCGTTGAGACAAAAAAGACCACGGATATCGTGGATATCTCCAACCAGTCCTCCAAGGAGGGCATCCGTATCGTTCTGGAGTTAAAGAGAGGGGCGGACGCGGAAAACCTGAAAAACATGCTCTACAAGAAGACCCGCCTGGAGGACACCTTCGGCGTGAACATGCTGGCAGTGGCGGACGGACGCCCGGAAACGCTGGGTCTTAAAAAGATCATTGAACATCACGTTGATTTTCAGTTTGAGCTGGCAACACGAAAATATAAGACTCTCCTTGCGAAAGAGCGGGAAAAGAGCGAGGTCCAGGAAGGTCTTATCAAGGCGTGCGATGTGATCGATCTGATCATAGAGATCTTAAGAGGCAGCAAGTCCGTCAAGGACGCACGAGCCTGTCTGGTGAACGGCGTGACGGACAACATCACGTTCAAGTCCAATATCTCGAAGAAAATGGCAGCGCTGCTCCGTTTCACCGAGCGTCAGGCTACCGCCATCCTTGAGATGCGCCTGTACCGTCTCATCGGACTGGAGATCGAGGCTCTGATCGCGGAGCATGAACAGACCCTGAAAAATATCGCAAGGTATGAGGATATCCTGAACAATTACGATTCTATGGCAGGCGTCATCATAGAAGAACTGGATGCATTTAAAAAAGAGTACGCGCGGAAGCGCCGCACAGTTGTGGAAAACGCGGAGGAGGCAGTCTTCGAGGAGAAGAAGATCGAGGAGCAGGAAGTTGTCTTCCTCATGGACCGTTTTGGATACGCGAAGACCATCGACTTGTCCGTATATGAAAGAAATAAAGAGGCGGCGGACAGTGAGAATAAATACATTGTCCACTGTATGAATACAGGGAAGCTCTGTATCTTTACGGATAGCGGCAGGATGCATCAGGTCAAAGTACTTGACGTACCATACGGCAGATTCCGTGACAAGGGAACGCCAATCGACAATGTGAGCAATTATTCCACCAGTGAGGAACAGATCGTAATGGTCTGCGATGCAGAGCAGATGCGGTTTGCAACCCTTCTCTTTGCCACGGCTCAGGGAATGGTCAAGAAGGTAGAGGGGGCTGAATTCCAGGTGGCAAAGCGTACCATCGCTGCGACGAAGCTCCAGGAAGAGGATGCATTGATCGCTGTGAAAGTGGTCAATGACAGCCAGAACATCGTGCTCCAGACAAAGAACGGATATTTCCTGCGCTTCCCTGCCGCGGACGTGCCGGTTAAGAAGAAAGCGGCCATCGGAGTGCGGGGCATCCGCCTCCAGAAGAAGGACGAACTTGAGAACGTGTATCTCTTTGAAGAAGGGACAGAGACAAAGGTTCCTTACGGAGAGAAGGAAGTTACCCTGAACAGGCTGAAAGCGGCCAGAAGAGACGGACAGGGGACGAAAACAAGATAAAAACCAGGAAACAAGAACAGGGAGTGGATTATTTGTGAGATCAGTCACCATTGAGGAACTGGAAAATCGAAGTACAGCAGGAGGGACGGTTGTGGATATGCGCCCTCCGGAGCAGTTTGCGGCGGGAACCTTTCCCGGGGCAGTCAATATCCCCATAGACCAGTTTGAAAGCCGGATATCCGAGATGGATCCGGCACAGCCGGTCTATCTGGTCTGTCATACCGGGGACCGGAGCGCGGACTATGTCCGCAGGCTGGAGGAGATGGGATATGACGCCTACAATGTAGACGGCGGATACCGGGCTTATCTGCGTCTGACCCTGTCCCGGTTCATGCAGGAGGAGAGCGCGGACAGCCGGGGGGAAAAGACGGCCGAGATCGAGCGCAGCATCATCAAAAAGTTCCGCAAGTCCGTCTGGAGGCCATTTACAAAAGCGCTCAATGATTATCAGCTTATCCAGGAAGGAGATAAGATCGCTGTCTGTATTTCCGGGGGAAAGGACTCCATGCTCCTGGCAAAGCTCATCCAGGAACTAAAGAGGCACGGACAGGTGGATTTTGACGCCGTGTTCCTGACAATGAACCCGGGATATAATGAATATAACTGGAATATCATCCAGGATAACGCCAGGCTCTTGGGCATCCCCCTCACTGTGTTCAACACAGATATTTTTGATACGGTGGTGGAGGTGGAAAAAAGCCCTTGCTACCTGTGCGCCAGGATGAGAAGGGGCTACCTCTATTCCAAGGCAAAGGAGCTCGGGTGCAACAAGATCGCCCTGGGACACCATTTTGACGATGTGATCGAGACGATCCTCATGGGGATGCTGTACAGCGGCAAGGTGGAGACCATGATGCCGAAGCTGCACAGCCAGAATTTTGAAGGCATGGAGCTGATACGTCCCATGTATCTTGTAAAGGAGGAAGCGATCAAGGCATGGCGGGACTATAACGGACTTCAGTTTATCCAGTGCGCCTGCCGCTTTACCGAGGCGTGCTCCGCGTGCGGGGGAGAGAAGGGATCCAAGCGAAACGAGATGAAGGAACTGATCGCTCAGTTTAGGAAGACGAGCAAGGTCATTGAGACGAATATATTCAACAGTGTCAGGAACGTGAACCTGCGAACTGTGATCGGATATCAGAAGGACGGCGTTTCCTATCATTTTCTCGATGATTACGACAAGAGGAGAACGAAATGACATTAACACAGCTGAATTACGTCATTACCATTGCGGAGACAAAATCATTTAACAAGGCCGCGGAGCAGCTCTATGTCTCCCAGCCCTCCCTTACGAGCGCTATGAAGGAGCTGGAAAAGGAGCTGGGGATCACTCTGTTCCACCGAAGCGGCAGGGGCGTCACCCTGACCAATGACGGTGTGGAATTTCTGCTCTACGCAAAAGAAGTATACGGCCAGTATGAAGCTCTCCTTGAGAGGTACGGAAAGGGCGGGGCTTACAAAAAGAAATTCAGCGTCTCCACCCAGCACTATTCTTTTGCGGTAAAGGCGTTTGTGGACATGGTGCAGGAATATGACACATCCAAATACGAGTTTGCCATCCGGGAGACGCGGACAGCGGAAGTCATCAGCGATGTGAGTACCATGAAAAGTGAGATCGGCGTGCTCTATTTGTGTGATTTTAACCAGAAAATGATGGAAAAGCTGCTGCGCGGCGCCAATCTGACCTTCCACCACCTGATCGACTGTCAGGCGTATGTGTACATATGGAAGCACCATCCCCTTGTGTCAGAGCCTTACATCTGTTTTGACCAGCTCGCGGATTATCCCTGTCTGTCCTTTGACCAGGGAGACAACAGTTCGTTCTATCTGGCGGAGGAGATCCTCTCCACCAACGAATATTCCCGGATCATCCGGGCGAACGACCGCGCCACTCTGCTCAACCTGATGGTGGGGCTGAACGGTTATACACTGTGCTCCGGCATCATCTGTGAGGAATTAAATGGGAGCGATTATGTCGCCGTGCCTTACAAGGATGACGAACAGAACCCCAACAGCACGATGCGGATCGGCTATGTGACCCGGAAGAACGCCATCTTAAGCAGGATGGGCGAGCAGTATGTCCAGGCCATTAAAAAATATCTCAATATTCCGTAAGGTTGATATTCCGTAAAGCGGGAGCGATTGAAAGCGCCTGGTTTATGCCCCGGTTATAACTTCAGTTTATAGCCGGGTATTTTTTTTGTGTATTAGACAGCTCTTTTGCACCGTGCTAGTATAATGGCATATCTCAAAGGAGCAATACATATGGAAAAGGAACATATCATAAGGCTTGAACATGTCAGTAAGCAGTTTTTATCACGAAACACAGACATACTGGCTGTCAGTAATATCAATCTGGAAATAAAAAGGGGTGAGGTCTTCGGGATCATCGGATTCTCGGGAGCGGGAAAATCCACCCTGGTGAGGTGCATCAATCTTTTGGAGCGGCCTTCTGATGGGGCAGTGTACTTTGACGGCACGAACCTGATGGGTGTCAGTGAGAGAACGCTTAGGGATACCCGGCTCAAGATGGGGATGATCTTTCAGCAGTTTAACCTGCTCGCCCAGAAAAATGTGCTGGATAATATCTGTTTTCCTCTGAAGATCGCGGGAGTGAAAAGGGAGGAGCGGATAAAAAGAGCGCGCCAGCTCCTTGAACTGGTGGATCTGACAGACAAGGAAAGGGCGTATCCGGCACAGCTCTCAGGCGGACAGAAACAGCGGGTCGCCATTGCCAGAGCTCTCGCAACGAACCCGGAGGTCCTCCTGTGCGATGAGGCGACGAGCGCCCTTGATCCGATCACCACAAAATCTATCCTGGAGCTGTTGAAAAAGATCAATCAGGAATACGGCGTGACCATCGTGATCATCACCCATGAGATGCAGGTGGCAGAACAGATCTGTGACCGGATCGCGGTCATGAGCCAGGGGGAGATCGTGGAGATGGGAGCGGTGAAGGATGTATTTTTAAATCCCCAGTCTGAGACGGCGAGAAAGCTGATCCTGCCGGACAATCAGTTTGACGCGGAGGGCATTGCGAAGCGGGTGATCCGGATCGCCTTTGATGGACAGTCCTCGTCAGACCCTATTATCTCACAGCTTACCCTGCATTCCGGGGAGATGATAAATATCCTTGGAGCCAACACCGAGAACATCGGGGGCAAGGCTTACGGACAGATGCTGATACAATGTCCTGAAAGCGCGGAGGCGCTGGAGAAGATCCGGCAGTATCTTACAGAACAGGGTATTCATTTTGAGGAAGGAGGAACGATATCATGACAGAACAGATCATCGGACTATTGGGACAGGGCATATGGGAGACACTGTACATGGTACTTGTATCGGCCCTTTTCTCTTATGTGATCGGCATTCCCCTCGGTGTGCTCGTGTTTGTGACCGACCAGAACGGAATCTGCAGGAACCGTGTTCTGAACCTGCTGATCGGGGGCGTGATCAATTTTATCCGTTCCATCCCCTTCCTGATCCTTCTGGTGCTGATCCTGCCTTTTACAAGGCTGATCGTGGGGACCACCATCGGTTCCACTGCCACCATCGTTCCCCTTGTGGTAGCTGCGGCTCCCTACGTTGCCCGAATGGTGGAATCCTCCTTAAAAGAGGTGGATTCGGGTGTGGTGGAAGCAGCACAGGCAATGGGAGCGTCCAGGATGCAGATCATCTTAAACGTCATGCTCCCGGAGGCAAAGCCCTCCCTTCTTGTGGGAGCGACCATCTCCCTTGCCACCATACTGGGGTATTCCGCCATGGCGGGATTTGTGGGAGGCGGAGGCCTCGGGGCAATCGCCACCAATTACGGATACTACCGTTACAACACGGAAGTGATGCTGATCACGGTCCTGCTTCTTGTGATCATCGTGCAGATCTTCCAGGAAGGCGGACTGCGTCTTGTCCGCCGCATTGACAAGCGGATCAAATAAAACAGATTTATTATTTAGGAGGAATGTATTATGAAAAGAAAACTTATCACACTGGCGGCAGGAGTCGCTCTGATCGCAGGACTTGTATCAGGATGCGGAGCTTCCGCCTCCGGGGAGGATGAAAAAGTAATCCGTGTAGGAGCCGGCATCACGCCCCACGCGGAGATACTGGAGGCTGTTGCCGATGACCTTAAGGAGCAGGGGTACACGCTGGAGATCGTGGAATATAACGATTATGTGCTTCCAAACACAGCTCTGGAGGATGGGGATCTGGATGCGAACTTTTTCCAGCACCAACCCTACCTGGATGATTTCAACGCGGAAAACGGAACCCATCTGGTGAGCGTGGCAGACGTCCACTTTGAGCCCCTTGGGATCTATGCAGGCAAGACGGCAAGCCTGGACGCGCTGCAGGAAGGCGCTGTAGTGGCAGTGCCCAACGACACGACCAACGAGGCAAGAGCCCTTCTTCTGCTCCAGCAGGAAGGTCTGATCAAGTTAAAGGAAGGCGCAGGGCTTCAGGCAACAATACTGGATATTGAGGAAAACCCGCTGAACCTGGAAATCCGTGAGCTGGCTGCAGAACAGGTGGCAAGGGCAGTGGGTGATGTTGATATCGCCTGCGTCAATGGAAACTATGCCCTGGAAGCAGACCTTGACGAGGCCATTGCCCATGAGGCGGACACTTCCGAGGCTGCCGAGACATATGCCAACGTGATCGTAGTCCGGGAAGGGAACGAGGATTCCGATAAGACAAAAGCGCTCGTGGACGCTGTCCTGTCAGAGAAGGCGAAAACATTTATCAATGAGACTTATGACGGAGCAGTGCTCCCGGTATTCTGAGTATCTTGTCCGGACTATCCACCGGCATCATATGAATAAAAAACTTTATAAAAAATACGAAAACACTTGATTTATTTGAAAAAAGGTGTTAAAGTTGCATATAGTTACATAAGGAACCGGCAGAAGAGTGGACGAAAGTTCACTCTTCTTTGTTGGTAAAAGGAAACACCGCAAGGGTGTACCATCATGCCGTAAAGAACACGGCAATAAATAAGGAAAGGAAGTATAGCGTGTCGAAAAGGGAAGAATATGAGCAGAGGACAGAAGATCTGTTAGAGCCGGTCGTCACGGCGCTGGGTTTTGAGCTGGTGGATGTGGAGTATGTCAAAGAGGGCGGGATATGGTATCTTCGGGCGTATATCGACAAGCCCGGGGGAATTACAGTAGATGACTGCGAGGCGGTCAGCAGACAGTTCTCCGACATTTTGGACGAAAAGGATTACATCCCGGATTCTTATGTGTTTGAGGTAAGCTCTCCGGGACTTGGAAGACCCCTTAAAAAAGAAAAGGATTTCATGAGAAGTCTGGGCGAAGAAGTAGAGATCCGGACGTACCGGGCCATTGACCGACAGAAGGAATTTAACGGGATATTGAAAGCGTATGATGAAAATACTGTTACCATCGCATATGAAGATGACACGGAACAGACATTTGAGAGGGCGGACATTGCCCTGATCCGTCTGGCTTTGGATTTTTAAAATATTAGGAGGAAGGAAAAAATGAACACAGAGTTAATGGAAGCATTGACGATCCTTGAGAAAGAAAAAAACATCAGCATAGATGTAATGATGGATGCGATCGAAAATTCACTAATCAGCGCCTGCAAAAATCACTTCGGCACATCGGAGAATATTAAGGTCATCATGGACAGGGAAACATGCGATTATGCAGTGTATGCGGAAAAAAAGGTCGTTGAGGAGGTGACGGATCCTGCGCTTGAGATCAGCCTCGAAGATGCGGAGAAACTCGATTCCTCGCTCCAGATCGGGGACGTGGCACAGATCCCGGTACAGTCTAAGGAGTTCGGGCGTATTGCCACGCAGAACGCGAAAAATCTGATCCTCCAGAAGATACGCGAGGAAGAACGAAAAGTTGTATTTGACCAGTATTTTGAGAAAGAGAAGGATATCGTTACCGGTATCGTTCAGCGCTATGTAGGGAAAAATATCAGCATCAACCTGGGAAGGGCTGACGCGATGCTCACCGAGAATGAGCAGGTGAAAGGGGAAGTATTCAGGCCCACGGAACGTATCAAACTGTATGTGGTGGAAGTCAAGAACACACCGAAGGGGCCGAAGATCCTCGTGTCCCGCACCCATCCGGAACTGGTGAAGCGTCTTTTTGAGGCTGAGGTTTCCGAGGTGAGAGAAGGCATTGTGGAGATCAAGAGTATTGCCCGCGAGGCCGGCTCTCGTACAAAAATGGCGGTATGGTCCAACGATCCGAACGTGGATCCGGTAGGCGCCTGTGTGGGGATGAACGGCGCCAGAGTCAATGCGGTTGTCCAGGAGCTGCGCGGTGAGAAGATCGACATCATTAACTGGGATGAAAACCCTGCGCTCCTGATAGAGAATGCGTTAAGTCCGGCGAAAGTCATCTCTGTTATGGCCGATCCGGAGGAGAAGGTGGCGAGTGTGATCGTACCGGATTATCAGCTTTCCCTGGCAATTGGAAAAGAGGGACAGAACGCAAGGCTGGCGGCGCGTCTGACCGGATACAAGATTGATATCAAGAGCGAGACGCAGGCCATCGAAGCCGGCGATCTTCCGGAAAACTATATGGAGCAGATGGGACTCATGGGTGAGGAAGGCTACACCGGGGACTATGAGGATGAGTACGATGAAGACGGAGCTTACGGAGACTACGACGAGAATTACAGCGAAAATTATGATGACGGCTACATCAGCGATGACTATGACGAATACCATGGAGAGCAGAATGGTCAGGATGAGTCGGAAGAGATCGAGTTCGTTGAAACAGATAATTAAGTAATCGTCTGAAGGAGTGGAATCATTTGGCAGTAAAGAAAAAGATCCCGATGAGAAAATGTGTAGGCTGCGGTGAGATGAAGCCGAAAAAAGAACTGATGCGTATCCTGAGAACGGAAAGCGGAGATTTTGTTGTAGATGCCGAGGGAAAGAAAAACGGACGCGGAGCATATATATGCAGGTCGGTTGAATGCTTCCGGAAGGCGGTCAGGAGCAGGGGGCTGGAACGTTCCTTCAAACAGGAGATCCCGCAGGATGTATATGACAGGCTGGAAAAGGAGATGGGCGAGATTGGCGAATAGAGATAAAGTCCTGTCTCTGATCGGGCTTGCCATGAAAGCAGGGAGGTGCGCGAGCGGCGAGATGATGACGGAGAATGAGACAAAGTCAGGAAAGGCAAAGCTCGTTATCGTGGCATCGGACGCATCGGAGAACACGAAGAAGAAATTTCGGGATATGTGTAAATTTTACAGAGTTCCAATTTGTTTTTATGGAGATAAAGATACCTTAGGGCATGCAATGGGAAAAGAATTCCGTGCATCTCTGGCGATATTGGACGAAGGATTTGCAGACGGGATTCTAAAAGAGCTTAAAAATCATGAGGATATTGCATAAAGGAGGTAGTTGAATATGACGAAAATGAGGGTACATGAGCTCGCGAAAGAGCTGGGGATAGAAAATAAAGAACTCATCAAGATCCTGCAGAGTAAAAACGTAGAGGTTAAAAACCACATGAGTTCGCTGGAGGACAGCATGGCGGTTGAGATCCGCAGGGAACATTCTGAAAGGAAGACGGAAAAACCGGAGCCGAAGAAGGAGGAAACGGAGGCGGAGACAGCGGCAAAGGCAGATGCCGGAAAAGCTGATTCCACCGAGGCAAAAGAAGCGGCGCCGAAGAAAAAAAATCTGGCCTTTGTCATCCGTCCGCAGAATTCTAAAAACAGCAGCCGTATCCAGGGAAGCCGTCCGGCACAGCGCCCGGCGCGTCCTGGACAGCAGGGAACCCGCCCGGCGCAGAGAGCCCGCCCGGCTCAGCAGGGAGCTCGTCCGGCACAGGGAACCCATCCCGCCGGAGAACGCCCGGCTCGTACGGAGAGACCGGCTCAGGGACTTCGCCCGGCCGGAGAAGGCAGAGCACCGGGAGAAGGCAGACCGTCAGGAGACCGTCCGGTGCGTACAGAGAGACCGGTACAGAACGCACGCCCGGCAGGCGAGGGGAGACCAGCAGGAGAAACCAGGTCCGAAGCGGAGCGTCCGGTCCGTACGGAAAGGCCGGCGCAGAGTGTACGCCCGGCGGGGGAAGGGCGTCCTGCAGGAGAAGGCCGACCGGCAGGAGACCGTCCGGCACGTTCTGAGAGCCCCGCTCGTTCTGACAGACCCCAGAGCAGCCGCTCTTTTGGTGAAGGAAGGCAGGGCCGTCCGGACAGAGGAGATAGAAGCGGGCGCGATCAGAGACCGGGCATATCAGGGGCGCGCGGAGACAGGAGAGATTCCCGCAGGGAAGATGTGGGAGCTCCTATCGTAGAACAGCAGAAGAGCCAGAGAAATAAGGCAAAAGATAAAGAGCGCGACAACAGGAAGAAAGCGTACAGGGATGAAGCGTTCGATGGAAAAGGCAAGAAGGGCAGAAAGCAGAAGCAGGTAGCAGAAGCGAAGAAGCCGCAGCAGAAGCAGGAAGAAAAGAAAGAGGAGAAGATCAAACAGATCGTGATCCCGGAAGTCCTGACGATAAAAGAGCTTGCGGATAAGATGAAGGTTGTTCCCTCTGTGATCGTAAAGAAGCTCTTTATGCAGGGCAAGGTCGTGACCGTCAATCAGGAAATTGACTTTGACACAGCAGAAGAGATCGCCATGGAGTTTGAGGTGCTCTGTGAAAAAGAGGAAGTCGTTGACGTGATCGAGGAGCTCTTAAAAGAGGATGAGGAAGATGAAAGCCTGATGGTGAAGCGTCCTCCGGTAGTATGTGTCATGGGTCATGTTGACCATGGTAAGACCTCTCTTCTGGACGCGATACGCCACTCAAACGTGACTGACCGCGAGGCGGGCGGCATTACCCAGCATATCGGAGCCTATATGGTGGAAATCAACGGAGAGAAGATCACTTTCCTGGATACACCGGGACATGAGGCGTTCACTGCTATGCGTATGCGCGGAGCAAATTCTACAGACATCGCCATCCTTGTAGTTGCCGCTGACGACGGCGTCATGCCGCAGACTGTAGAGGCAATTAACCATGCCAAGGCAGCCGGCATTGAGATCATCGTCGCGATCAATAAAATCGATAAGCCGAGCGCGAACATCGAGCGCGTGAAGCAGGAGCTTACAGAGTATGAGCTGATCCCTGAAGACTGGGGAGGGAGCACGATATTTGTTCCGGTGTCCGCCCACACGCAGGAAGGAATCCCGGAGCTGCTCGAGATGATCCTACTGACGGCAGAGGTGATGGAACTTAAGGCAAATCCGAACCGTGCGGCGAGGGGACTTGTGATCGAGGCAGAGCTGGATAAAGGCAAGGGTTCTGTAGCGACAGTGCTCGTACAGAAAGGAACGCTCCATGTGGGAGATGCCATTGCCGCGGGAAGCGCCCATGGACGTGTCCGCGCTATGATGGATGACAAGGGCAGAAGAGTGAAAGAGGCGGGCCCATCCCAGCCGGTAGAAATCCTTGGATTAAACGATGTGCCGAACGCAGGGGAAGTGTTTGTGGGATGCGAGTCTGAGAAAGAAGCGAGAAACTTTGCGGAGACCTTCATCGCGCAGAGCAAGGTCAAACTGCTGGATGAGACCAAGTCCAGAATGTCTCTTGACGATCTGTTCAACCAGATCCAGGAAGGCAACTTAAAGGAGCTGAACATTGTAGTAAAGGCAGATGTGCAGGGATCTGTGGAAGCCATCAAACAGAGCCTTTTAAAACTGTCCAACGAAGAGGTCGTTGTGAAAGTGATCCACGGCGGCGTGGGCGCGATCAACGAGTCAGACGTGATCCTCGCGTCGGCGTCCAATGCGATCATCATCGGCTTTAACGTGCGCCCGGATGCCACTGCAAAAGATATTGCCGACAGAGAAGGCGTGGACTTAAGACTTTACAGAGTTATCTATAATGCGATCGAAGACGTAGAAGCAGCCATGAAGGGAATGCTCGATCCGGTCTTCGAGGAAAAAGTGCTGGGTCACGCGGAAGTGCGCCAGACATTCAAAGCCTCCGGAGTCGGAACGATCGCGGGCGCTTATGTGAAAGACGGTATCTTTGAGAGAAACTGTTCTGTCCGCCTGATCCGCGACGGAATCGTCGTATTTGACGGACCACTGGCATCCCTGAAGCGTTTCAAGGACGATGTAAAGGAAGTCAGAGCCGGATACGAGTGCGGTTTTGTATTTGAAAATTATAACGATATCAAAGAGGGCGACGAGGTAGAGGCATATAAGATGGTCGAGATCGAGAGAAAATAAGCCTGATAAGAAAGAAGGAGCGGCGATGAGAAAAAACAGTATTAAAAACACACGCATAAACGCTGAGGTCCAGCGGGAACTGAGCAATATCCTGCGCGGAGGGATCAAAGATCCCAGGGTGGCGCCAATGACTTCCGTGGTAGCTGTCGAAGCAGCTCCGGATTTAAAGACATGTAAGGCATATATCAGTGTTCTTGGCGATGAGAAAGCACAGCAGGATACTCTTAAGGGGCTCCAGAGCGCGGAGGGATATATCCGCCGTGAACTGGCGCGCACCATAAATATGCGCAACACCCCGGAGATCAGATTTATTCTGGATCAGTCCATTGAGTATGGAGTAAATATCAGCAGAAAGATCGATGAAGTGACAGGAAATTCAGAGAATGGAGCTGAGGAATAACATGAGGATCGCACTAGGAGATATACTAAAAGACAAGCGCAGAGTGGCGCTGGGCGGACATGTCCGCCCGGACGGCGACTGTGTCGGTTCAAGCATGGGACTGTATCTTTACTTGAAAGAGCAGTTCCCGCACATACATACGGACGTCTATCTGGAAGAGATCCCGGAGGCATACCGCATGATCAGCGGTACAGACGAGGTGAAGACGCAGATTTCGGGAGATGGGACATATGATCTTTTTATCTGTCTGGACTGCGGCGATGTAAAACGACTTGGATTTTCGGAACCGTTGTTTGAGAAAGCCGAGGAAACGCTGTGCATTGATCACCATATCAGTAATGAAGCATTTGCGGATCACAATTATATCGTGCCGGACGCCAGTTCCACATCGGAGCTGGTCTTTACCCTGCTCGACAGGGAAAAGATCAGCAGAGCTGCGGCGGAGGCGCTCTACATGGGGATCGTGCATGATACCGGGGTGTTTCAGTATTCCTGCACATCCCCTGAGACGATGGAGATCGCGGCAGAACTGATGCGCAAAGGGATCAATGGAAGCGAGATCATCGACAAGACTTATTACGAAAAGACCTATATCCAGAACCAGATTCTCGGCCGGGCGCTCCTGGAGAGTATGCTCATAATGGAGAAACGCTGCATCGTGTCCGTGATCCGTCAGCGCTCCATGAAATTTTTTCAGGCGCAGCCATCGGATCTTGAGGGGATCGTAAGCCAGCTCCGCCTGACAAAAGGCGTGGAAGTGGCGATCTTTCTCCATGAGATCGAACCTCAAAAATTTAAAGTCAGTCTGCGCTCAAAGGGCGTGGTGGACGTCAGCATGATCGCAAAGCATTTCGGAGGCGGTGGACATGTGCGCGCGGCGGGAGTCACCATGAGCGGATCAAGCTATGATGTGATCAATAATATCACTGCAAGGATCGCGCTGCAGCTTGACCATGGAAAAGAGCAGGATGAAAAGTAATGATCAACGGAATACTGAACATTTATAAAGAAAAAGGATATACCTCCCATGATGTGGTCGCCCGGCTGAGGGGGATCGTGGGACAGAAGAAGATCGGACATACAGGCACCCTTGATCCGGACGCGGAAGGGGTGCTTCCTGTCTGTCTGGGCAGAGCGACAAAAGTATGCGGCATGCTCACGGATAAGGACAAGACCTATGAGGCGGTCCTGCTCCTGGGAAAGACGACGGACACCCAGGATATCACCGGCACTGTCCTTGATGAGCGGTCTGTGGAAGGCGTGACGGAAGAAAAAGTTCTGGAATGTATCAGGAGCTATATTGGTGAATATGACCAGACTCCTCCCATGTATTCAGCCCTGAAAGTAGGCGGAAAGAAACTCTATGAGCTGGCAAGGGAAGGAAAGACCGTGGAGAGGAAGAGCCGCAAGGTCATCATCCATGACATCCGGATAAAGGAGATCTGTCTTCCCCGCATCCGTATGGAAGTGGATTGCTCAAAAGGGACTTATATCCGTACCCTCTGCCATGATATCGGGGAAAGTATCAGAACAGGGGGATGCATGGAATCTCTTCTCCGGACCCGTGTGGGCAGATTTGATCTTAAAGGCAGTCTCCGTCTGTCCGAAGTAGAAGAACAGACACAGAGTGGACGGCTTTCTGAGATCCTGCTCCCTCTCGACGGCGTATTTTCCGATCTGGAGCAGATCATACTGAAGGAAAAATATGTGTCTCTTGGTTACAATGGAAATCCCTTTCTCAGCAAACATGTGATCATGCAGAAAGCAGGATGTGACGCGCTGAGAGATGGGGAGCAATTCCGCGTATATGATGTCCGGGGCAGGTTTATCGGGATCTACCGGTATGAGCAGAAACGCGGGCAGTTCCGCCTGGAGAAGATGTTTCTGGACCAGGATGAGCTTAGGAGGCAGCCATGAAATATATAACAGGGATACAATCTTATCATGGAACGAAAAAGACAGCAGTCACAATAGGGAAATTCGACGGGCTGCACAGAGGACATCAGAAGCTGGTGGACAAGATCATAGAATATTCGTCTGACGACTGCGAGAGCGTTCTGTGCGCCTTTGATATGCACAGGGATACGATCATGACGAGCCGGGAGCGCAGGGAACATCTGGAAGGAAGGATCGACTGGCTCATTGACTGTCCCTTCACAAAAGAACTCAGGAGCATGGAAGCAGAAGTTTTCATCCGGGATATCCTCTCCGGAAAGCTCAATGCCGCGCATATCGTAGTGGGAAGGGATTCTGCGTTCGGGCACGGCAAGCGGGGCAGCGTGGAGATGCTGGAGGCATTTTCCGGCGAGTATGGTTATACGCTGGATGTGATAGAAAAAGAGCGCTATCATGATATCGTCATCAGCAGCACCTATATCCGTGACGCGCTCGCACAGGGCGATGTGGAGCTTGCCGAAAAGCTTCTCGGCTATCCGTACGAACTGACCGGGACCGTACAGTACGGACAGCAGCTTGGACGCACCCTGGGGTTCCCGACTATGAATATCGAGCCCGAAGGGCACAAGATCATGCCAAGGTACGGAGTCTATGCCTGCCGGGTAAAGATCGACGGAAAGTGGTATGACGGCGTGGGAAACGCCGGAGTCAAGCCCACGGTGACGGATGAGAGAAGGCGGCTCCTGGAAGTGTATGTCTACGGATATGAAGGGGATGCATACGGAAAAGAAGTGACGGCACAGTTCTGCGGATTTGAGCGCCCGGAAGTGAAATTCGGCTCTGTGGAAGAATTGAAAGAACAAGTCATGAAGGACATGCAGTATGGGATTGACTTTTTCGGTCTGATAAATGAATGATCACCTGAAACGCGATAGACAGGTGCTGAAATGTATACCAGATTGAATGAAAAATTCCTTTACAATCAGATTTTGCTGTGCTATACTAGCTGAGGTTACACAATCAGCCGGCGTTCGGTGATCGGAACACTCCAACCATTGCTTAATGCCAGGCGTTTTACCAGAGTATTATTTAAGGAGGAAAAGAAATGATCGCAAAGGACAAGAAACAGGCAATCATCAAGGAGTATGGAAGAACAGAGGGAGACACAGGATCTCCGGAGGTGCAGGTAGCGATCCTGACAGCAAGGATCAACGAGCTTACAGAGCACTTTAAGGCAAATCCGAAGGACCACCACTCAAGAAGAGGACTTCTCAAGATGGTAGGTCAGAGAAGAGGCCTTCTTGCATACCTTAAGAAAGTAGATATCGAGAGATATCGTTCTCTGATCGAGAGACTCGGACTCAGAAAATAATCCAGGTGCCGGCAGAAGGAGAGAACAGGCGAGGCGGATAAGTTCCGCTTCGTCTTTTTATATTCTTATCTCCAGGATGGGAGAACATAAGTTGACACCACCTGACAAAGCAATTATACTTGATGAGAGCAAGGACTTTTCGGGTCCTTAGCCAGAAAAGGAAAGATAGACTATGATGAAACCATTAATATTACAATCGGATTTCGGAACGGCTGACGGAGCGGTCAGCGCAATGTATGGAGTGGCGTACGGCGTGAACCAGGACCTGAGCATCTCGGATCTGACCCATGAGATCCCTCAGTATGACATATGGGAAGCGTCTTATCGTCTTATCCAGACTGTAAGTTACTGGCCGGAAGGGTCGGTATTTGTCAGCGTAGTAGACCCGGGAGTCGGCTCAACGAGGAGGAGCATTGTTGTCCGCACAAAGACCGGACAGTATATCGTGACTCCGGACAATGGGACACTCACCCATGTAAAACGGATCATCGGGCTCGACGGCGCAAGAGTCATAGACGAGAGGGTGAACCGTCTGCCCAGCTCTGGAGAGAGCTACACATTCCATGGCAGGGATATCTATGCCTACACCGGAGCCAGACTGGCATCCGGCGTGATCTCTTTTGATGAGGTGGGGCCTGAAGTGGAAAGGGGCAGCGTGATCGAGCTGCCTGTTGTAGAGGCGGTTTATGACGGAGAAAAAGTCAGCGGGACTATTGATGTCCTGGATGTGCGGTTCGGAAGCCTGTGGACCAACATCCCAAGAGAAATGTTTTTAAAGCTGGGCGTCAATCACGGCGGCCGGGTTGAGATAAGCATAGAGAACGAGACCCGGACCCTGTATAAAAATATTCTTGTGTATGCAAAGAGTTTTGCTGATGTGTATGTGGGAGAACCTCTTTTGTATGTGAACAGCCTGGACTGCATGGCTGTGGCCATCAATCAGGGAAGTTTTGCCAGAGCGTACAACATCGGAACAGGAACAAGCTGGCGCATCGCGATCCGAAAAGCGCCCCGCATCATTTACGAAGATTGAGACGAGGAATAAAATGAAGCAGACAGAAAAAAAGCCGGTCATAGAATTTAAGGATTTTCAGTTTCAGTATTTCAGTCAGGCGGAGCCTACCCTCCAGAATATCAATCTGACGATCTACGAAGGAGAAAAGGTATTGCTGGCAGGACCCAGCGGAAGCGGAAAGAGCACGCTGGGGCATTGTTTGAATGGTCTGATCCCTTTCTCGTACAAAGGGGAGATCAAGGGAAGTCTGAAGATCATGGGCCAGGAGAGCAGAGATATGGATATCTTTGAGCTGTCCAAGAAGGTAGGGACTGTGCTCCAGGATTCTGACGGTCAGTTTATCGGTCTGACAGTGGGAGAGGATGTTGCCTTTGCCCTGGAAAATGACTGCGTGGCCCAGGACGCCATGAGAGAGACGGTCCAGAAGGTGACGGACATCGTGGACATGGGGAAGCTGCTGGAATCCTCGCCTTTTGAACTTTCAGGAGGTCAGAAGCAAAGAGTGTCCTTTGCCGGAGTAATGGTAGATGATGTGGATATCCTGCTGTTTGACGAGCCCCTCGCCAACCTTGACCCTGCTACCGGCAAGACGGCGATCGACCTGATAGACAGAGTATGGCGGAAAGAGAAGAAAACAGTGGTCATCATTGAACACAGGCTGGAAGACGTTCTCTACCGGGATGTGGACAGGGTGATCGTCGTAAGTGAAGGGGGCATTGTGGCTGACATGACGCCGGACGAGCTGATGGCAGCGGACATTCTCCCGAAACTGGGAATCCGCGAACCTCTCTATGTGACGGCACTGAAATATGCCGGTGTGAAAGTGACTCCTCAGATGAAGGCGGGCAGGATGGATACCCTTGATATCGCCCAGGTCAGAGAAGCGCTCCTGTCATGGAACAAGGAACAGCCGGAGAAAAGAGAGAGCCTGACAGGACCGGAGCTTTTGAAGGCTGAGGACATAAGCTTTCAATATACGAAGAAACGGAGGATACTCCGTGACGTCAGCTTCCTCATCCGGGAGGGAGAGATGGTCAGCATCGTGGGAACGAACGGAGCAGGGAAAAGCACGCTGGCAAAGCTGATCTGTGGTTTTGTGAAGGAAGATAAAGGGAAGCTGTATTACAGCGGACATGACATGTCGGACTGGACGATAAAGGAGCGCTCCGGGAAGATCGGTTTTGTCATGCAGAATCCCAATCAGATGATCTGCAAGCCCATGATCTATGACGAGGTGGCGCTGGGCCTTAGGATCAGAGGAGTACCGGAGGAGGAAATCGAGGCAAAAGTGGACAAGGCGCTTAAGATATGCGGGCTTGCCCCATTTAAGAAATGGCCGGTGTCTGCTCTTAGCTTTGGACAGAAAAAGAGGGTAACCATTGCTTCTGTCCTTGTCATGGAGCCTAAGATCCTCATCCTGGATGAGCCTACGGCAGGGCAGGATTATCATCACTATACAGAGATCATGGAATTTTTAAAGAGCCTGAACAGCCAGGGCGTGACCATCATAATGATCACTCATGACATGCACCTGATGCTGGAATACACGCCCCACGCCATCGTGATATCGGGCGGAGAAAAGATCGGGGATGCGGGTGCGGTGGACATACTCACAGATGAAGGGATCGCGGAGCGGGCAAACCTGAAGGTTACCTCTCTGTACGAACTTGCCGTCAGGACAGGAATGGAAGAACCGTCTTCCTTTGTGCAGAATTTTATCAATTATGAGAGGGGGACGAGGAGAGAATGAAAGCGAAGCTGTTTGACTACATTGACAGAGATAATTACATCTATAACCTGTCGGGGCTCACAAAGCTGATCGCTTTTATCTGCCTGACCTTTTCCGTGATGTTTTCTTATGACATCCGGTATATCCTTTTTGTCCTGGTCCTGTCCATTGTATTTTTCCGGCTGTCTGAGATCCGGTTTAAGCAGATCCGGCTCATGGTGGTCTATGTGGGGATCTTTCTTGTATTTAATTTTCTGCTGACCTTTTTGTTCAGCCCGCAGTATGGGGTTGAGATATATGGAACGTCCCATGAGATCTTCCGGTTCAACAGCCGGTATATCGTGACGCTGGAACAGCTTTTGTACCAGGTTACGAAAATCCTCAAATATGCTTCCGGGATCCCTCTGGGAATGATATTTTTGCTGACCACAAACCCCAGTGAGTTTGCGGCTTCCCTCAACCGGATCGGAGTGAGCTATAAGGCGGCGTATGCCCTCGCTCTGACACTGCGTTATTTCCCGGATATGATAAGGGATTATCAGGACATTTCCCTTGCACAGCAGAGCAGGGGACTGGATCTTTCCAGAAAAGAGAAGACAAAAACTCGTGTAAAGAACATGATGAATATTTTCGTACCGCTGATCTTTACGACCCTGGACAGGATCGAGCTGATCAGCAATGCCATGGAATTAAGAGGATTCGGCAAGCACAAAAAGAGGACCTGGTATGCGGGCAGACCGCTGCACAGGGGAGATTATCTGGCAATGTTGTTTTCCATTACCGTGCTGGCTGGCTCCATCGCTGTATCCGTCTTTGTGAACGGTTCGAGGTTTTACAATCCGTTTGTATAAAGAGCCGGATGCGGGCGCGTATCCCCAGTGTGGGATTCTTGGCATGTGTACGGTTTTATGAAGGGAGAAGATGATCTATGAAACCGATTCTGGTATTCCAGACAGATTTTACTTATAAAGAGGGGGCAGTGAGTTCCATGTACGGCGTTGTAAAAAGCGTTGACCGTGAACTGGAGATCATGGATGGGACTCATGAACTGCCCCAGTATGACACATGGAGCGCGAGCTACCGGCTCTGGCAGAGCCT
Organism: Candidatus Mediterraneibacter intestinipullorum; assembly: GCA_019118665.1. Classification (GTDB taxonomy): domain Bacteria; phylum Bacillota; class Clostridia; order Lachnospirales; family Lachnospiraceae; genus Mediterraneibacter; species Mediterraneibacter intestinipullorum. Next base: position 26,482 of record DWYM01000031.1, read on the forward strand.
TCCCTTCTGGCCTGAAGGGACCATCTATGTGTCGGTTGTTGATCCCGGCGTTGGCACAGAACGACGCGCCTGTGTGGTAAAGACATCAGATGGTCATTATGTGGTATCGCCGGACAATGGTTCTCTGACCCATGTGAAACGGTTCATTGGGATCGAGGCAGTCCGCATGATCGATGAATCTGTAAACCGCCTGAGAGGAAAAGGCACCGAGGAGGTGGCCATCTTCCACGGCCGGGACCTGTTCGGCTATACTGCGGCGCGCCTGGCCAGCGGAATCATCAGCTTTGAGGGCGTGGGCCCGGAATATCCTGTGGAGGAGATTGTTGAGCATCCCATCCTGGAGCCTGTGATCGGACCGGGGAAAGTCCGGGGAGTGTTTGAGATCAATGACCCGAATTTTGGAAACCTGTGGACAAATATTCCCCTGAGAGCATTCCGGGAGGCCGGTTTTGAGTATGGGGATATGATCCATACCGTTGTATGCCGCCATGGGGAGCCTGTGTTTGACAAAACTGTTTTGTTCCACCAAAGCTTTGGCTTTGCGGAAAAAGGAGCTCCCATGATCTACAACAATGAGTTGATGAAGGTGGCTATGGCAGTCAGCCAAGGTAACTTCTGTGAACAGTATAACCTTGGATACGGTCCCCAGTGGAGCGTAGAGTTCACAAAAGATTAACATATATCTAACATCTAAAGGAGGAAAAACAAAATGGAGAAAAAATTATTTGAGTTCAAAACAAAGACCATCGTTGCGACCGGATTGGGAGCAGCTTTGTTTATCGTGCTGTTTATGTATGTGAAGATCCCCACCGGGATCCCGGAGACAGATATCAAGACCGCATACGGTATCGGTGCGTTTTTCGGCGCTCTTTTCGGACCGATCGCGGGAGGTCTCATCGGCCTGATCGGACACGGTCTGTCTGATGCCATCCAGTATGGCTCTCCGTGGTGGAGCTGGGTTGTGGCAAGCGGCCTTACCTGTTTTATCACAGGTCTCGCATACCCGAAATTAAAGGCTTCAGAAGGTGAGTTTGGCAAGAAGGACATCCTTCTTTTCAATGTGTACCAGATCATCGGAAATGTGATCGCATGGGTGATCGTGGCTCCTGTATTGGATATCGTGATCTATGCAGAGCCTGCAAACCTTGTATTTACTCAGGGCATTGTCGCTGCCATCAGCAATGCAGTGTCAGCCGGCGTTATCGGAACGATCCTGCTCGCGATCTACAGCAAGACCAGATCCAAAAAGGGAAGCCTTACAAAAGAGTAGTCAGGTATCCCGGCAATTGAGGTGAATGATTCGCCGGGGGAGCATAAGTTATGCTTTCCCGGCGGATTTCAGAGAAGGAGAAAGTATTTGCCTATCGTTTCGCGATATGATATAATATGTCAGATTGAGAGCAGGTATATGTAACCGAGACCACTGAAAAGTGTATTAGGAGCGACATAGTATATTTTTCAGTAGTTTCGGAGACGCCTGCCCGCACAAAAAATTACGATAAAAGGAGAACACCATGTACAAGAAGTATGAAATGGAACTTGCAGGCAGGACCCTGAGAGTGGACGTGGACAGAGTGGCAAAACAGGCGAATGGCGCCGTTCTGATGCACTATGGGGACACTACCGTACTCTGCACCGCGACAGCATCTGAAAAGCCAAGAGATGGGATCGACTTCTTCCCTCTGAGCGTGGAGTACAATGAGAGACTTTATTCAGTTGGAAAAATCCCCGGTGGATTCAATAAGAGAGAGGGAAAGGCATCTGAGAACGCGATCCTGACAGACCGTGTCATCGACCGCCCGATGCGCCCTCTTTTTCCGAAAGATTACAGAAATGACGTGACACTCGAAAATCTGGTGATGTCCGTGGAACAGGATTGCAGCCCGGAGCTGACAGCTATGCTGGGAGCGGCTCTCGCGACGAGCATCTCTGACATCCCCTTTGACGGACCGATCTCCACGACTCAGGTAGGTCTCGTTGACGGAGAGTTTGTGTTCAACCCAACGGCAGCTCAGAGAGAGGTTTCCGATCTGGCGCTGACCGTGGCTTCCACGAAGGAGAAGGTCATCATGATCGAGGCCGGCGCAAACGAAGTGCCCGAGGACAAGATGATCGAAGCGATCTTTGCGGCACACGAGCTGAACCAGAAGGTGATCGCGTTCTTTGATACGATCGTTGCTGAGTGCGGAAAGCCGAAACACAGTTATGAGAGCTGCGCGGTCCCGCAGGAACTGTTTGACGCGATCAAGGAGATCGTTCCGCCGGCGGCGATGGAGGAAGCCGTCTTCACGGACGACAAGCAGACAAGAGAAGAGAATATCCGTCAGATCACTGAAAAGCTGGAAGAGGCGTTCGCTGAGAACGAGGAGTGGCTTGGAGTGCTCGGCGAAGCTGTTTACCAGTATCAGAAGAAGACGGTCAGAAAGATGATCTTAAAAGATCACAAGCGTCCGGACGGACGTGCCATTGACGAGATCCGCCCGCTGGCAGCGGAGGTGGACCTGATACCGAGAGTGCATGGATCTGCCATGTTCACGAGAGGACAGACACAGATCTGTACAGTGACCACACTGGCTCCTCTGTCTGAGGCACAGAGGCTGGATGGACTGGATGAGGCTGAGACCTCCAAACGGTATATGCATCATTATAATTTTCCATCCTATTCTGTGGGGGAGACAAGACCTTCCAGAGGTCCGGGACGCCGTGAGATCGGACACGGAGCTCTGGCGGAGAAAGCGCTCCTGCCAGTGCTTCCCGATGAGGCGGAGTTCCCCTATGCGATCCGCACCGTGTCGGAGACTTTTGAGTCCAACGGCTCCACTTCCCAGGCAAGTGTGTGCGCGTCCAGTATGTCGCTGATGACGGCAGGCGTGCCGATCAAAGCCGCTGTTGCAGGTATTTCCGCAGGACTGGTGACAGGCGATACGGATGATGACTACCTGGTACTCACAGATATACAGGGACTGGAAGATTTCTTCGGAGATATGGACTTTAAGGTGGCAGGAACGCACAAGGGGATCACGGCGATCCAGATGGACATTAAGATCCACGGCCTGACAAGACCGATCATCGAGGAGGCAATCTCTGCCACAAAGAAGGCGAGAACCTATATTATCGATGAAGTTATGAACAAGGCGATCGCAGAGCCGAGGCCGGAAGTCGGACCGTATGCTCCGAAGATCATCCAGATGCAGATCGATCCTCAGAAGATTGGCGATGTGGTCGGACAGAGAGGCAAGACGATCAATGCGATCATTGAGCAGACCGGCGTGAAGATCGATATCGAGGACGACGGCTCCGTATCCATCTGCGGTACAGAGAAAGAAGGCATGGACCAGGCAGCAAAACTGATCCACACGATCGTGACAGAGTTTGAGGCGGGACAGGTATTTGAAGGAAAGGTCGTAAGCATCAAGGAATTTGGAGCGTTCCTTGAGTTCGCCCCGGGCAAGGAAGGACTCGTGCATATCTCAAAGATCGCGAAAAAGCGTGTGGATAAAGTGGAAGACGTGCTTAAGCTCGGAGATGTAGTAAAGGCGGTCTGCCTTGGAAAGGACAAGATGGGCAGATTCAGCTTCAGCATCAGAGATGTGGCTGAGTAAATTTTAGACGTAAAATCAAAAGAGTGGAAAGATATGTGGTGCGGCGGTTTATACTGCCGCACTGTGTATTTCGGGAAAGGGCTGTCAAAGAGTGTATAAAACAATTTTCAAAAAATAAAGGGAGATAAATCATAAAAGATTTCCACTCATAAAATATCAGAAAAACGCTCAGACTATGTAAGAACAATCAAAAGAAATGGTGAAAATACTTATGAAACGACTGAGTGAATATTTATTTCTGGGAACTCTTGGGGGAACACTTTATTATACATTTGAGGTGATATTCCGCGGATTTTCCCACTGGTCCATGTTCCTGCTGGGCGGGATATGCTTTGTGTTTTTTGCCCAGCAGGGGATGTGGACCGGGTGGGACGCTCCTCTGTGGAAACAGGTGGGCTGGTGCGTGATCTTTGTCACTGCCGGAGAATTCATCACAGGTATCCTTGTCAATAAAGTGATGAGATGGGAAGTGTGGGACTATACGAACCAGCCCTTTCAGCTAATGGGACAGATCTGCCTGCCCTTTACCATTATTTTTTCCGGGTTGTGCGTGCTGGGCATTTTTCTCAGCAGTTATCTGCTCCATTTTTTGTACGGAGAGAAATTACCGCGCTTCCATGTGCTGTAAATTCTGTGTTACAGGTTCTTCCTTTCGCTGTTTTTTCCAGAAGAGGAGGAGCAGGATCGCTATGACCATCACAATGGTCACGGAAAAGCCTCCCTCAGGTCCGAACGCGCCTCCATTCCAGAAAGAACGTGCCGGATCCGTGGACGAGGTGAGCAGGGAGCAGGACAGACCCATCCCGCTGACTTCCATCCCGAATACATTGCCCTGGACAAAATTCCAGACAGAGTGCAGTGCCCCAACGCCCCATATATTACCTGTCCTTAAGAAGTACAGAGACAGGACGATACCGACCAGCAGGATATTGACAACTGCCAGAAACGATATACCTGGATTCATGATATGGAGCAGGGAGAAGACGATGGAATTTAGGAATACAGCTACAGCAACAGGGTATCTCCTTCCCACGGACACCATGAAATAACCGCGGCAGAGCACCTCTTCCGCCATTCCCTGAATGCCGAATCCCACGAGGAAGAGCAGGAAGAGCGCCGGAGAAAAGTCAGGGGAAATACCGCTGACCGTCATAGATCCGGTGAGTATATTGATAAGCACTGAGGCGCTGAAGAGGAGAAGTCCTGCACCTGCGCCTGCCAGGTAGTGCAGTCCCGCTTTTCTGCGCACAAACCCCATGGATGCCGCCGTGCGTTTCTGGATCGTAATGCAGAAAAGGATGGTAAGGAAAATGATTGCCGCGTTAGCGTACAGCATGAGCAGCATGATGGGATCGGACTCCATCAGAGTATTCATAAGTGTTTCCGCCTGCTGTATGTCGCCGATGGCAAACTGCTGCAGGATGCTGCTGTCCCCCAGGGCTGTGATGACTGCTCCCACGACCAGGATAAAGGTCATTGCTGTGGACGAGACAAGGTATACGAGAAAAAATATCAATAGTTCGATGAACCAGTTCTGTCCTTTCTGTTTGTCCGCCGCCTGTTTCATGTGCGGCGGAAAGGTTGGTAAATGAAGCATATTCATGTCCTCCTGTTTATGTGATATAATCAATGTACCATGGATTTACCAAAAATTCTATTTTTATTTTCTTATGATTTTTTTAAATTTTAGTTGAATCGCGTCCCACCCTTTCCGGTTGAACAGATTTCACAAAAATGCTATAATACATCAGCAGAATTTTTCATATGTGCGCCTGCATGCCAATGCCGCGTGCCCGCGCACTTGTATACAGCAAAGGAGTAGGAATGTGGCAGAATTAACACCAATGATGAAACAGTATATGGAGACGAAATCCCAGTATCCGGACTGTATCCTCTTTTATAGATTGGGAGATTTTTATGAGATGTTCTTTGACGATGCCCTGACAGCGTCAAGGGAACTGGAGATCACACTGACCGGGAAGAACTGCGGGCAGGAAGAGCGGGCGCCTATGTGCGGTGTCCCTTATCATGCTGTTGAAGGTTATCTGAACAAGCTGGTGTCAAAGGGATATAAGGTGGCGATCTGCGAGCAGGTTGAAGATCCCAAGACAACAAAAGGCATTGTGAAACGTGACGTAGTGCGCATCGTAACACCCGGAACGAACCTGGACACTCAGGCATTGGACGAGACGAGGAACAATTATATCATGTGCATCGTCTATATTGCGGATCGTTACGGAGTGTCCGTGTCGGATATCACGACAGGAGATTATTTTGTGACCGAGATACCGGACAGCGCAAAACTGATGGATGAGATCTACCGTTTCTCTCCGTCGGAGATCATCTGCAACGAGGCGTTCTATATGAGCGGCATGGATCTGGAGAGCATGAGGGACCGTCTGGGCATTACCATCTATTCGCTGGACTCCTGGTATTTTGATGATACAGTGTGCAGACAGAAGCTGTTGGAGCACTTCAAGGTGTCATCCTTTGCCGGACTTGGGCTGGCGGACTATGACTGTGGCATTATCAGCGCGGGGGCGCTGCTCCAGTATCTTCTGGAGACTCAGAAGAATTCCCTGTCGAACCTGACGCATATCACTCCTTACGCGGCAGGAAGATATATGATGCTGGACAGTTCCACGAGACGGAATCTGGAGCTGTGCGAGACGCTGCGTGAAAAGCAGAAGAGAGGGTCGCTTCTCTGGGTGCTGGACAAGACAAAGACCGCGATGGGTGCAAGAACTCTCCGCAAATATGTGGAGCAGCCTCTTATCGATAAAAAGGAGATCGAGAAACGGCTGGACGCGGTGACAGAGCTTAAGGAACAGGCGATCTCCAGGGAAGAGATCCGTGAATATCTCGCGTCGGTCTACGATCTGGAGCGCCTGATCACGAGGATTGCCTACGGAACGGCAAATCCAAGAGATCTGACCTCGTTTAAAAGTTCTCTTGAAATGCTCCCTCATATCCGGTATATCCTGGAAGAAATGGGGGCAGAGCTCCTGAAAAGCATCCATGACGATATGGACGCCCTGGAGGATCTCTGCACATTGGTGAAAGACGCGATACGCGACGATCCTCCCATTGCCATGAAAGAGGGAAATATCATTCGGGACGGCTATAATGAAGAAGTAGATAAGCTGCGCCGGGCAAAATCAGACGGTAAGGACTGGCTGGCAAAGCTGGAGAGTGATGAACGTGAAAAAACAGGGATCAAGAATCTCCGTATCAAATATAACAAAGTGTTCGGATACTACCTGGAAGTAACGAATTCCTATAAAGATATGGTGCCGGATTATTATACCCGCAAACAGACTCTGGCAAATGCGGAGCGCTATATCACACCTGAGCTGAAGGAATTGGAAGATATGATCCTGGGCGCCGAGGATAAGCTCTATGCCCTTGAATATGAGCTGTACAGTCAGGTCAGGGATACGATCGCCGCTGAGATTGAAAGGATACAGAAAACGGCAAAGGCAGTGGCCGCGCTGGACGCGTTCGCGTCCCTCGCTGTCGTGGCGGAGCGGAACAATTATACCCGGCCGAAAATCAATGAAAAGGGGATCCTTGACATCAAGGAAGGGCGCCATCCTGTCGTGGAACAGATGATCCCCAATGATATGTTTATCTCAAATGATACATATTTAGACGACAAAAAGCACCGGATCTCCATCATCACCGGACCGAATATGGCCGGAAAATCTACCTACATGCGCCAGACCGCGCTGATCGCCCTGATGGCGCAGATCGGTTCTTTTGTGCCGGCAAAAAGCGTGGACATCGGGCTGTCTGACCGGATATTTACAAGGGTCGGCGCGTCGGATGACCTGGCTTCCGGGCAGAGTACATTTATGGTTGAGATGACAGAGGTGGCAAATATCCTCAGAAATGCAACGTCAAAGAGCCTGCTCATCCTGGATGAGATCGGAAGGGGCACCAGCACCTTTGACGGCCTCTCGATCGCGTGGGCAGTGGTGGAGTATATCAGTGACAGCCGGGTGCTCGGAGCGAAGACTCTTTTTGCGACACATTATCATGAGCTGACAGAGCTGGAGGGCAAGATCAGCAATGTGAATAATTACTGTATCGCGGTCAAGGAGAAAGGAGACGACATCGTCTTTCTCAGAAAGATCGTAAAAGGCGGAGCAGACAAGAGCTACGGCATACAGGTGGCGAAACTGGCAGGAGTGCCCGACCAGGTCATCGAGCGCGCGAAAGAGATCGTGGAAGAGCTGGCTGAGGGCGACATAACAGCTCGGGTCAGCGAGATCGCTGTCAGAGAGAAGGCAGCAAAGAAGCCGAAAGCGAAGAAATACGATGAAGTGGACATCGCGCAGATGTCACTTTTTGACACTGTCAGGGACGACGATGTGCTGGAGGAAATAAAGGAGCTTGACGTAGGAAATATGACGCCCATAGATGCGCTGAATACGATATACAGACTCCAGAACAAGCTGAAGAACAGATGGTAATATAAGAAAAATGATAAAGGAGACGGAAAATGCCGCATATTCAGGTATTAGATCAGGTTACAATCGATAAGATCGCGGCCGGGGAAGTGATCGAGCGCCCGGCATCCATTGTAAAAGAGCTGGTGGAAAACGCCATCGACGCGGGAGCGGATTCCGTGACCGTGGAGATCCGGGATGGGGGCATTGACTTTATCCGTGTTACGGACAATGGCTGCGGGATTCCTCACGATGAAGTGAGGAGTGCTTTTCTGCGCCACTCTACAAGCAAGATCCGCAGTGTGGAAGACCTGATGCATATCAGTTCTCTCGGATTTCGCGGCGAAGCCCTCTCAAGCATTGCCGCGGTGACAAGGACAGAGCTGATAACGAAGACGGAAGGATCTGAATTTGGGACGAGATATGTGATCGAGGGCGGAAAGGAAATATCCCTGGAAGAGACAGGCGCGCCCAACGGCACCACATTCCTTGTGCATCAGCTTTTTTATAACGTGCCTGCACGGCGGAAGTTCCTGAAGACGCCTATGACCGAGGCCGGGCATGTTCAGGATCTGCTCATACATCTGGCGCTGTCCCATCCGGAAGTAGCGTTTCTCTTCAAGAACAATAACCAGGAGAAACTGCGAACCTCCGGCAGCGGAAAATTAAAGGATGTGATTTACAGTGTATACGGACGTGAAGTCGCGGCAAACCTCCTTGATATGGATTATGAAAAGGGTGGCTTAAAGATTACCGGGTATCTTGGAAAACCGGTCATCACAAGAGGAAACCGGAATTTCGAGAACTTCTTTGTAAACGGCAGATATGTAAAAAGCCCTATGATCTCAAAATCATTGGAAGACTCTTATAAGGATTTTACAATGCAGCATAAATTTCCGTTTGCTGTCCTGCATTTCCATGTGGATGGGGAGGCCATTGACGTCAATGTCCATCCCACAAAGATGGAACTGCGTTTCCAGAAACAGCAGGAAGTGTACAACGCAGTCTATGAAGGCGTGCGCCGCAGACTGCTGGAGCCGGAGCTGATCCAGAGGACGGAAGTTCCGAAACCTGTGGCGGGCAGTCCCTTTTTGTTAAAACCTGGAAGTCGGACTGGCGCGGATAAAAAGCCGGAGACACCGGGGAAAACACTGGTCGCGACACTTTCTGAGGCTCAGGATGAAGTACGCAATGAAGATTATTTCATCCGGAAGATGCGGGAGAGGGTCACAGCCTACCATGAGAGGATGTCATCTGCGGAAGTGTCTGACCGCAGCGGGCTCTATCGTCCGGAAAAGCAGGCAGACAGGATCCGGGAGACCGTAAAATACGGAGCAGGTGAAGCGCCGGTCCAGAGCGGTATGAACGAGTCCGCCGCAGAGTCTGAGGTTCCCGGGAAGGAATCCCCGGCAGCAAAGCCACAGCAGCTCGACTTTTTTGATGAGAATTTCCTGAAGCGGGATATCCGGGCGGAATACAAGTTGATCGGACAGGTGTTTGACACATACTGGCTGGTCCAGTTTCAGGACAGCCTGTACATTATAGACCAGCACGCAGCCCATGAGAGAGTGTTGTATGAGCGCACGCTCAAAGGGATGAAGACCAGAGAGTTTACCTCTCAGTATTTGAGCCCTCCGGTCATCCTGACACTCTCCATGCAGGAGGCAAGGCTGCTGG
>DWYM01000032.1 GCA_019118665.1 Candidatus Mediterraneibacter intestinipullorum
TGGTTACAAACGTAAACGTATAAACAGCAGCTACGGCTCTATGGAGAGTGAAGTTACACAGGACCGTAAATCAACTTTCCAGCCGCAGGTGGTCAAAAAGCGCCAGAAAGATGTCTCTGATATTGATCAGAAGATCATATCCATGTATGCCAAAGGAATGACAACCAGACAGATTTCTGAAACCATAGAGGGTATTTATGTTTTGAAACTTCAGAGGGCTTTACCTTCGCAACGGATTTGAAAACAATCTATCAGGCGCCAGACGAAAAGAAAACCCTGGCAGTCCTTGACCGGGTAACAGAGAAATGGACGTCAAAATACCCGAATTCCATGAAGCGCTGGAAGGATAACTGGGATGCGATTTCTCCGATTTTCAAGTTTTCAGCGGCTGTCCGGAAGGTCATATATACGACAAATGCGATAGAATCGTTAAACTTCACCTATCGGAGACTGAACCAGCAGAGAAGCATTTTTGCGAGCGATACGGCGCTGCTGAAAGCCCTGTATCTTGCTACCTTCGAAGCCACCAAAAGATGGACTGCTACCATCCGGAACTGGGGCCAGGTATATGGAGAGCTGAGTCTCATGTATGAAGGCAGGCTGCCGGACGAAAAATATTCAGGTTAAGACAGGCGGAAAACCGCCTGTTATGTCAATAACTATTGATATTACGATTAAAGCATGCTATTTTGTTCATAAAAGATGTAATAATAAATATTACAACAGGGAAAGAGAAACTAGGAGGAATAAAAGTGACACACAGTGAAAAAAGAAAATTTCTGATCAGGGTACTCCTTGCAGAGATTCCGGAATACAGCTACATGGACATCCCGGAAGACGAGAACGAGCAAAAAAGACTTTTGCGGAGTCTGATGAATCTTCGTGCGCCCTATCCGGTCAGCGATGAATTTCTCAGGATCCAGGATGAGTATCTGGGTGAAGAAGTGGAGGAGAAAGGCGTTACAGACAGCGCCTCGCTGCCGGTATCGCCCATTGACAGCCGTCTGGTCCTCTGGCGCGGCGATATTACAACGCTGAAGATCGATGCTATTGTAAATGCGGCGAACAGCGCTTTAAGAGGATGTTTTATACCCTGTCATTCCTGTGTGGACAACATCATCCACAGCGTAAGCGGCATACAGCTCCGCCTTGCCTGTGACAGGATCATGAACGAGCAGGGGCATGATGAGCCGACAGGCAAGGCTAAGATTACGCCTGCATACAACTTGCCTTCCCGGTTTGTTCTCCACACTGTGGGCCCGATCGTATCCGGCCGCCTTACGGAAACTCATTGCAGACAGCTTGCAGACTGCTACAGTTCCTGTCTGGAGCTTGCCGCTGATAGGGGACTGAAAAGTATCGCGTTCTGCTGTATATCCACAGGCGAGTTTCACTTCCCGCAGAGAAAGGCAGCGGAAATTGCTGTGCGGACAGTCATTGATTATTTGGATGCGGACACACGCATAGAAAAGGTGGTATTTAACGTTTTCAAGCAGGAGGACCGGGACATTTACAGGGAATTGCTCGGAGCGTGACAGCCGGAAATGTAAGTGTTGACATTACAATGAGAACTCAGTAGGATGAAAGCCGGAAGGAGGCGGAAACATGCAGATTTCTAGTAGATTTACGATCGCGGTACATATGATGACCTGCATGGAGACGTTTAAAGAAGACTATAAGATAACCAGTGATTTCCTGGCATCCAGCATCCATGTGAACCCGGTCATTATCCGCCGGCTCCTGTCACAGTTAAAGGAAGCCGGTCTGATTGGGGTGAAAAGAGGAACAGGCGGGGCCGCTGCCATAGAGCCTCTGGATGAGATCACATTTTTGGATATATACCGTGCTGTAGAGTGTATGGGGGATAATACGTTATTCCATTTCCATGAAAATCCTGACCCGCAATGCCCGGTGGGAAGGAATATCCATAATCTCCTGGATGGCAGGCTGAAGCGTGTTCAGGAAGCAATGGAGAGGGAACTGAAGTCCATAACTATGGCGGATGTGATGGAAGATATGGGAAAATATCAATGGTGTCAGAATTATGCATCTGGCGGATTTCCTGTTGAAGGAGAAGTATAAAGAAGTTGCTATGAAAAAGCAATGCAAACCACATATATCAGGGTATGAGACAAAATGAAGACCGATTGGAAAATCCAGCCGGTCTTTTTACTCCTCAGTAATTCTCAGAAAAATGAATGGAGTGGAAAACCTGAAAAATCAACAAAAGCGATCTTCCAAATAGAGGCAGTTACAAAAAAGTGCGTACTCAGTTACATAAAGGTGCGTACTTGTCCCCAGGAATAATGCCGCATAAAATCATGTATAGAAAAAGACAGAAAAAAGAAAGAAGGATGCTATTAATATGGAAGCACAAGATTGTTTACAGATCCTGAGGGATGTCAAAGATGTAACCTTTGCCACGGTAGATGAAAACGGACTGCCCCAGGCGCGCATTGTCGATGTCATGATCGTGGAGGATGGAAAGCTGTATTTCTGTACAGCGCGCGGCAAGGATTTTTACTGTCAGCTCACTGAAAATGGAAATGTGGCGGTCACCGGGATGAACAGAGATTTCCAGATGATCCGCCTTTCGGGAAAAGCAAGGAGACTTGCGGATCAAATGAAATGGATTGACCGGATCTTTGAGGAAAACCCGGTCATGAATGGAGTGTATCCCGGTGAAAGCAGATATATCCTGGAGCCATTCTGCGTGGATAACGGTCAGATAGAGTTCTTTGACCTTGGCAGAGAGCCCATCAACAGAGAAAGCTTTGTGCTTGGAGATAGGACGGTGAGGGAAAAAGGGTATATGATCACAGATGCGTGTATCGGATGCGGGCTGTGCGCGCGGAACTGTCCGCAGCAGTGTATCAAAAAGAGGACTCCGTATCTGATCCGGCAGGAGCACTGCCTGCACTGCGGACTGTGCGCTGAGAATTGTCCGGTGCAGGCAATTACGAAAAGAGGTGAACAGCAATGTTAAATGAAATAGGAACGCTCTTTGTTGAGCGCTGGGACTTTTTTGCGGGGCTGCTGTGGGAGCATCTGGTCATCTCGCTGATCGCCATTCTGATCGCCGTGGTCATCGGCGGCATAGCGGGCATACTGATCAGTGAATTCCAGAAAGCGGCGAAGCCCACTTTGGGAGTGATCAATTTTCTCTATACGATCCCATCCATTTCCATGCTGGGATTTCTGATCCCATTCTCCGGGGTGGGTAATGTTACGGCAGTCATCGCGCTGACAGTTTATGCCCTCCTGCCAATGGTCCGCAATACCCACACAGGGATCACTAACCTGGACCCGGCTGTGCTGGAGGCGGCAAAAGGAATGGGAAGCACGCGCATCCAGATCTTGTTCAGGATCAAGCTGCCGCTGGCAATGCCGGTGATCATGTCCGGAATACGGAGTATGGTGACAATGACCATCGCTCTTGCAGGTATTGCCTCTTTCATCGGTGCAGGCGGACTGGGAGTGGCGATCTACCGGGGCATCACAACTAACAACGCGGCAATGACGGTCTCGGGCAGTATCTTGATCGCTGTGCTGGCGCTGCTCATGGATTTCGTTCTGGGAATAGCGGAAAAGCGGATGCAGAAGCGCAGCGTGAAGTCAAAGAAGCTCAACCGCATCATCAGTGTGATCGCCCTGCTCATCTGCATAGGGATTGCCGGGGCTGCATTTTTCAAGGCGCAGTCAAAGGACACCATCCATATCGCCACGAAACCTATGACAGAACAGTATGTCCTTGGTGAAATGCTGGATCTGCTCATCGAGCAGGATACAGATCTGGATGTGGAGCTGACCCAGGGTGTGGGAGGCGGCACATCCAATATCCAGCCGGCGATGGAAAGCGGTGATTTTGACCTGTATCCGGAGTATACCTGTACAGGGTGGAAAATGGTGCTGAAGCAGGAAGGGCTGTATACAGAGGATCTGTTTGATGCCATGCAGCAGGCGTACAATGATGATTATTCTATGCAGTGGATCGGCATGTACGGTTTTAATAACACCTATGGCCTGGTGGTGCGCAGGGAGATTGCGGAACAGTATGACCTGCATACTTATTCGGACCTGAGCGCGGCCGCGGATCAGCTTGTCTTTGGCGCTGAGTATGATTTCTTTGAGCGCGAGGACGGATATGATGCGCTGTGTGAAACATATGGGCTGAATTTTAAGAAGACGATGGATCTGGATATCGGATTGAAATATCAGGCGATCAACCAGGGACAGATCGATGTCATGGTAATCTTCACCACGGACGGACAGCTCTCCGCATCGGATGTAGTGGTGCTGGAGGATGATAAGCAGTTCTATCCGTCTTATCTCTGCGGAAATGTGATCCGCAATGAGGTGCTGGAGAAACATCCGGAGCTGGAAACTGTATTTCAGAAGCTGACAGGCATCATTTCTGACAGCGATATGGCTGAGATGAATTATGCCGTGGAAACAGAAGGAAGAGAGCCAAGGGATGTGGCGGAGGAATTCCTTTCCAGTCATGATCTTTTACAGTAGGAGGGACAGAGATGCAGTCAGAGATCGAATTTAAGAATATTAAAAAGGTTTATGGAGATAAAGTGGTCATGGAAGGCTTCAGCCTGACTGTTGAAAAGGGGGACTTCGTCACTGTCATCGGTTCTTCCGGCTGCGGAAAAACAACGGCTCTGAAAATGGTGAATGGGCTGATCGAACCTGATGCCGGAGAGATTCTGATAAATGGTGAAAATATTCGCAGCAAGGATCAGACTCAGCTTCGCCGCAACATTGGATATGCCATTCAGGGGAGCGTCCTGTTTCCGCATATGACCGTGGAACAGAATATTTCCTATGTGCCGAATCTGCTCAATAAGCATGACAAGGCGAGGACAAAGGCTGCTGTGTCTAAGTGGATGGGGATTGTCGGTCTTGATGAAGAACTCAAAGAGCGCTATCCGGCAGAGCTGTCTGGCGGGCAGCAGCAGAGGGTAGGGATTGCCCGCGCCCTCGCGGCGTCACCGGAGATCCTGCTGATGGATGAGCCATTCGGCGCTGTGGATGAGATCACCCGCGCACAGCTTCAGTCAGAGCTGAGGCAGATCTATGAACGGACGAGGATCACGGTACTGTTCGTGACCCATGATATCGGGGAAGCACTGAAGCTGGGGACAAAGGTGCTGGTCATGGATCAGGGAGAGATCCAGCAGTATGGGACACCGGAAGAACTGCTGAGGCATCCGGCGACGCCATTTGTGGAACGGCTCGTGGAGAAAGAGCGCCGCACCTGCCGCATTCCGGAAGAGCAGCTTTCTGAGTGTGAGTACAGCGGGGCTGCCGGGAAAAAATGACAGACTGCAGTGTAAATAGATGATGAATAGAATCGTTTACAAACAGGAAAGAAACTGCCAAAATGGCAGTTTTCTTTTTGCGGGAGGAAATGATAGGCTCCGGCTATAGCGAGGAGCGGCTAAAATTTTGAAAAAGTCTAACTATTAAAAGTCAAGATCTAAAATGAAAATTTTTGTGTGAATTGCAGAAATGCATTTCAGATAAATCAGCACTTTGAAAACTGCATGACAAATAGAGCATCGTTTCCGGTGCTCAAAAAAGAGATACATGGGCAAATTTTATGCTGCTTTATTATAAAGCTGCTGTGATTTTTCCAGCCGATAAATAACCCGTACCAGTTTCTTGGCGGCATGGGATATGGCAACATTGTAATGCTTCCCTTCTGCACGTTTCTTAGCAAGGTAAGCGGCAAAGGTATTGTCCCATATGCAGACAAAATTTGTAGCATTAAACAGCGCATAGTGCAAATACCTAGAGCCACGCTTTTCCATGTGGGAATAACTGCTGTCAAGCTGCCCTGATTGATAGGTCGAAGGCGAAAGCCCCGCATAAGCAGGGATTTTATCAGGTGAGCTGAAGCGGTTAAATCACCAATTTCGGCGGTGATTATGGCTCCCATCCGGTAATTGATCCCGGGAATGGAAGTGATTGGAGAATGAATGCTGTCCATAATGGATTTGATGGAGTCTTCTATTTCATTGATTTCAGAGCTTAGTTCTTGAATAAGTTTAATTGTATGCTTTAATTCGAGAGATTTAGCGGGCATATTTGAACCAATGGATTGTTTGGCAGCATTTCTGATTTCTATCGCTTTTTCCTTACTATAGCGTCCTTTAGAAGCGCGTTCTAACAGCTTTGTGAGGTGTGTCAGATGGCAGGAAGCAATCTGAGAACAGGAAGGAAGTTCTGAGAGGAGGGCATATACAGAAACCATGTGGAGTGTAGGAACAAGTTTTTCCAGTTCAGGAAAGAGGATGTTTACGAGCCTGGAGACGGAAGTTTTCAGTTTTGCCCGTTCCTTTACCTTATCAAACCTGTATCTGGTTAATGACTTAAGTTCTTCGTTGTGATAAGATGTGTCTGAGTAGGAATGTAAGTTTACTCCGGACATCATCATAAGAGCAATCGTATGTGCATCTACCTTATCTGTTTTGGTCTGTCTAAGACTGAGACTTTTACGGAACAGGTTGGTATGTAGGGGATTGATGACAAAGGTGGGGAGACCTTTATCCATGAGAAATCCTAAGAGATTGTAATTGTAGTGTCCGGTGGCTTCCAGTCCTGCTTTTACATTAGAAAAATCATTTGTAAGGGAAGAAATCTTTTGATAGAGGTTATGGAACCCATCTGCATTGTTAGGAATGGTAAACGCGTTGAAAAGCACTTCGCCATCCGAATTTGTGATAAAGCAGTCATGTTTGTCTTTTGCGACATCAATACCAACATAAATCAAGGCAAATCTCCTTTGAATATATTTGACACTGTTTTAGAACCACAGGTGCTCTTCGCAGTTGTGAACTCGTTCTAAATAAACCGTCATGCGGTATCTAACTGATTAACAATCAAACAAAGAGACTGTGGCAGGACACTTTCTGAAACCATCGAGTGGTAGTGAGGAAACACCCGTCCACAGCATCTTGATTATCATAGCCATACCTGTAGAAAAGGTAAAGAAAAACTATGAGAAAATAGTATCCAGACCTTGGAGAGGGTCTATAAACACTACTACTTTATAATACGAGTGAGGAATGGATAATAGCTTGTCAACACCTGGAAGAAAAAGTATAATGGAAAAAGAGTGATATATTATTGACTGGATGAAGTCAGTTTTATAGTATGAAATGAAGGAGATACTTAGTGAAAAAGGGAAAAAAGAGAAAATCAATCTATAATTATTCCGTTGGAAAACTGTTCTGGATATCCGGCATACAAGTACTGGTCATCATGCTCATTTGCGAAGCGGTGCTTGCCGGAGTTGCCATGTTCTCAGGTTATAAAGACTTTGCAGCAATTTTAATCCTATTTTTCATCATAGGGCTGTTCGCGGCTTATGTAATGCCTCTGATCAGCTTATGCCGGCTGTTTGGACAACAGAGGGATATCGGTATAAAATATAAGAACAGGACAGATTTTGATAAGCCTGAAAATGAGAGGGATTGGTTTGTTCGCATGGACAGAGGCGGCTTTGTGGTCTTTCACAGGACATATATTAAGAGGGTCATACGCTCGGTCAAGGAGGAGGAAAGAGAAGCTTATCCGGACGGATATTCCCCTACAGTAGACGTATATATTCTTTATTTTGAAGACAGATATGGACAGGAAAGAAAGATTAGATTTTCAAGCGACTGGTATCTGCATGACTTTATGAAATGGTATCAATATGATCAGAACTTAACACGTCAGTCCGGAGAAGAAACAAAATGGCTGTAAATCGAATAGCCTGGAAGTGGGTGGAGGAGAGAAGATATGGAAAGAAAAGTTTATGAATTTCAGGCAGTGATCGAACCTGTCCCGGACAAGGGAGGAGCATATATCCGGTTTCCGTATGATATCCGAAAAGAGTTCGGAAAAGGATGCGTGAAAGTACAGGCATCCTTTGACGGCGTTCCCTACAGCGGAAGCATTGTGAATATGGGCGTGAAGAATGAGGACGGTTCCATCTGTTATATCATAGGAATACGGAAGGATATCCGGGAAAAGATCGGCAAACAGCCGGGAGATATGGTGTTCGTCACGATCACTGAGGCAGCCGCAGATACGGATTCCGGCTGAGGATGCCGGAAATAACAGAAGCAGTCTGAAAAACAAAAGGAGTTTTCACAATGGAGGAGCATATGAAAGAGGAATGCCTGATCTGTAAAGCACCCCTGGAATATCTCGATGAAGATATGGAAATGGAATGCGAATTATGCCACAAAAAGAGAATTTCAGATTATCTCATAAAATGACTGCGAAAGCACTGGAAGCTATCGGTGAGGTCGGCGGTCCCCGCTGCTGTAAGAGAGATTCCTACCTTTCTATTTCCGCAGCAGTTGGTTTCGTAAGAGAGAATATGGGGATAGAGATGGAAAAGCCGGATATCGTCTGCTCTTATGGCGGCCAGAATAATCAGTGTATCGGAAAAAGATGTCCCTTTTCTGTGACGAACAGGAAGAAAAAGAAGATCGCATTCATCTGTGTTCACAATTCCTGCCGGAGCCAGATTGCGGAAGCGCTTGGAAGGAAATATCTGTCTGATACTTATGAATGCTATTCCGCAGGGACAGAAGCGAAACCTCAGATCAATCAGGATGCGGTAAGACTGATGAAACAAGAATATGGCATAGACATGGAAAAGGATCAATATTCAAAACTGCTGGATGATATACCGGAAGCAGATATTTATGTGTCCATGGGATGTAATGTGGTCTGTCCGAATATTCCGGGAAAACAGATGCTGAACTGGGGGCTGGATGATCCGACCGGACAGGAGGATGCAGTGTTCATGGATGTGATCAGGCAGATTGAAAAAAATATATTGAAAATAAAAGGAGAAAGATGATTCGGGAAAGTGGTTACTGATTTCTATTCATGGAGTTTTTGTTTGCAGGGGGGCGTATCCCCCTTTTTTTAATTCTTTTAAATATATTAACGGTCAGGCATTTTCTGCCATTTAATCCACATTTTGGAGAATAGTTGGATTCCAGTCCTTTGTCATACCCGGAAGTGAAATCCGGAAAAAACATAATTGTTGAAATGAAAACAAAATAAAGAAAAATTTCGAAAACAATTGTTAAAATAACAGTTAACATTTTCGAAATCGGTGGTAATATATAGTAAAAGATGTTGATTCAACATAAACAAAATGTTGAAACAAAAAGGAGGTATGAGATGATTTACACGGTAACATTGAATCCGGCTCTTGACAAAACAGTTGAGATCCCTTCTCTGACAGTCGATGCAGTCAACCGGATCACATCCATGCGGACAGATCCGGGCGGAAAAGGGATCAATGTATCAAAAGTCATCAGCAATCTGGGCGGAAGAAGCATTGCAGCCGGGATTCTCGGCGGAGATACCGGACGGTCGATCCTGTCGGCGCTGGAGGACATGGGGCTTGCGACTTGTTTTCATTTTGTTGAGGGAGAGACACGCACGAACATGAAGATCATTGACCCTGTCAGTCATACGAACACTGACATCAATGAGCCGGGTGTAACGGTGTCGGAAGAGATCCTCGGAGGGCTTCTAGCAGAGTTTCTGGAGAAAATCGTGGAAGGCGATATTGTGGTTATCTCCGGAAGCATGCCAAAAGGTTCGCCAAAGGATACATATTTTACATGGACGAAGGGGTTCAGGGAGAAAGGTGCAAAGGTGATACTGGATGCGGACGGAGAGCTGCTGAAAGCGGGGCTGCAGGCGTCTCCGTATATGATCAAGCCCAATAACCACGAACTTTCCGCGCTGGTGGGACGGACTCTGAAAACACTGGAAGAACTGGCGGAAACGGCAAGAGTTTTCATGAAAGAGTACGGCATTGCCAAGATCGTGGTGTCCATGGGTGGCGACGGTGCGCTGTATATGACGGCGGACGAAACTATTTATGCGGAAGGCCTTAAGGTACCGGTGGGAAGCACGGTGGGCGCGGGAGACAGCGTTGTAGCGGCGCTTGCGGTGGCAGAAGAGAAGGGAATGTCTTTAGAAGAAGCTGTCTGTCTGTCCACTGCCACGGGAGCGGCAAATGTGATGTGCAGCGGGACCCAGGCGGCAGAGTATGAAGTGATTGAAAAACTGCTTCCCAAGGTAGTTTTTCATAAGATCTGAATGTTGAAAGGATAACTTTTAATTGGATTTTTAAAAATTTCAGAAGGAACTTTTGTTTTGAATATGCGGCAATAGTTGCAAATGTTTATGATTTTCATTATGATAAGGAAAGGAGTTTTATTATGAAAGCAAGAGGTGTGAGACTTCACGGAGCTAATGATTTACGACTGGAGGAATTTGAACTTCCTGAGATTACTGATGATGAGATCCTGGTAAAGGTGGTTTCTGACAGTATCTGTATGTCAACTTATAAATGTGCGATTCTCGGGGCCGGACACAAGCGTGTCCACGATGATGTAGCAGAGCATCCGGCGATCATGGGCCATGAATTTGCCGGAGATATCGTAAAAGTAGGAAAGAATCATCAGGATACTTTTAAGCCGGGAATGAAATTCACCCTGCAGCCGGCTCTGAATTACAAAGGAACTATGTGGAGTCCGGGATATTCCTATGAATTTTTCGGCGGGAATACTACATACTGCATCATTCCGGCAGAAGTAATGGAATTAGGATGTCTCTTAGAGTACAAGGGACGTGCCTACTATGAGGCATCCCTGGCAGAGCCTATGTCTTGCAGCATCGGTGCGTTTAACGCTGCTTATCATACGCAGATGGGTGTTTACACTCATCAGATGGGTATCAAGGAAGGCGGAAAAATGGCGATTATGGCAGGAGCCGGTCCGATGGGACTGGGCGCTCTGACCTATGCGCTGCACCGGGATGTCCGTCCGTCTATGGTGGTGGTGACAGATTTGAATCAGGAGCGGCTTGACCGCGCTGCTGAGCTGTTCCCGCCCGAGGAAGCGGCAAAAGACGGAATTGAGCTTCACTTCGTAAATACAGGAAATTTTGATGATCCGGTATCTGAACTTATGCGGATTTCCGGCGGAACAGGATATGATGATGTACTCTGTTATGCTCCGGTTGCTTCGGTCATTACTCAGTCCAGCGCGATCCTTGGCCGTGACGGCTGTCTGAACTTCTTTGCAGGACCTACGGATACCCAGTTCAGCGCCTCTATCAACTTCTATGATGTACACTATAACTCTACCCATATAATGGGAACTACCGGTGGAAACACAGCAGATATGATCGAATCTCTGAAGCTTTCTGCGGAAGGGCGCATAAATCCGGCTGTCATGGTAACTCATATCGGCGGTCTGGATGCGGTTGCCGATACTACGCTGAACCTGCCTAAGATCCCGGGCGGTAAGAAACTGATCTATACTCACCTTTCGATGCCTCTGACTGCATTGGCAGATCTGCGCGCAAAGGGCGAGACCGAGAATGATAAACGTCTGGTCGAGCTGGCGGATATCGTGGACAGCCACAATGGTCTGTGGTGCCCGGAGGCAGAGGAATACTTAATGGAGAACTTTATTGAGAAATAATTTGTGCCGGGATATCCTGTCCGCGTTATCCTGACACGGACAGGAGGTATTTATGGACTCAATGGAAATGCGCAGAGATGCGATTGTTCAGCTGATCAATGAAAATGGTACAGTCAGTTTTGCTCAGATTAAAAAAGCGTTTCCAAATGTATCGGAGATGACCCTTCGTACAGATTTAAAGATTTTAGATGAAGAGAAAAAAATCCTGCGTGTTCACGGAGGAGCGAAATCAGTACAGGTCATCATAGGGACGGATGATTTTCTGAACCGGAAATCAGTCCGAAACATTCCGGAAAAACAGGAAATTGCCAAAAAAGCTCTGGCGCTGCTTCATCCGGACACTACATTTTTTCTGGATTCTGGCAGCACTGCCACTGTACTTGCACGACAGATACCCGATCAGTCTTATCTGATCTATACTACGGGGCTGAGCTGCGCTACGGAGCTGGCGAACCTCTCAAAGCCCACAGTGATGCTGCCGGGAGGCAAGTTAAACCGCTACAGTCAGAGCGTATTCGGCTTTTCCGCTATCAGAGAGCTGGAGCGGGTGAACTTTGACCAGGCGTTTCTGGGAATTACAGGGTTTCATCCTTCTGTGGGGTTCTCCTGCGGTATCAGTGACGAAGCACTGTTAAAACAGACGGCGATCCGCCAGTCTGAGCAGGTGATCGCCTTGATGGATTCCTCAAAGATAGATGTAAAATGCAGTTTTAGCTTTTGCGGGCTTTCGGATATTGACATTGTCGTTTCCGATGGGAAGCTGACAGAGGAGTTCCTTGCCGAGTGCAGAAAGTACGGAGTACAGGTCCTGTAAACGCCGGGAAAAGACAGCTGAGCCATTCTCCATTGAAGACCGGCCATATTGATGGAGGAAGGTTTTGTGAAAAATAGTGTACAACGTTTTGGAAAATTTTTATCAGCAATGGTTATGCCAAATATCGGCGCCCTGATTGCTTTTGGCTTTTTGGCCGCGCTTTTTATAGACACTGGATGGATTCCCAACAAAGGGTTTAACAGCCTGGTGAGTCCGCTGCTCACCTATCTGATCCCCATCCTGATCTCATCTACCGGCGGCCGTATGATCGGCGGAGACCGGGGGCGTGTGGTAGGTGCGATTGCCGTGATCGGAGCGATCATGAGCAATACCGAGATCACGATGCTCATGGCTGCTATGGTTATGGGACCGCTGGCGGGATTATGTGTCAAGAAGTTTGACCAGTTTATGGAGAGCCGCATGCCAGCCGGCTTCGAGATGCTGATCAACAATTTCTCAGCGGGCATTATCGGAATGATTCTGGCTATGCTGGGCTATGTCGCGATTGGTCCGGTTATGAGTGCGATTCTTTCTTTTCTCTCTGCAGGAGTCAATCTTCTGGTAGAAAACAGTCTTCTTCCGCTGATCGCTGTTTTCATCGAGCCTGCGAAGGTCCTGTTTTTGAATAATGCGATCAATCAGGGGATCTTTACGCCTCTTGCCATGTCGCAGGCGGCGGATATGGGAAAATCCATTATGTATATGCTGGAGACCAACCCTGGTCCGGGACTTGGCGTTCTGCTGGCATATATGTTCTTCTGCAAAGACAAGGTGACAAAGGATTCGGCGCCCGGAGCCGTGATCATCCATCTTCTGGGCGGTATCCACGAGATATATTTCCCCTATGTCCTGATGAACCCTCTGGTGATCGTTGCCCCGATCCTTGGCAACATGGCTGCGATCTTCTGGTTCACCATCACCGACTGCGGACTGGTAGGACCGGCTTCGCCGGGATCGATTATCGCCTACCTGATGATGGCTCCGGGATCCGATATAATAAAGGTAATCATCGGCGTGCTGATCGCCACAGGTATCTCCTTTGTAGTGGCGTCTCCGATTGTCAAGATGGCGGGCGGAAAGAGTCTGGAAGAAGCCCAGAGCGAGATGGCATCCATGAAGGCTGCTTCCGCAAATGATAATATAGTGCCGGGGACGATCGAGCGGTCATCTGAGATAAAGAAGATCATCTTTGCCTGTGACGCAGGTATGGGATCCTCTGCAATGGGAGCAACAAAGTTCCGCAACCGCATTAAAAATGACCGGCCGGATATCTCTGTTTCCAATACTTCCGTGGATAACATCCTGGCGGACTGTGATATCGCGGTGGTACAGACTACCCTGGCTGCCCGGGCGAAGAAATCAGCGCCTCAGGCACAGCTGATCACCATCGGCAATTTCCTGGCAGATCCGGCATTGGATGCTCTGTATGTACAGCTTACCACAGGAGACGCCCCGGCAGCGCCGGCAGGTGAGAATACGGATATCGTTATTCCAGACACACCGATCAAGAAACAGGTGATTGTTGCAGAAGGCATTAAGCTTGGACAGAAACCTGTCACCAAAGAAGAAGCGATCCAGACTGCCGGCGAACTTCTTGAGAAGCTCGGATATGTAGATGACTCTTATGTGGTGGCAATGCAGGAACGTGAGAGGCTGGTATCTACCTATATGGGCATGGGTGTTGCAATCCCGCATGGCACGACTCAGGTAAAGGATACAGTAAAGAAAACAGGAATCGTACTTCTCCAGTATCCGGAGGGAGTTGACTTTGGCGCAGAGAAGGCGCAGCTTGTATTTGGAATTGCCGGAATCGGTGATGAGCATCTGGATCTCCTGAGCAAGCTCTGTACGCTGCTGAAAGATCCGGCGCTTCTGGAAACCTTAAAGAGCACGGACGATGTGCAGTGGGTTTTAGAGCAGCTGTCATAAGGCAGAAAGCAGTTCGAATAGTACTTCTGGTCAAAATACATATTTTCTCATCTTTATGTATAATCGCGCAGATCCTCGGAAGCGGATCTGCGCGATTCTTACGCTTTATTATTATGTATCACGCTGCTGATGCCGAGCACTGCGCCGAACAGAACCCCTGCACAGGGCCATATGATCCAGGTACGGTACCATTCCATAGTGTAAAAGCTCCATCCGAGGTAAACCGCTGTGACAACACACCAGTATACAGTGCTGATCACTTCATTTCTCTTTTCAGCTGTTTTCCTGGCGCGGCTGTAATCCCCTTCTTCCAGGAGCTTCTGAAAAGAGCCGAATATCATACAGGTACGGATCAAAAAGAAAACACCGGCTGATACGATCATCAGACAGAATATGACGCCGTAGATGGCAAGCATTCCATTTTCATCAAGGGCGCCCAGCACAAATAACGGAATTGCGCTCAGGATACAAAGCCCCACGCCGATGACCAGGGAGACGCCATGAGAGGGCTCATATCCTTTTTTTCGTTTTTCAACTACTCCTGTCACGCCGTAGGCCAGTTCAACGAGATCCTTTTCCAGATATTCAAAGCGTTCTGTTTTCCTTCCGTACCAGATGAAAAGCGCCACCGCGCCTGCCACCATTACCAATAGTACAGGAAGACCGACTGCTACTGCCAGTGCTTCCGGGATTATATGACCTCCCTCCTGGTCGGAGAGCGCAGCGAGAAGAATCAGCAGAATGGGAGAGAGGACGCATATAGAAACTCCCGCCGCGACTTTTGCGGCCATATTCTGCACGATATCCATAAAAGTGTTCGCCTCCTCCAGAGAAACTGTCCTTATCTTACAGTCACTGTCGGAAACAGTGGTTACGTCTAACGCGGCTTCGGCGAAAGCTTCCCCCTCTGGTTCATTGGAATCCTTCAGGAGATAATCGGTACTGACGCCGAAAACCTCACTCATCTTTAATATTTTATCAAGATCCGGAATGGAAGACGCGCTTTCCCATTTGGAGACAGACTGTCTGGATACGCCGAGCTGCCCGGCAAGTTCTTCCTGGGACCAGCCGTTCTTTTTTCTCAATTCTGCTATTTTATCTGCTAAGATCATTTGTTTTTCCTCCTGTATTTGATTGTTGTTGATCTGTTCGTATGCGCAGTATGTTTCAGTGGTCTTATCATAGCAGAACTAGTGCGCGCATGCCACCAAGCGGGCTTGAAAATCTGTCAACCGGTGGTTGCAGACAGCGTTTTTTCAGTTTTTTTCAAAATGACACGGATGATCAGTATATTTTATTTGAAATGATAAAATTTCTATAGAAATTTTCCTGTAATACTTTCCGCTGATTTACGGATATCATCCGGCGTCCCGGCCGGCAAAGGCGCATCGGTCAGCAGGCTGGACAACCGTACAGCGCTGCCATATTCCTTTGTGACAAGCAGACAGTTTTTCCCGATCCACCCCAGTCCGGTCCGTGTCGCTACCGTCTTGTGGGGAAGGGGCGTACACCAGTTGTCATCTTGCTTCACGGCCTTTGTGGTGTTCGCATACGCCTGATAACCATTTTCCAGCAGGAATTCGGCTCCGCAAGAAACAATATTGTCCAGCATTGCGTTTAAGGTATAATATGCGTCATAATATTTTTTTGTCGGCGCGGTTTGTAAGTCTTGTCAATCCTCCGGCAAATTTCCTCTATCGATACCGAGCCGTCCAGACAGACCGTGAGCCAATGCTTTTTGTTCATGTGATAGCCGGGGAAAAAACGTATATGATCCACCGTGCTTTCCATCTCTTCCGGTTTGATACGCAGGTCCAGAATCTCGGCGGTTTCGTCCGAAGTTAAGCCCAACTTCCTGCGGGATACGGTAAGAAGGGCGGCGTACCATTTCTGGGTGTCCTTTCTGCGCATGACCGCATTATTGGGAAACTTCTGCCACAGATATTCCTGCTCAACACCGTATGTATCTCTTACATAAGCAATGACGGCTTTCGCCTGTTCACTTTTGAATATGTCAGGCTCAAAACACGTTTCGGAGATTTCTTTCAGAACCGCCTCAAATTCGTTTCTGACCTGTCCGACAAAAGAACCTGCCGTACCAGCGACGCGATGGAGTATATATTCATCGCCGCTGCTGTCAACAACTCGCGTGTGGATTGTTTCTTCATCATCTATTACCACAGTTAACGCCATCTGCACTCCGACTAAATGAGTATGATAAACATATCCATTATCCGCCTTTTCAAAGCCAAAGGACAAAAGTTTTTCCTGGTTCAGTTTTCGATTCTTAATTTTTTCTCCAGTCAAGTGCCATCACTCCTTTTGCTCTCTGGGATCCCAGCTTCACTTATCATTTATTCTACCATCATTCTGAAAAGGTGGAAACAGGAAGATTTCCTGTCTGCTTTATAAAAATCCCACCTTCAAAGGTCAGATCATTGCCCTTCGCATCTTTCTGGAAGGAAAGCC
>DWYM01000033.1 GCA_019118665.1 Candidatus Mediterraneibacter intestinipullorum
ATATATTTCATTTGATGTTTGCAATCCATTTACAATTTCCGGATTTGTCAACTGAAGTTCTCTACTATTGGCCATAGTTGCCTCAGAAGCTAAAATTGTTATTCCATTATTTAACCACCAAAAGTCTTCCGTACTCCCTGTATCCTCCAATGTATCCCTTATGCATGAATTCACTGCATTTTTTCCTTGATAATCCCGAACATTTGCTTCAAAAAAATTTTTCCTTAATCCTTGATTATCATCAATAATAAATTTGAAATATTCACCCAAAGATACAAGCCCCACGTAATCTTTATTCTTTCCTAAGCCAATAGGCATTTCAACAAGTGGCAAATTAACCACTGTTTCTGCTACACTATTATATTTTTCAAATAACTCTTCTGCACCGATAAAATCAACGTATACATCCGCTGCCGGATAACTTTTTCTAATAATAGCTTTTAATTCCTCAGCCTGTTGTTTTACATTTGGATGACATTCGATTGCATATGTCACATAACAAAATCTAAATTTGAGTTTTATTCTATTCCTAATAAGCTTTGTATATAAATCGCGAAAAATTCTAAAACTTTCCAATACATCTTCATTGTATCTTAAACTAAATTCATCTAATGGATTGGATAGTTGTAATAAATTATCCGATACAGTTTTCCATTTTAAAATCGGATCTTCTTTGAATGAGTTTTCACGTTTCGCTTGTAAAATAACAACCTCAATCTTAGACTCTTTTGGAGCTGTTATTGTTTCAATCTGATCCCCAAATATCAAATTACTATTCAAAAAAGTATACACACCATCACAACCACCATCGTTAGCAGCGCCAATAAGCCCATTTTCTATTTCATCATCACTTAAATCATAATCTTTTAGAATTTGAGCAGCAGCAAAATATTCAAAATACTCTGCTTCGCTCTCAAATGTTCCCGCTTCCTCATATTCTTGTCCAACACATTCTCTAATTAAAATTTGGCTGTTAGTCAATTGATTTTTACTCATTTTTTATACCTCTTCATTATCCCACTTTTTAATTCTTCTATATTTTTACAAATAGTAATCTTGTTTTTATATACTTACCATGTACCTTTTCTAGAACATATTTAATTATAATATCTTAGGCTACGTTTAAGTCTTCTTTTTATTTCCAAACAATTCTTCATCATTTTGATTCATAAAATCGGTAAATATCTATTGCTTTTACCTAGGTTATTCTCCCTTTAAATATTTTTCTATTTCCCGATCAAACTCAGAGACATATTCCCGATCCTGCTTTATCCTAAAAACCTCATATTCCTTTTCAGCCTTTTTTAGTGCTGCCTCATGAGATACTTTTCCCTTTCCTGACAATACTTTTCTTCTATTGTTCATTAAAAATTGATTCGTCTGATCAACCCAATCCTGCATACTCATTAACACGCCATCTTCTGCCATTAATTCAGCATAATCTATGAACATTGTTACTAATCGATTAAGACGGGTTAATTCTTTTTCATTTAAGTAGTTTTTAGCAATTCCAATATCTCTCTTCAATATTTTACCGTCTGGTGCGTCTTTCCATGTAGTTAATCCCATAGATGGTTTTTCAGAATCAGCACGTTCATATATGAGTTCCGCCGCAGTCTTTCCGGTGATGGCAAAATGCAACTTATTTTGCACAAACGCATAAAATGCTTTTGTTGTTTCGCTATTCTTATCATAATCATAGCTGCACTGTTCAAATACATCTGTTATTTTTTGATATGCCCTTCGTTCACTCGCTCTTATTTCTCGAATGCGTTCTAGCAATTCGTCAAAATAATCTTTTCCAAAAGGCTTACCATTTTTTAACATATCATCATTAAGGACAAAGCCTTTTATGATATATTCTTTTAGTGTTTTTGTTGCCCATTGTCGAAAACGTGTAGCCTTTTTAGAATTCACTCTATAACCAACTGCAATGATTGCATCCAAGTTGTAACATTTTACATTACGTGTTACATTTCTATTACCCTCTTTTTGAACTACCGAGAAAAACTCGGTAGTTGACTTTTCATCCAATTCTTCTTCTCGAAAAATGTTCTTTAAATGCAAAGAAATATTATCCGTAGAACAATCAAATAATTCAGCCATCGCCTTTTGTGTCAACCAAAAAGTCTCTTCATGAAAGAAAACACTGACACATATATTCGTTTTGTCTATCTGATACAATACAATCTCATGTTCTTTGTTCATCCTATCCCCTCTTTTTCTCATTACGAATCCCATCTTTAAAAAGTCACAAAATCATTTTGTCCGCCTAGTATCATTCAGTCCGTTTAGTATCGTTCTGTCCACAAAATCTGGACTGAACAGCACGAAAAAGCACTAAATATACCTCATTTTCCGGCTCCGGCACACTAGGACACAAAGTATTCAACCGCATTGTTCGGAAAAAATTCCTTAAACTCGCCGTAGAGCTGTGCTGCCAGAGTCTTATTGTGGGCGATGATAAGTGTCGGCTTATTTAATTGCTGGATAACATTCGCCATCGTAAAGGTCTTGCCGGAACCGGTGACGCCCAGAAGGGTCTGGCACTGGTTTCCTTCTTTAAAACCTTTGACCAGCTGCTCAATGGCCTGGGGCTGGTCACCGGTTGGTTTGTATTCTGATACTAATTCAAAATGATCCATTATTTATCCTTACTCCTCTTTCTGATGGATTTTCTTTATACATTCTTGCACTCCACATATTCTTAACTCATCTTTTCTGAAGCAGTTATTCGAAATTTTTGAATAACTAAATTCTTCCCCAATTCTCCATCAGCTAATATTTTCTTCAGATGGCAGCTGATCTTATATGTTTCCACATTATAAAAGCCTCTGTCAAGAACAAGTGTTCCCCACTATTCTATCTTATATTATATCTGGTGTCAATTCTGCTTTTACAGCTTTCTGACTTTGCGGCAAATGCTTTTACAGGTGGCTTTGCCGCCCCATCCCACACCCTTTTCCACCTCCACATTATCAGCCCTCTCTGATCTCCTTCTCACAGAAAAACTCCTCTGAAAAAAGAATCGCCGTACCCGCAATTCTTCCCCCAAAGGAGTCATTTCATTACTCAACCTGCATTCACTTTCCACACCGGAATCTATGGCTTCAGGTCAGGGAGTCTCCGCACTCCATATCAATTCTGCATTTTCCAGTGCGGATGAAGGATCTTCATAAAACTCCGACACAGGCTCAAACTCTCCGTAATACACCTCATCAATCTCTTCCGCACTGCCCAGGACCTCAAAGGTGACGCCTTCCTTACCGTCTCTGAGATGGGGCTCCACATATCTGGACCATGGAGTGCTGTACGCGTAGAGGATCACGACCGTTTTTTCGCCATCCTCCGTCTGCACGGTCACCGGATCATGGCATACGCTGCCTGCTGCCTCCGGCGCCTCCACATTGCAGTAAAGATACTCATCTCCCGGATCTCCCAGCATAACCTTACTTACGGAAATCCCGCTTTCCTCATAAGGGATCACGCTTCTCGGCAAGGTCAGCAGCGCGTACGCTCCTGCCGCAGCCGCAAGCACTGCTGCCGCAGTTACCACCGAAATGATCACCTTTTTCCGCAAAATCTTATTCTTGATTCTTTTTATAACTCTTGCCTCTTCAAACCGCTGGCTCTTGCTGGCAGGAAGTATAACGTCCTTCTTCATGGAAGCCGCCTCCTCCCGGCAGGATGCACAGGACTGAAGGTGCTCTTCCACCATTAGCTTTGTCTCATCGCACACCACATCATCCAGATACAGCGGCAGGATATCACGGATGATATTACAACTGATCTTTTTCATGTTCCATCGCCTCCATATGTTCTTGAATCATCTGTTTTGCCCTGTAATAACTCACTCTTGCCCAGCCTGAGCTCTTTCCGAACAGACGCCCGATCTTCTCAAATGGCAGTTCTCCGAACACTCTCAGGCCGAACACTTCTTTATACGGCTCCCTCATATCGTGAAGAAACCGGTGGATGAGAAAGGATCTCTCTTCGTCCGCGAGCTGTTCGATCACATCCTTATGGGTATCCTCTTCACCCACATACAGGCCAGAGTCCGCATATCTGTCCGCGTCCCCCTCTTCCCGCCCCATATCCGCATAAATGTGCTGTCTGCGGCAGAACGTATAATAAGTATTCCTTGCAATGGCAAAAAGACATGCGCGGATATCTCTGGATCCGTCAAAAGTATCCAATGACTTCAGCGCCTTCATAAATGTCTCCTGCGTGATTTCTTCCGCTGTGCCGGCATCCGCGGACAGACTGCGCAGATAGAGAAAAATATCTTTGAAATATTGTGTGTATACGCTCTCAATGTCCATCCCTCTCACCCTCCTTTCACTATATTAACTCACGAGGTCAAAAAACGTTACAAAAAATCTCCGGCGTCATTCACCGGAGATTTGTCACTCTCTGCCTGCTAATATCTGGTATGCACCTTTTCAGCGAAACACCTGAAATCCTTTAATTCAATGAACCTTCCGTCATCTAGCACCGCTTTTCCGCTCATCCTGCCAAACACCTGGTGCTGGTCCAAAGATACGATAAACGCGGAAAGTTCCGCCGCACGGTCAAGGATGGGCTCGAACTCCATCTCAAACCTTCCGTCACTGGACGTAAACGACCATGGCTTCATATAGTCCCCCTCCGGGATGTAAAAGGTCACATCATCCAGTTTATGGCCTTTTCCGTCATAAAAGAGAATGTTCTCCGTGGCTGCGGACGTATCTCCGAAACCATAGCCGATATTGAATCCAAAGGGCTTTCCTCCCACAGTTCCATTTCCCGAAGCCCAGTACCATGTATTATTATAAGTCCACACGCCGCGTCCCCAGTCCAATGTACCGTAATCTTTCTTCGGATTGAACCAGTAAGTCGCGTTGCCATAAGCCATATATCCCTCAGCGGGCATACAGTTGATCTTCTGATCATAGCAGAAAGCATTCTTCCCGGGCCGCTGTGCCGCCGTAACAATACTGTTCATCCTGCGCTGTTCCAGGTCGATCTCACAGTAAAACGGCTTTCCCTGATAAAAATCCTTAAAGTCACAGGATATCATCCGTTTGCCTCTCTCCACCCTGAATTCCAGGCGCAGACGCTTATCTTTGAAAATAATATTCCCTTCCGACGATGACGCGGGCATCTGCATTTTCCCCATGGGAATGGGAGTAAGTATCGTCTCCGTATGTTCCCATTTTTCCTTAAAATTCAAAAGCGACACTGACTGGAGTCCGACATATCCACCATCTGACAGCGTGAACGCCGCGGCATGATCTTCACTCATCACAAAATAATGATCCCACTCTTTGATCCGGAATTTTGACGCTTTGATCCTGCTCCGATCATACTGCCATACCGGGGTTCTCGCCCAGCCCGGCTCCGCGATCCTGCCGGAGCTGTCCAGAAGAGGCTGCACCTCTGTCACTTCATGATTTCTCATATCTACCACTCCCCAATCGTGCAGAAATAAAAGAAAAACCCGAATCCCAACCGGGACCGGGCTTCTGTCTTTATTCTACTACGCAACCTTCTCTTTTGCAAGTGCTGCAAGTGTTGCAAATGCGTCTTTATCATTCACCGCAAGCTCAGCCAGCATCTTTCTGTTCATGTCAACGTTAGCCAGCTTCAGGCCGTGCATGAACTTGCTGTATGACAGGCCGTTCATTCTTGCCGCCGCGTTGATACGAGCGATCCAGAGCTGTCTCATCTGGCGCTTGCGCTGCTTTCTTCCCGCGTAAGCGGATGTAAGAGCTCTCATTACAGACTGCTTTGCCACTCTGTACTGTTTAGAGCGTGCTCCTCTGTATCCTTTTGCCAGTTTCAATGTTCTGTTATGTTTCTTCTTAGCGTTCATTCCGCCTTTGATTCTTGCCATTTCTTAATCCTCCTTCATCAAATAACAACTGTTCTTACAGGTATGGTAATACCTTTTTCATGCTCTTTACATTTGTTGCATCTGTGATCGTCGACTGTCTGAGATTTCTTTTTCTCTTAGTGGACTTCTTTGTTAAGATATGGCTCTTGTAAGCTTTATTTCTTTTCAGTTTCCCTGTACCTGTCTTTTTGAAGCGTTTTGCTGCCGCTCTATTTGTTTTGATCTTTGGCATGATGATTTCCTCCTTTATTGTGCTGCCTTACCGGATCTTCATCCCGGACATATATTATTTTAACGTTTCTCAGTTAAAACCATGCTCATTGCTCTCCCCTCCATCTTCGCGGGTTTCTCAACCACCGCGATGTCTGAAAGGGCCTCTGCAAAATCGTCAAGGATATGCTTGCTCTGCTGAACATGAGCCATCTCTCTTCCGCGGAAACGGAGCGTCACCTTTACCTTGTTCCCCTTTGACAAAAACTTTCTCGCATTGTTTGTTTTCGTATTCAGGTCATTGGTGTCAATGTTTGGAGAAAGGCGCACTTCTTTGATCTCGACCGTCTTCTGTTTCTTCCTCGCCTCTTTTTCTTTCCTTGTCTGCTCATACTTATACTTGCCGTAATCAATGATCTTGCAGACCGGCGGTTTAGCCGTAGGAGCGATCTTCACCAGGTCAAGCTCTGCCTCCTGAGCGATTTTCATAGCCTCGCGGGCTGACATGATACCTAACTGTTCCCCATCCGCGCCGATCAGACGGATCTCCCTGTCTCTGATCTGCTCGTTAATCATTAAATCGCTAATTGTCGTATACCTCCGTCAAATGAATTCCTTCAGGTTTCTTATGCGAAACACAAAAAAACGAGTGAATATCATATCCACCCGACAATCAATAAAACCGCGCCCTCCTAATCTGAAAGAGAACCGATACATCAATATCAGACCAATAGTCACCCGATCGTGCTATGGTGAGAGTGGATACTCTACTTTGTTTTTTGCTTTACGCAGTGAATAATCTACCACATCTCTCCCCCTCTGTCAATATTTCCCGGCAAATTTTCAGGTATTTTTTTATAGTTTTCTTACAGAACGGACCAGGGAAGTTTTTTGTCCTTTTCTGCCCGCTCAGACCATGCTATAATGGGACTGTTTCGCGAATGTCCGCGCGCGGAGCGCCATTTAAACGGAACACCATTTAAGCAGATACAGCCGGACAGGCGCAGAAAGCATGAGCAGAAAGCATGAACAAACATAACTAATAAAAGGAAAGAGAGTTTGTACCTATGAAATCGAAAAATAATATATCAGAAGATAAGTTTAACAGCAAGTGGGGCTTTGTCATCTCCTGCATCGGCAGCTCTGTGGGAATGGCAAACATCTGGCTCTTCCCCTACCGGGCGGGCGAATTCGGCGGCGCTGCTTTTCTCATCCCATACATCCTGTTCGTCATCCTCATCGGGTTCACAGGTGTTATCGGAGAAATGGCTTTTGGGCGGGCCATGCAGTCCGGACCGCTGGGCGCGTTTAAAAAGGCTTTTGAAATGAAAAATTCCAGGTTCGGTTCATTCTTCGGCCTGATCCCTGTCATCGGTTCTCTCGGGATCGCGATCGGATACAGTGTCATCATCGGATGGATCCTGAAATTTCTCGCTGATTCCATCATCGGAAACATTGTAAACAAAGAGGATCCCGCCGTTGTATTCACAGAGCTTTCCCGGGATTTCGGAAGTGTTCCGTGGCATCTGCTCGGTCTGGTCCTTGTACTGATATGCATGTCATTCGGCATCTCCCGCGGGATCGAAGCCGTGAATAAGATCATGATGCCTGCTTTTTTCGTGCTTTTCCTCTTCCTTGCCGTGAGAGTTGCCTTTCTCAGCGGATCTGCTCCAGGATATTCGTATCTGTTCAAGCCGGACTGGTCGGAAATGGCAGACCCGCGTACATGGGTGTATGCCATGGGACAGGCATTCTTCTCCCTTTCTCTTGCCGGGAGCGGGACTGTCGTATACGGAAGCTATCTGAAATCCGATGTGGATGTGGTGAGCAGCGCAAGATATGTGTCCATTTTTGACACACTGGCAGCTCTTTTGTCCGGACTGGTCATCATTCCGGCCGTGTTTGCGTACGGAATGGAGCCGAACTCCGGCCCGGGACTCCTGTTTATCACGATCCCCTCCGTCATACGCAGCATTCCTTTCGGCCAGATATTTGCGGTCCTTTTCTTCCTGGCTGTATTCTTTGCAGGAGCGACCTCCCTGGTCAATCTTCTGGAAAGCCCGGTAGAAGCGCTCCAGAAAAGGCTGGGATGGTCCAGAAAAGCCTCTATTGCGGCAGTGGGCGCTGTAACTGCCGCTGCCGGCATCTTCGTGGAAGGAGACCTGTTAAGCCCATGGATGGACAGCATCTCCATCTATGTGATCCCGCTGGGGGCTCTCCTGGCCGGAATCACTATGTTCTGGATCTGCGGCAGCGCCTTTGCCCGCAACGCGGTACAGCTTGGCCGGAAACGCACCCTCGGAAAATGGTTTGAGCCAATGACAAAATATGTGTTCTGCGGTGTGGCGGTGCTGGTGTATATACTTGGAATCTTCTTCGGAGGCATCGGCTGATGAAATTTGACTTTACCGGGGAGCCTGAGAGTGAGGAAGGCGTCCGAAACAGTGAAGCAGGAATGTCGAAGACGTATTCAGAGAATGTATATGGCTGGCTTCGGCTCCGCTCCACGAGGCAAGTAAAACTGAAAAATCCGAAACTATGCTAAGAGCAGAAATTGGCAGAGGGCAACTCGCCTGCGTCTCAGACAATCCCTCTGCCAATTTCAACGCATAGTTTCGGATTTCAAGTTTTACTACGCCTCATTCCGAAGTCGCCTCAGTCAGTCACATACACTCTCTGAAAGGCTTTCCAAAATGCGCTTCGCTGTTTTCTAGGTTTACTCAAGTCGCAGGTTTTTCCCGGCAAATACAGATTTCGAAAGAAGAAAGCGCAGCTTCACGTTATCGACTACGAGATGGCGGTCTTGTTTTGCCGTTGAAGCTCCCATTGAGTTTTACTTTGAGAATCCTGAATTTTTTAGAACTGCCGACTGGATGAACGTAGAAAACCGCCCTGTTACAAGAGCCTTTCGCGGCAGGCGGGGATGTGGCGGCGGTGACTTGGAGCGATTTGATGGAAAGACTTAAAGGAATGGAGCACGGCGTTAATCTCAAAGCGGATTCCTGAGCGTAAGCGAATCGTTCGCTTTGAAATTGTCTTTAGCCGCGCTCCATTCCTTTTATGTCTTTCCCAAATCGTGGAACCGGAACCAGAGCCACATCCCCGCCCGCCGCGAATACATCTTAAAAAGTCGGCGGTTTTAGGATGGTTTAAGTATAGGCAGTTCGACAGACAAATCCAGATTTCTACACTCGTTTCATGCACGTCACAGCCATTGACCCCGACCCGATATGACATGCTACACTCAGGGAAAGCGGTCCTTCCAGTATCTCATATCCGGGAAAACGTTCCATGATCTCCCGCTTCCACTCCTGCGCCTCTTCTTTTGCACAGGTATATGCCATGCCCAAGAGCATATCGTCTTTCACACCTGCAAACCTCTCGTTCAGGTCTTTTTCTATGGCATTTAACATCGTCTTTTTGGCTGCTTTCCATCCTCGTACCTTGGCAAATGCATCCAGCTTGTCGCCCTGGATCTGAAGGACCGGCTTTAAATTGAGCACTGTGCCGATGGCTGCTGCCGCGGGCGTGATCCTGCCGCCCTTTTTCAGATATTTCAAAGTATCTACTGTAATGTAGATGCTTGCCTGAAGCTTTTCACGTTCCAGGACTTCCTTGATCTGCGCCGCGGACATGCCCTGGTCGCGCAGCTTCATGGCATCGTAGACAGACTGTTCCTGGGTGACAGATATCCTCTGATTGTCCACCACCTGAACTCTGTCCTTATATTCTGCCGCGATGGACATTGCTGTGGAGCATGTGCTGGAAAGAGCGCTGGACATGGGAATGCACACAATCTCATCATTATCCTTGAGCACCTTTTCCCAAAGCTCCATCACATTTCCCGGGGAAGGCTGTGAAGTAGAGATGTCGGAATCCGCCCCCAGTTTCTCATAAAACTGTTCCTGTGACAAAGTGATATCCTCAAAAAACAGTTCTTCATCAATAAAAAACGGCATGGGAAGCACATAGATCCCCAGTTCTTTTCCTCTGTCCTGAGTTATGCCACTGTTACTGTCTGTAACGATCGCTACCTTATTCATCGTCCTCTCCTATTTCCGTGTGATTAAGTCTTTTCCTGTTTCTTCAAAAAATGCCGCCGCTAATTTTTAAAGCTGTGGATGGGCGCCGGTATCCTTCCCTGTCTGCTGACAAACGCCTCGCATCCGAATTCATTCACCGGCATGATCGGCGCGTATCCGAGAAGGCCTCCGAACTCCACCATCTCTCCCACATCTTTTCCGATCACCGGGATCAGGCGCACGGCCGTAGTCTTCTGGTTCACCATTCCGATCGCCATCTCATCCGCGATAATGCCCGATATCGTGCTTGCGCTTGTCTTTCCGGGGATCGCGATCATGTCAAGTCCCACGGAGCAGACACAGGTCATGGCCTCAAGCTTTTCCAGTGTAAGGGAGCCGGCCTGCACCGCGTCGATCATCCCCTGATCCTCACTGACCGGGATGAACGCGCCGCTCAGACCTCCCACATAGGAAGAAGCCATGACGCCTCCCTTTTTCACCTGATCATTTAGAAGAGCAAGGGCCGCTGTCGTTCCCGGAGCGCCCACTCTCTCCAGACCGATCTCCTCCAGGATCTCTGCCACGCTGTCGCCCACTGCCGGAGTCGGAGCCAGGGACAGATCCACGATGCCAAAGGGGATGCCGAGGCGCCGGGAAGCCTCTCCCGCAACAAGCTGTCCCACGCGGGTCACTTTGAAAGCAGTCTTTTTGATGGTCTCGCACAGCTCCTCAAATCCCTTTCCGCGCACGTTCTCCAGAGCTTTCTTCACCACGCCCGGTCCGCTGACGCCCACATTGATCACGGCGTCTCCTTCCGTCACGCCCAGAAAAGCTCCTGCCATGAACGGATTGTCATCCGGCGCGTTGCAGAAGATCACCAGCTTGGCGCAGCCAAAGGAGTCTTTCTCTTTTGTCGCCTCTGCTGTCGCCTTTATTATCTCGCCGCAGAGCCGGACCCCATCCATGTTGATTCCGGTCTTTGTAGAACCCACATTGACAGAGCTGCACACGCGTTCTGTGACGGCGAGCGCCTGAGGGATCGAACGGATCAGGTTCTCATCGCTCTTTGTCATGCTCTTTGAGATGAGCGCGGAGTAACCCCCGATAAAATTCACCCCCACTGTCTCCGCCGCCCGGTCAAGCGTCTTTGCGACAGACACAAAATCTTCCGGATTTTTGCAGGCCGCTCCGCCCACCAGTGAAATGGGTGTCACCGAGATCCTTTTGTTCACGATCGGGATCCCGAATTCCCTCTCGATATCCTGTCCCGCGCAGACCAGGTCCTTTGCCGTCTTTGTGATCTTGTCGTAGATCCTGCGGTTCAGTTCATCCAAGTCAGAATCAATACAGTCGAGAAGGCTGATACCCAGAGTGATAGTTCTCACATCCAGGTTCTCGTGCTCGATCATTTTATTTGTCTCTGACACTTCATACATATTGATCATATCTGTATCCTCACAATCTCTTCACCCTACAGTCTGTGCATTTTCTCAAATATCTCTTCCCTCTGGCACCGGATGCTCACGCCGATCTCCCCGCCGAGCTTCTCCATCTCATCACACAGGACTGTAAAATCTTTCTTAAGATCCGTCACATCCGTGATCACCATCATGTTAAAGTATCCCTGGACGATCGTCTGTGAGATATCAAGGATATTGATCCCATTTTCCGCAAGGTAAGTACATACCCTTGCCACGATCCCCACTGTATCCTTCCCGAGCACTGTCACAATACACTTTTTCATTTCCATCCTCCTTGATCACACCATTATGATATCCGAAACAGTATCCCTGCTGGCGACAAACATATCCAGGTCTTCGCCGCGGTATTCCGTATCCGATAGCGTGACTTCCAGCTTGACCGTCTCATAGGCCAGCTTTGCATAGTTATTTTCTTTGCTCAAATGTCCGAGGACAATGTGCTTCAAATTATCATGTAGTATATCACAAAGCAGCCGCCCTGACAATTCATTTGACAAATGCCCTTTATCTCCCAGGATACGCTGTTTTAAATGGTAAGGATACCCCCCTACCTCCAGCATGTGGATGTCGTGGTTTGCTTCCAGCAGCACCGCGTCCAGGTTTTTCAGATGCTCCACCGTATATTCATCATATTTCCCAAGATCCGTCGCCACCGCCACAGATTTTCCGCCGCTCTCCAGCCGGTAGCCCGACGGCTCGTTGGCGTCGTGGGAGATCGCAAACGGATTCACCGTCACATCCCCTAAGACAAATGGTTCATCTGTATGTATCGGATGCAAAAGTCCTTCCGGCATTTTCCCCAGTGCCGAATAACTCAGGATCCCTTCTATGGTCCCCAAAGTCGCGTACACCGGGATCTCATATTTCCGGCTGAATACGCCCAGCCCCTGGATATGGTCCGAGTGTTCGTGAGTGATGAGGATCCCATCCAGCTCCTCTCCCTTGATCTCCAGCTCTCTTAAGCCTTCCTCGATCCTTTTCTTGCTGATCCCTGTATCTACGAGGAGATGCGTATTGTCGCTCCCCACATAAATACAGTTGCCGCTGCTCCCGCTGGCAATGCTGCACATTCTCATAAGCCTAATCTCTCTCCTATTTGTCTCTTTGTATCTTCAAAATCCCCGCTGTTGTCTATAACAGCAGTACTCGCCGAGCGGAAGCGCTCTTCGTCCGGCTGGGCCGCGATCATCCGCGTGATCCTTTCGTCCGTATAGCCTCTGGAAGCTTTCAGCCTCTCCCGACGCACTTTTTCTTCCGCATAAATATACCAGAGGTCATCGCACAGTTCTCTCCCCACATCCGGAAGCAGCGCCGCTTCCACAATATAGAGTTGCACTCCCTGCGCTCGTTTCTGCTCAACATCCCTGCTCACCTGACGGACGACTTCCGGATGGACGATCCCATTCAGCGCCTGAAGCTGCCGTTCATCTGAGAAGACGATACGAGAAAGCGCCGCCCGGTCCAGTTCTCCTCCCGCACCGACTACGGCCTCACCAAAATGTTCCACGATCCGTCTGAAACAGGATGTCCCTTTTCGCTGGAGCGCTTTTGCTGTCTCATCCATCTGACACACCCGGGCTCCATACGCCTCTTTCAAATACCGGAGCACTTCGCTCTTTCCTGAGCCCACCCCTCCGGTGATGCCAATCACCCGCAATACAGTCTCTCCCTCTGGTTTATTTTGCTTCATACCAGTTTTCCCCGGCATGCATGTCCACGATCAGGAGGACAGACAGATCCGCCGCGTGTTCCATCTTGTCTTTCAGGATGGTCTTCACTTCTTCTATCTCAGACTCCTCCGCCTCGATCAGCAGTTCGTCATGCACCTGGAGGATCAGACGAGATTTCATGTTCCGTTTCTTCAGCTCATCATTGACCCCGATCATGGCGATTTTGATAATATCAGCGGCTGTCCCCTGGATCGGCGCGTTCATTGCCACCCTCTCCCCGAAATTCCTCTGCATGAAATTGCTGGATTTCAGTTCCGGTACCGGTCTCCTGCGCCCGAACAGGGTGACCGCGTATCCTTTTTCCCGGGCGTGCGCCACCGAATCATCCAGAAACTTCTTGATCCCGGGATAGGTATCGAAATAATTCTCAATATACTGTGCCGCTTCCTTCCGTGTGATACTCAGATCCTGGCTCAGACCGAAAGAACTGATCCCATACACAATGCCGAAGTTTACGGCCTTGGCGTTCCGGCGCTGGAGATCCGTCACCTCGTCAAAAGGAGTGTGGAACACCTGGGACGCGGTCATCCTGTGAATGTCCCGCGCCTCCCGGTATGCCCGGATGAGCTGCTCGTCGCCGGAACAGTGCGCCAGTATCCGCAGCTCGATCTGTGAGTAATCCGCATCTACAAATACATATCCTTCTTCCGGGACAAATACTTTCCGGATAAGCCGTCCCAGCTCCATGCGCACCGGAATATTCTGAAGGTTCGGCTCCGTGCTGCTCAGGCGCCCTGTAGCTGTGACCGTCTGATTAAACTTCCCATGGATACGCCCATCTTTTCCTATATATACCGCAAGCCCATCCGCGTAGGTAGATTTCAGCTTGGCAAGCTGCCGGTATTCCAGTATCTTTGCCACGATCGGATAATCCGGGGCCAGTTTGTCCAGCACATCAGCAGCCGTAGAATACCCTGTCTTTGTCTTTTTTGCATGGGGCATTTCCAGCTTCTCAAACAGGATCACGCCGAGCTGCTTGGGGGAATTGATGTTGAACTCTTCCCCTGCCAGATCATAGATCTCTTTCTCCAGTTCCACGATCCTTGAGCCAAGCTGATCCCCATAGATTTTCAGCGCTTCCGCCTCCACTTTTACTCCTGCCTGCTCCATGTCAAACAGTGTAAACACAAGAGGCATCTCAATATCGAAAAAGAGCCTGTCCATGCCCTCTTCTCTCAGCTTTGCTTCCAGGACAGGGGCAGCCGCGCAGGCGGTATAAGCCTGGTAGCACGCTTTGGCCGCGTCGTCTGCTTTCTCATCGATCAGAAGATTCAGGTGTTCCCTTGCCACATCCTCATAGGCGTAATCGCTCTTCAGCGGATTCAGAAGATACGCCGCCACGATCACGTCAAAGCTGTTCTCTCTCCCCGCCTCCGGAAGACAGCCCAGGAATTCTTTCAGACCGCACATCGCGAAACGCTTTGCCGAGCCTGCCAGAGCGGAAAGTTTTCCAAGGAGGAACTCCATATCCGTATCCATATCACATGGGATCGAACAGATCTTGTCCTTTCCATAGGCAAGGGCAATCCTGCCGAAACCGGACGGATGCGCAAAAAGGGGAAGTACATTTCCCTGATCTTTTGAGACCGCAGCGCCCACACATTCCGCCTGCCCGGCCTCCGCAAATATCCGCTCGATTTCATCCCTGTCCGTAACCTCGCGGAACGCCTTCTCGATCTCGTTTGCCGAAGCCTCCACATCAAAGCGGCTCAGCATGTTCTTGAACTGCAGTCTCTGGAAAAGCTCATGGGCTTCTTTTGTATACATATCGCCATGCCGCGCTTTGTCAATGTCAAAGTCAATGCCGGCATGAGTGTCAATGGTTGCCAGCACCTTGCTCAACTTAGCCTGCTCCCAGTATTCCTGCAGATTCTTGCTGGCGCGCGGCGGTTTCAGCTCATCCGCGTGCTCGTATGCATTTTCGATCGTATGGTACTCCTGGATGATCTTTGTGGCAGTCTTCTCCCCCACTCCCGGGACGCCGGGTATATTGTCAGACGCATCGCCCATGAGGGCTTTCACATCGATAAATTCTTTCGGAGTAACACCGTACTTTTCTTTTACATCCCCGGCATTATAGTCCTCCACTTCCGTCTTCCCCTGCTTTGTCTTCGGTATCCGGATCTTTACATGCTCTGTGGCAAGCTGAAGGGTGTCCCTGTCTCCTGATATGATGGAAACGTCCATGCCCTCCTCCTCGCACATACACGAGATCGTGCCCAGAAGATCATCCGCTTCCAGCCCCGCCTTCTCGATGATCTCGATGTTCATCGCGCGGAGGACGTCCTTGATCACAGGCATCTGCTGCCGCAGCTCCTCTGCCATAGGCTTTCTCGTGCCCTTGTAGTCCGCATACATCTCATGCCGGAACGTGGGAGCGTGTACGTCGAATGTCACTGTCAGGTATTCCGGCTGCTCCTCATCCAGGATCTTGAACATGATATTCAGGAACCCATATATCGCGTTCGTGTGCAGCCCTTCCGAATTCGTCAGGTCAGGAACTCCATAAAACGCCCTGTTTAAAATGC
Source organism: Candidatus Mediterraneibacter intestinipullorum (assembly GCA_019118665.1). Classification (GTDB taxonomy): domain Bacteria; phylum Bacillota; class Clostridia; order Lachnospirales; family Lachnospiraceae; genus Mediterraneibacter; species Mediterraneibacter intestinipullorum. The sequence continues at coordinate 15,847 of DWYM01000033.1, forward strand.
TGTGTCCGTCTATCAGTACGATTTTTTCTCTCATCAGATCCGCCTCCATCTATGACCATTACTAAAGTATACACTAAAAACCTCCTTTTTAAAAGATTGTTTTTATGGTATAATGGCCCACAGCCTGAAAAGCAAATGCTGTGGCAATACTGACCAAAGGAGAATCTGAATAATGGATGGAATTATTTTTGATATCGATGGGACGCTGTGGGATTCCACTGATTCTGTGGCAGCCTCGTGGAACCGGGCGATCCGCGAAAACACTTCCCTTGACCTTACGATAGACGCCGATATCTTAAGCGGGCTGTTCGGCAAGACAATGACCGAGATCGGCAGCTCCCTCTTTCCTGACTATCCGGAAGAAGAGCGGGCAAGGATCCTGGACATCTGCTTTCGTTATGAAAACGACTATCTGAAAGACCATCCTGGCGTTGTTTATGACGGTGTTGCTGACACGATCCGAAAACTTCATGAGAAGTACCCTCTCTTCATCGTGAGCAACTGCCAGCTTGGATATATTGAGGTCACGATGAAAGACGCGGGCATTGGGCCTTATATCAAAGACCACCTCTGTTTTGGAGAAACGCAGGTTTCCAAAGGAGAAACACTTCTGATGCTGATGGAGCGAAATGCCCTGAGGTCTCCAGTATATGTGGGAGACACCCAGGGAGACGCGGACGCCTGCAGATACGCCGGGATTCCTTTCATATTCGCGGAATATGGTTTCGGCGATGTGCCGGATGCCCGGACACGCATCAGAACATTTCCCGAACTGTGCCGGCTCTTCCTGTGAGCCCTGAGTCCTTCCTGACCCGGACATCTATTATATAATGCTTATTTACAGCATAATGCTTATCCACAAAAAAACACCTGACGGAACTGTCTTGGCAGATATCCATCGGGGAAGTTCGTCCCCGGTGTATATTGCTGAAATTCCGTCAGGCATTTTTATATGCATCTTATTTCTATTCTATATCAAGTATCTAATGATTATCCAAATTTCTGTTTCTCATCTTATATCTTTTATCTGTGATCTTCCGGATCGGCTGCCCGCCTTGCAGATTTTTTCCTTGCCAGGACCAACGATGCGGTGATCAGCACGATCACAGAACCGCTTATCAACACGATCCACAGGACTGCATTTGCAGAATCCCCTGTTTTTGGAGATTTCGTCACCGTACCGCTGTCTGCGCTGCCCTGCCCTCCGGCAGAGACTGCCTGCACTGATACAGGAGGATTCGTCACTTCTGTATTGGTCACTGTCTGCTCCTGATTTTGTCCTGAGCCGGAGGAGACCGTTGACTGAACATTTTCAGACGGATCGGTTTCCGCCGGTGTCCCTGGCAGTGTATTGTTGGCTGGCGGTGTGCTTCCGGCTCCCGGCATTGTCTCCGCAGCAGAATTCCCTGCTGATGTATCTCCGCCTGTTACCGGTGTCTCAGGGGTCGTCCCTCCAGTGGGTGTATCCGCGCCTGTTGACGGCGTCTCAGGAACCGGCTCCTCTGCCGGTGTATCCACGCCTGTTGACGGAGTCTCGGGAACCGGCTCCTCTGCCGGTGTATCCACGCCTGTTGACGGTGTCTCAGGGACCGGTTCCTCTGCCGATGTGTCTCCGCCTGTTGACGGTGTCTCAGGGGCCGGTTCCTCAGGCACAACATTTGCTTCCGGATAATCTTTGCTTCCGCCCAGAGTATCCAGGTTCCATGCATGCGCCGCCGCTTTCTCGCCCCAGTATGGGTCGGAAGCATATCTTACATTGATTCCGCCGCCTTTGCTGCCCAGGTATTCACCGTTATTTCTCCAGTCCAAAGGATCCAGATACCCTCCTGCCATCCAGTTTGCCATGAAATCACGGATGCAGGCATCGATGCTGGCAAAAGAATCCGCATTTTCTGTCGCGCTGTCTGCGGCATTAAGCCCGAAAATATTATTTTTCGTCAGACAGATATTGCTCCTTCCCCAACCACTCTCATTGACCGCGATACCGAGAGACAAAAGCGCATTGACAGAATATGTATTCTGGTAATCCACAAAACTATTTCCTGTCCCTGTCAGCTTGGAAGATCCCGGATCGATCCCCGCGTTTGTCATCGCCGTATTCAGGATGCTGTCCAGTTCTCCCGCGCTGTACGCAGTAGACGTTGTCATCTTCAGAAACTGAAAATAATTGTAAAACGGATTTCCTGCGTTTACCGCTGAAGCCCCATTGGCGCTGTTCTGGTAATCCGAAAGCATCGTACTGTAATCGGTATAGAAATAATGACCGTCATAGCTGAAATACTTCACGCCCTCACTCATGTAAGGCGGAGCCGGACCGTTGTTTATAGAAGACGACGGCGCATTATTCAGGTTCTGCGAGATATAGTGATACAGTTTCCCGCCTGACACCTGATAGTAACTCATGTTGTTCGCCACCGTATTATAGTCTACAAGCTGGACGTCCGAAGCGTTTACAGTCCCTGTAACGCCGGAGATCATAAACCGGATCCTGCCGTCCGAAGTGGTGCCCAGGTACGCCGCATCCGCGCCGTAAGCGCCATTCGTATAACCGGTCCCGCCGTTTATCTCGTCCGTGTAGTATGTGACAGCGCTTCCGTTTTTATTAAAGTTGACCACCTGCATGCTGGCCATGCGAAGCGCAAATGTGGAAATCCTGCTGGTCTCCGCGCTGTTTACTATGCCGTCCGTGTCTTCGATCTCGTAGATAGTCCCATCTTCATCCATTGCTGTTACTTCTTCAAGACGCTGGACGTTTTCGTCCTGAAGTTCCGATACCGAAGCGTCTGTCTCCCCCTCTGCTCCGGCTGCCACGCTCGTCATCCCCGGCAGTACAGTCAGCACCATGGATAGTGCGAGCGCGCATATCAGTAATTTATTTTTTCTCATCTGTTGTATACTTCCCTCCTTCACCTTATTAATTATTTATGGATATAGATACTGATACAAATTAACCATAACATTTCCTTCCAAAAATGGCAAGGATAATTTTTCTTGCATTGCATACTTGTATACAATACGCCCCTTCGATGCCCCCATTCCCATGCTCATGCATGAAAAAATCCCAGAAACACTGACGTTTCCGGGACTTCATAATTTTTTAATGCGGATGGTGGGACTTGAACCCACACGAGGTCACCCCCGCAAGATTTTGAGTCTTGTGCGTCTGCCATTCCGCCACATCCGCTTATTCGGCTTCCACTGGAAGCCAAATCTGATTATATCACCCACCAAAACTCATTGCAACATTTTTTTACTCTGTTATCAGCTTTTTTCCGATCTCAAAACAATCAAATGTGGCAAAATAGTCTGACGGACGCTCTGCTCTTCGTATCAGCTGTACGCTGCCATCCTCTCTCAGGAGCAGCTCCGCTGATTTCAGTTTTCCGTTATAATTATAGCCCATTGCAAATCCATGCGCTCCTGTATCATGGAGCACGAGATAATCCCCGGTCTCGATCTCAGGCAGCATCCTGTCAATGGCAAACTTGTCATTGTTTTCACAAAGAGAGCCGGTCACATCATATTTATGATCGCAGGGCGCGTCTTCTTTTCCGAGCACTGTGATGTGATGGTAGGCGCCGTACATCGCAGGCCGCATCAGGTTGACCGCGCACGCGTCCACACCGATATAGTCCTTGTGGGTATGCTTCTCATGGATCGCTTTTGTCACAAGGCAGCCGTAGGGTCCCATCATATAGCGTCCAAGCTCCGTGTAAATCTCCACATCATCCATTCCTGCGGGGACGAGCACTTCTTCATACACCTTTCTTACGCCTTCACCGATGGCGCGGATATCATTGGGCTCCTGATCCGGTCTGTATGGGATTCCGATCCCGCCGGAGAGATTGATGAACTTGATGTGCACGCCCGCCTCTTTTGAAAGCCTTACCGCCTCCTCAAAGAGCACCTTCGCCAACATGGGGTAATAATCATTGGTCACCGTATTGCTGGCAAGAAACGCATGCAGTCCGAACTCCCTGGCGCCCTTGCTCTTTAAGATCTTATACGCCTCAAGGATCTGCTCCGTGGTCATGCCGTACTTGGCATCTCCCGGATTGTCCATGATATCATTGCTGATCTTGAACAGGCCGCCCGGATTATACCTGCAGCTGATCGTCTCCGGGATATAGCCGATGGTCTTCTCGAGGAAATCAATATGCGTGATATCATCCAGATTGATGATGGCTCCCAGTTTTTCTGCCAGGGCAAAATCCTCTGCCGGAGTGTCATTGGAAGAAAACATGATATCTTCGCCCCTGATATCCAGGGCGTCCGAAAGCATGAGCTCCGTGTAGGAAGAGCAGTCACAGCCGCATCCATACTCTTTCAGGATCTGGATCAGGAAGGGATTCGGCGTTGCTTTTACAGCGAAATATTCCTTATACCCCTTGTTCCAGGAAAACGCCTCCTTTAATGCCTTTACATTTTCCCGGATCCCTTTCTCATCATAGAGATGAAACGGCGTTGGATATGTCTTTGCGATCTCTTCGGCCTGTTCCTTTGTCACAAACGGTTTTTTATTCATTTTCTGTTTCTCCTTTTCGTATTTTTATCAGTTCGATCTCATTTGCCAGCGCGCTCTTAAACAGCCTGACAAAATTTTTCTGTCCGGAGTACAGACAAGTGTTCATACTGCCCGGTCCGTACTCTCCGGACAATACATATCTGGAATCCGTGATCAGCCCGATCTGGCTGTCCTTTTCCTCAGTCACATAGACGACCGCTCCTTCCAGGGCAAACGGCCGGTCCGTTATAAGGACGATCTTCCTCCCCTTTTCCCTCAAAACAGACAGGATCTCTCTCATCTGTTCAAGACAGTCAGCCGAACAGGAGAGATAAACTCTTTCCTCTGCCTTCTCCAGGAGATTGTGTATCCGGTCCCGGATATTATCTTCTCCGTCCACGGTAATATACCCATCTTCCTCGGATTCTTCCCGCGGCAGGTTCTTACAGAGCCAGCGCTGTTCCTCCTCCATCCTGCGGATACGGTTCCCGCAGAACTCTTCCGGAGGGACCGGGATGTATTTTTTAGCCGACTCTTCCACCAGATATGCTGCTCCCTTTTCCACAAGAGCCGCAAGAGATGTATACGCGTTGGACCGGGATATCCGTGTATTCCTGGCAATCTCATACCCGGTCTGTTTTCCCCGCGCGAGGAGCTGCTCATAGACAAGCGCCTCCTGGCGGGAGAGCCCAAAATGCATCAGATACTCAGATGCCCTGCTATCCTCCATATTCTACCTCTTTCAATTATTAGTAGTTCTTTTCAGGAACACTATATTACAGTTCAATCGTACTGTCAACAATTATTTTGATCGGCGCCGTGAGAATATTTCGCAAAAACCCCGCGAAAAATGGCTCCTGCCACTCTCCGCGGGGTAAATATTTCTCTGTATTATTTTCTCTGTGTACCGCTTTATTCTACTGTCGCGATCCTCATCATATTGCTGGCAGCGCTGCGCTCCTGCTTTACATTCGGAGAAGGGATACCCGCTGTGAGAACGACCACATCGCCGATCTCCACATACTGTTTCACCTTTGCCAGTTCGATCGCTCCGTCACAGATATCATCCGTTGTGTCAAACTCTCTGGACTTGATTGGGACCACACCCCAGTAGATGGACATCCTCCTTAGAGTCCTCTCATTCGGAGTCACCCCGAGGATAAGCTGTCTCGGTCTCAGATTGGATACCACTCTTGCCGTAGCTCCCGATACAGACGGTGTGATAATACATTTTGCATTCAGGTTCGCCGCAGCCAGCACTGATGAATATCCAACAGCGCTGTCCAGTCCCTTCTTCAGGTGACAGCCTGTCTTGTCCAGCATAGTTTCATAATCCAGGTGCTGTTCTGTGCTCTCAATAATATGCACCATCATCTGAAGAGCTTCCAGAGGGTATTTTCCCTGTGCCGTCTCTCCGGAGAGCATCACCGCATCTGTACCGTCATAAACCGCATTAGCCACGTCGGTCACCTCTGCCCTCGTAGGACGAGGATTACGCATCATGGAATCCAGCATCTGTGTCGCTGTGATAACAGTCTTAAAATTACTGTTGCACTTCTGGATCAGCATTTTCTGCAGATAGGGCACTTCCTCTGCCGGGATCTCCACACCGAGATCCCCGCGGGCCACCATGATGCCGTCCGCCGCGCGGATGATCTCATCGATATTCTTAATGCCTTCCGCATTCTCTATCTTTGCGATGATCGGGATAAAAGGAGCCCCAAGCTCTTTCAGATACGCCTTGATCTCCAGCACGCATTCCGCGTTTCTCACAAAAGAAGCCGCGATAAAATCAATCCCCTGCTCCACGCCGAAACGGATGTCATCCTTGTCCTTCTCTGTGATAGCAGGCAGCCTGACTGCCACGTTCGGCACGTTCACGCCTTTTTTCTCACCCAGCTCGCCGCCGTTTACGACTTCACAGATAATGTCTCTGTCTGTTTTCCCGACTACCTTCAGCTCGATCAGGCCATCATCGATGAGGATCACCTTTCCGGTGTCCACATCCTCTACAAGCCCTTCATATGTGATAGACACTTTATTTTTGTCTCCCACGATCTCATCCACTGTGAGAGTAAACTGATCGCCCGCCTGGAGCATGATCTTTTTGCCGTCCTTGAGCACACCTGTACGGATCTCCGGTCCCTTTGTATCCAGAAGGATCGCTGTATCGGTATGCAGCTCCGCTCTCAGCTCCTTGAGAAGATCCATCCTTCCCTTCTGTTCCTCATGATCACCGTGGGAAAAATTAAAACGAGCGACATCCATGCCGTTTTCTATGAGCTTTCTCATAAGTTCCCTGTCATTTGTATTTGGCCCCATGGTACATACTACTTTTGTCTTCTTCAATTCTGATACTCTCCTTTTGAATTAATATATAAAAGCAGATGCGTATTGCGACTGCTTTATCACCTCTGTCAAAAAGCGCCTCACCGGCCTCTGCCTACTTTACATGCTCATGCGTAAACAGGTGGTCCTGGCAGTACTCATAATTCCCATTGCACTTGGAGCAGAAACGGAACTCCAGGCAGGGATCGTCAAGCTCTGTCCTGCCGCACACCGCGCACCGGTGCTTCGCCCCATTGGAGTACTGCATATGCGGCGCGGACTGCTGCCTGAATCTGGCCTTGCGCGCCCTCTCCTTCGGCGAGTACCTCTTCAGATTCCTGGTCGACAGGAAGAAGATCACAAAGTTCAGAAGCGATGCCCCGATGGCCACGCGTGTGACGGCTCCCCGGCTGACAAAATAATACAGCGCCATCGCCGCATAGACAAGGGCCATCCATTTCATCTTGATGGGCAGGATAAAATACAGGTACACTTCCATCTCAGGATAGATTGCGGCAAATGCCAGGAAGATGGACATGGTGATGTAGTTCGTACTGATCAGGCCGACCGACGAAAGGGAAATCTCCATGCCGAATCCGAAATAATATACCGCATAAAAGATAAAGACTGCCAGCACAGTAAAAAAAAGCCCGGAAAAAATGTATACATTATACCGGAACGTCCCCCAGGTCCGCTCCAATGCAGTTCCCAGTGAATAGTACAGCAGCACAAGGAACAGAAGGGAGATAGGCTGCGTTGTCGGCGGGATGAGCACCCATGAGATGACCCGCCAGACCTGCCCTCTTACGATCAGAGCCGGTTCCAGAGTGAGCCACCCCAGCAGCTCAGGCATCAACAACACGACCGCAAAGCCTATGACATAGCCTGCCAGAAGGTAGACCGTCAGATTTGGTATTGCAAAACGTCCCAGTTTCCTCTCTAATTTATCCAGCCAGTTCAAGTCTTTTTACTCCTTATTCTATCTTTTTCCAATTGATCATAATCGATACAATTGTAACGTCCGTCTATCCGTTTGTCAAATACATGTTGCTCCTTTTCATAGGTTTTACACCATCTTTATATAAATTAGCTATAATAATAGGTATTATTTTCAAAACCCGCATAATAATAACAATTGTATTTTTAAAATGCATGTCGTATAATGTAAATTGTTGCACAATGCGAAAATGCATTAAATAAGAAAGAACTCATATAAATTTTAGTACAAAAGATTGGAGATTATACAATGAGTCTGAAAGAATTACATACTCTTGGGATCGATATCGGTTCCACTACAGTCAAAATTGCGATTCTGGATGAAGAAAATGAAGTACTCTTCTCCGATTATGAACGACATTTTGCCAATATCCAGGAAACTCTTTCCGACCTTTTAGGCCGGGCACTTTACAAACTCGGACCCATCCAGGTCTCTCCGGTCATCACCGGAAGCGGCGGCCTGACCCTGGCGAAGCATCTGGGCGTACCCTTTGTCCAGGAGGTCATCGCAGTGTCCACTGCGCTCCAGGACTATGCTCCGCAGACAGACGTTGCCATTGAGCTGGGTGGGGAGGATGCCAAGATCATTTATTTTGAAGGCGGAAATGTAGAGCAGCGTATGAACGGAGTCTGTGCCGGAGGTACAGGTTCCTTTATCGACCAGATGGCTTCCCTCCTCCAGACGGACGCCTCCGGTCTGAATGAATACGCGAAGGACTATAAAGCTCTCTATTCCATCGCGGCTCGCTGCGGTGTGTTCGCAAAATCAGACATCCAGCCCCTCATCAACGACGGAGCTTCCAAAGAAGACCTTGCCGCGTCCATTTTCCAGGCAGTAGTCAACCAGACGATCAGCGGTCTCGCCTGCGGCAAACCGATCCGGGGACATGTTGCGTTCCTTGGAGGGCCGCTCCACTTCCTCTCAGAATTGAGGGGGGCGTTCATCCGGACACTGAAGCTGGACGATGAACACATCATCGCGCCGAACCACTCTCATCTGTTCGCGGCCATCGGTTCCGCGCTGAATTCAAAGAAAGACAGCCCGGTGGCGCTTCGGGAGCTCCAGAACCGTCTGGAGAACCGGATCAAAATGGAAATCGAGGTGGAACGCCTTGAACCTCTCTTTGCAACAACTAAAGAATTTGAAGAGTTCACAGAGCGCCACGCAAAGCACCAGGTACCGGTAAAGGATCTTGCGACTTACAGTGGGAAAGCCTTCCTCGGCATTGACGCAGGATCCACCACAACAAAGGCAGCTCTGGTAGGTGAGGACGGAACGCTTCTGTACTCCTTCTACCATAACAACGATGGAGATCCGCTGGGAACGACCATCGGCGCGATCAAGGATATCTATGCCCAGCTTCCGGAAGGCGTTGAGATTGTCCATTCCTGCTCCACCGGCTACGGCGAGGCGCTCATCAAGGCAGCCCTCATGCTGGATGAAGGTGAAGTAGAGACTGTGGCGCACTATTATGCCGCCGCTTTCTTTGAACCGGATGTGGACTGCATCCTGGACATCGGCGGCCAGGATATGAAATGTATTAAGATCAAAAACCAGACCGTGGACAGCGTGCAGCTCAACGAGGCATGTTCCTCGGGATGCGGGTCCTTCATCGAGACATTTGCGAAATCTCTGAATTACACAGTGGAAGAGTTTGCCCATGAAGCGCTCTATGCGCAGAATCCCATTGACCTTGGCACCCGCTGTACAGTATTTATGAACTCAAAGGTAAAGCAGGCGCAGAAGGAAGGCGCCGCCGTTGCGGATATCTCCGCCGGGCTGGCCTACTCTGTCATTAAAAATGCCCTGTTCAAGGTCATCAAGGTGTCAAGCGCTTCCGAGCTTGGGAATCATATCGTAGTGCAGGGCGGTACGTTTTATAACAATGCGGTCTTAAGGAGTTTTGAGAAGATCGCGGACTGCGAGGCGATCCGCCCGGACATCGCGGGTATCATGGGCGCGTTCGGCGCTGCCCTGATCGCCAGAGAACGGTACACCGAATGCGAGGGCACGACCATGCTCTCCATCGAGGACATTAAAAGCCTGGAATACTCCACCACCATGACAAAATGCCGGGCCTGTACCAATACCTGTCGTCTGACTGTCAATCATTTCAGCGGAGGACGTAAGTTTATCACCGGAAACCGGTGCGAACGCGGACTTGGCAAGGAGAAACCCAAGAACGCAATGCCCAACCTGTTCGATTATAAGTTCCACCGCTACTTTGATTACGAGCCGCTCCCGGAGGAGGAGGCAAAACGCGGCGTCATCGGTATCCCGCGCGTGCTGAACATGTATGAGAACTATCCGTTCTGGTTTACATTTTTCACGAAATTAGGTTTTCGGGTGGTGCTCTCTCCGGCTTCCACAAGGAAGATCTACGAGCTGGGTATTGAGTCCATCCCGAGTGAATCCGAGTGCTATCCGGCGAAGCTGGCTCATGGGCATGTACAGTGGCTGGTCAATAAAGGCATCAAACACATCTTCTATCCGTCCGTTCCGTATGAACGGAATGAATTTGAAGACGCAAACAATCACTACAACTGCCCCATCGTCACCTCCTACCCGGAGAACATCAAAAACAACATGGACTCTATCGTACACGGAGAGGTAGACTTCATCCATCCGTTCCTGTCATTGCAGAGCGAGGAGACCATCTCCTACCGCCTGGTCGAAGAGCTGGGTAAGAAATTCTCTCTGTCCGACAGCGAGATCAGAGCCGCTGTTCACGATGCATGGAACGAGCTGGCAGCCTGCCGGGAGGATATGCGCAAGAAAGGCGAGGAAACGATCAGGTTCTTAAACGAGACAGGGAACCGGGGTATCGTCCTTGCAGGACGCCCTTACCACATTGATCCTGAAGTACACCACGGACTTCCGGAGATGATCAACTCCTACAATATCGCGGTGCTGACGGAGGATTCCGTCTCCCATCTGCACCAGGTGGAACGTCCTCTGAATGTAATGGACCAGTGGATGTATCATTCCAGATTATACGCCGCGGCAAACTATGTAAAGACAACGGAGAATCTGGATCTGATCCAGCTCAACTCCTTCGGCTGCGGACTGGATGCAGTGACCACGGATCAGGTGGCAGAGATCCTGACCAATTCTGATAAGATCTACACCACGCTGAAGATCGACGAGGTCAATAACCTGGGGGCAGCACGAATCCGCGTCCGCTCTCTTCTCGCCGCTATCCGCGTGCGTGAGCAGAAAAAGGAGGACCGGACCATACAGCCTGCTTCCATTGAGAAAGTACCGTTCACAAAAGAGATGCGCAAGACTCATACCATCCTCTGCCCGCAGATGTCGCCCATGCACTTTGAGCTCCTGGAGCCTGCATTCCGGGCTTCCGGATACAAGCTTGAGGTACTTCCGAACGACAACAGACAGGCAGTGGATATGGGGCTGAAATATGTAAATAACGACGCCTGCTATCCTTCTCTCATCGTTGTGGGACAGATCATGGATGCCATCCTGTCCGGCCAGTACGACACGGATCATCTTGCCGTCATCATCAGCCAGACCGGCGGAGGGTGCCGCGCGTCCAACTACATCGGATTTATCCGCCGCGCCCTGCACAAATCCGGATATGGGCATATCCCGGTCATCTCCATTAACCTGAGCGGCCTTGAGGGAAATCCGGGATTTAAGATCACGCTCCCGCTGGCAGTCCGCATCGCGTATGCGGCAGTGTTCGGAGACGTCTTCATGAAATGCGTCTATCGGATGCGCCCCTACGAAGCAGTGCCCGGCACAACAAACGCCACACACCGCAAATGGGTGAAGGTAGTCCAGGAATTTGTGTCAAAGGGATATCCGTCACGCCGCAGATTCAAAAAGCTGTGCCGTGATATCATCAATGACTTTGACAATATGGAAGTGCTCAACATTAAGAAGCCCCGGGTGGGCGTGGTCGGCGAGATCCTGGTCAAGTTCCTCCCGGCGGCCAACAACCATCTGGTGGATCTTCTGGAAGCTGAGGGCGCCGAGGCGGTAGTTCCCGATTTGATCGACTTCATGCAGTACTGCTTCTACAACCAGAACTTTAAGGTGTCCCACCTTGGGTTTAAAAAGTCAAAGGCACTGATCGGAAACCTGGGCATCAAAGCGGTGGAATGGCTGCGAGGTCCTGCGTCAAAAGCTTTTGCCGACAGTAAGCATTTTGATCCTCCGGCACATATCGAGGATCTGGCGAAAATGGCGTCCGAGATTGTTTCCATCGGAAACCAGACCGGTGAGGGATGGTTCCTGACCGGAGAAATGCTGGAGCTGATCCACAGCGGCGCAGTCAATATCGTGTGTACGCAGCCCTTCGCCTGCCTTCCGAACCATGTGGTCGGAAAAGGCGTTATCAAGGAGCTGCGGAGGCTGCATCCCAAGTCCAATGTGGTGGCGATCGATTTCGATCCGGGCGCGAGTGAAGTCAACCAGCTCAACAGGATCAAGCTTATGCTTTCCACAGCGTTTAAAAATATGGAAGCGCAGAATTAAATCCAAATATTTACATACAAAAAGGGGCTGTCGCATCAATGATTGATATGCTCCCTTCTAGGTAGACAAGTGAAATAACAAAAACTTGTCACTTAGGAGGGAGTATATTTTATGTCTGAAAATGCAAAAGAATTATCGCCAGAAGAAAAGCTCTGGGCGGTAAAGGAATACC
>DWYM01000034.1 GCA_019118665.1 Candidatus Mediterraneibacter intestinipullorum
TGGGGCAGAAGGGCGTGACCGTGCTCCGGTCGGAGGAAGAGCTGGACGCGCTTGAGGAAGGCATCGTCATCATCCGTTCCCACGGCGTGGAAAAAAGGATCTATGACAAGCTGAATGCCAGGGGGATCGGGATCGTTGACGCGACCTGTCCCTTTGTCAAAAAGATCCACAATATCGTCAGCGAGCAGAGCGCCCAGGGAAAATATATCGTGATCATCGGGAATCCGGAGCATCCGGAAGTGCAGGGGATCCGCGGATGGGCGGGGGAAAGAGTCTGCGTGATACAAAACTCGGATGACGCGGAAAAATTTTCCCCAGATGAAAATGAAAAAATATGCGTAGTCTCTCAAACGACATTTAATTACAATAAATTTAAAGATTTAGTTGAAATTATCTCTGAAAAGAGTTATTATGTAAGTGTTTTAAATACAATCTGCAATGCTACGAAAGAGCGTCAGACAGAGGCCGAAAGTATTGCAGAAACGGTGGATGCTATGATAGTGATTGGTGACAAACATAGTTCCAATACCCAGAAGTTATTTGAAATATGCTATAAGGCATGTAACAATACGTACTATATACAGACACTTGACGATTTGGATTTGAATCAATTAGGGTCAGTGGAAACAGTAGGTATTACAGCAGGGGCATCCACGCCCAACAATATAATTGAGGAGGTTCAAAATAATGTCAGAGTTATCTTTTGAACAGATGTTAGACGAGTCATTCAAAACAATACACAATGGGGAGGTAGTTGAGGGAACTGTCATCGATGTGAAACCGGATGAGATCATCTTGAACATCGGGTATAAGGCTGACGGTATCATCACAAAGAATGAGTATTCCAATGATCAGTCCATCGACCTTACAACAGTTGTTTCCGTTGGCGATACAATGACTGTCAAAGTGCTGAAAGTAAATGACGGAGAAGGCCAGGTTCTTCTTACATATAAGAGACTTGCTGCTGAAAAAGGAAATGAAAGACTGCGTGAGGCTTATGAAAACAAGGAAGTCCTCAAGGCTACGGTTACACAGATCCTTGGCGGCGGTATCTGCGCGACTGTCAACGAAGTGAGAGTATTTATTCCCGCAAGCCTTGTGTCTGATTCATATGAGAAAGATCTCGGCAAATATGAGGGACAGGAGATCGAGTTCGTGATCAGCGAATTCAATCCGAGAAGAAATCGTGTGATCGGCGACAGGAGACAGCTTCTTGTAGCAGAACGCGCGGAGAAGCAGAAAGAGCTTTTTGCAAGGCTTCAGATCGACGACAGGGTTGAGGGGATCGTTAAAAATGTAACAGATTTTGGCGCGTTTGTAGACCTTGGCGGTGTTGACGGACTGCTCCACATCTCTGAGATGTCATGGGGAAGAGTTGATAATCCCAAGAAAGTATTTCATGTTGGTGATACGCTGACAGTTCTGGTAAAAGATATCCATGATACAAAGATCGCGCTCAGCCTGAAATTCCCGGAAACAAATCCGTGGGCAAACGCGGCAGATGACTTTGCGGTCGGAAAGGTCATTACAGGTAAGGTGGCGCGTATGACAGACTTTGGCGCGTTCGTTGAGCTTGTGCCGGGAGTGGATGCGCTGCTCCATGTATCTCAGATTTCAAGAGAACATGTGGAAAAGCCGTCTGATGTACTTTCGATCGGGCAGGAGATCACAGCGAAGATTGTGGATCTCAATGAGTCGGAGAAGAAGATCAGTCTGAGCATGAAAGCTCTTCAGTCAGAAAATGCGGAAGAGTCCGAGTCTGCAGACTATGCCGGAGAAGCAGAGTATGCTGAAGAAGTGGACTATGCCGGGGAAGTGGATGATACTGAGGAAGTGGACTATGCTGAGGAAGCTGAGAGCGCCGGGGAAGAATAAAAGATTTCTATCATAAACATGAAGAACACAGGGCGATAGCTTATATATCGCCCTGTTTTTATGTTAAAAAATCGACAAGATGTATTTTTAAAGGTGCAATTTTTGTCGAAGAATCACTGGATTTTAAGGGTTTAGTTTAATATAATGTTTATTAAACAGGCATAAAACAGTTCACTGAGCGTTTTGTGTCTCACAGGAGAGAATAGGAAACAGAAAGGAAGAAAGAAAATGGGATTTCTGACATTTAAAGGCGGAATACATCCGGATGATGGAAAGCGTTTTTCAAAAGATCAGCCGGTACAGGCTATTCTGCCAAAAGGAGATCTGACCTACCCGCTGTCCCAGCATATCGGCGCCCCGGCCCAGCCTCTGGTAAAAAAAGGGGATCATGTTCTGAAGGGGCAGATGATCGCCTCTGCTTCAGGATTTGTCTCTGCTCCGGTACATGCATCAGTTTCGGGCATTGTCAAAGGACTGGAACAGCGGTTCAGCCCTGCGGGGACAAAGGGTGAATGCATTGTGATCGAAAATGACGGAGAATATCGGGAAGCAGAGCATGAGACTGTGAAGCCTCTGGGAGAAATGAGCCGGGATGAGATCGTGGAGAAGATCGGAAACAGCGGCATTGTCGGGATGGGCGGAGCCGGTTTTCCGACAAGAGTCAAACTTTCACCGAAAGAACCGGAAAAGATCGATCATATTATCGCCAACTGCGCGGAGTGTGAGCCTTATATTACCTCCGATTACCGTAGGATACTGGAAAACACAGAGGAACTGGTGAGCGGCATGCGTGTTCTTCTGTCACTGTTTCCAAATGCAGAAGGGATTTTTGCGGTAGAAGACAACAAGAAAGACTGTATTGACAAACTCAAGTCCGCGATTTCTGTTGAGCCCCGGATGCGGGTGGCCGTACTCATGACGAAATATCCCCAGGGAGCAGAGCGGCAACTGATCTATACAGTGACAAAGAAAGCCATCAACTCGTCCATGCTTCCGGCGGACGCGGGGTGTATCGTTGACAACGTGGAAACACTGATCGGCATCCACCATGCAGTCATTGAGGGGAAGCCTTTGACAGAGCGGATCGTGACGGTGAGCGGAGACGATATTGTCTCTCCCGGCAATTTTAAGGTGCTCCTTGGAACCAGCCACCAGGAACTGATCGATGCGGCCGGAGGATTTATCACCCAGCCCCAGAAGCTGATCTCCGGAGGGCCGATGATGGGATTCGCCATGGTGACAGCGGATGCGCCGGTGACAAAGACATCTTCGTCCATTCTGGCTTTCAAGGAAGATATCGTTGCAAAGAGCCGGGAAACGGCATGCATCAACTGTTCGAGATGTGTGGATGTGTGTCCGAGCAGGATCGTTCCGGCCAGGCTGGCGGACCTTGCGCTCCGGCACGATGAGGACGGATTTGTGGCGATGAATGGTCTGGAATGTGTGGAATGCGGCTCCTGCAGTTATGTCTGCCCTGCAAAGAGACTGTTAAAGCAGGCGATCGGTTCCATGCGCAAGACCGCGCTCGCGAACAAGAAAAGAAAGTGAGAGAGGAGACAGAAAAGTGAACGAGAATTATAATGTATCATCCTCGCCGCACATCCGCGATCGGATCACGAGCAGCAATCTCATGCTCATGGTCGTGATCGGACTGCTTCCGGCGACCCTGTTCGGCATCTGGAATTTCCGCCATGAGAATGCGTGGATCCTGGTCGTTGTCACAACGGCTGCCGCGGTTTTATCAGAATACATATACGAAAAACTGATGCATAAGCCGATTACGATCAATGATTTCAGCGCAGCCGTTACCGGACTTCTGCTCGCCCTGAACCTTCCGCCCACACTTCCCTGGTGGATGGGCACTCTGGGCGCGGTATTTGCCATTGTCGTTGTTAAGCAGCTTTTCGGCGGACTGGGGCAGAATTTTATGAATCCCGCGCTGGCTGCACGCTGTTTTCTACTGATCTGTTTTGCCGGGCGGATGACTTATTTCGTTTATGACGGCGTGACAGGTCCCACGCCTCTGGCTGAGCTGAAAGCAGGTGAGGTCGTAAATACAATGGATATGCTGGTAGGAAATATCCGGGGCACGATCGGAGAGACTTCGGTCATCGCGATCATGATCGGAGCGATGTTCCTGATCCTCATGGGAGTGATCGATCTTCGGATACCCGGCTCCTACATCGTATCGTTTGTTGTATTTATCGTTATCTTCGGAGGACACGGATTCGATCCCCAATACATTACCGCCCATCTGTGCGGAGGCGGACTGATGCTCGGAGCATGGTTTATGGCGACAGACTATGTCACGTCCCCGATAACAAGCAGCGGCAAGATCATCTATGGGGTCTGTATGGGACTTTTGACAGGGCTTTTCCGTCTTTTCGGAGGCTCGGCAGAAGGCGTTTCTTATGCGATCATCATCAGCAATCTCCTTGTGCCTCTGATCGAGAAAATAACTATTCCGAAGCCTTTCGGGAAAGGAGGGGAGAAATAGATGAACACGATCATCAAGAATACGCTGATCCTGGCAGCCATCACAGTTGTATCAGGACTTCTGCTGGGGGTTGTGTATGACATCACAAAAGAACCCATTGCTATCGCTCAGGAAAATACAAAGCAGGAGGCATTCAGATCAGTCCTTCCCGATGCGTCTGTTTTCGAGGATCATGAAGATTTTGATGCGGACAATGCGGCGGCGCTTTTGAAAGAAAATGGATATAACGCGGACGATATCACTGAGGTGACTGTAGGAAAAGATGAAAGCGGCAGCATAGTGGGATACGTCATCAACGTCACCTCCCATGAGGGGTATTCGGGTGATATCCAGATCTCAGTGGGGATCGCTGCCGACGGTACGGTGAAAGGAATTGAAATGCTCTCCATCAGCGAGACGGCGGGTCTCGGAATGAAAGCCAGCGAAGAGGACTTCAAGGATCAGTTTAAAGATAAAAATGTAGAGCGTTTCTATTACACAAAAACAGGGGAAAGCGGAGACAACATGATCGATGCGATCAGCGGCGCCACGATAACGACAAATGCAGTTACAAACGCCGTGGATTCCGCGCTTGTATATTTCCAGAATGAGTTAGGAGGCGAGGCCAATGAGTAAATGCATGGAACGTATTTATAACGGACTTGTGAAGGAAAATCCGACATTTGTACTCATGCTTGGAATGTGTCCCACACTGGCGGTCACCACATCTGCGGTCAACGGCATTGGAATGGGACTGTCCACCACAGCGGTTCTGATCATGTCAAACATGCTGATTTCCATGCTGAGGAAGATCATACCGGATTCGGTGCGCATGCCGGCTTTTATCGTGGTGGTGGCATCTTTCGTGACCATCGTTGATTTCCTGCTGGAAGGGTTTGTCCCGAGCCTGTATGACTCCCTGGGACTCTATATCCCTCTGATCGTCGTGAACTGTATCATCCTGGGAAGAGCTGAGAGTTATGCCTCGAAAAATCCGGTCCTTCCATCCATTTTCGATGGGATCGGCATGGGACTTGGCTTCACGGTTGGCCTGACATGTATCGGTATCGCCAGAGAGCTGATCGGCGCGGGACAGATCTTCGGGATGAACGTTATGCCGGATTCTTATGAGCCTCTGACCATCTTCATCCTTGCTCCGGGAGCGTTTTTTGTGCTTGCCTGTCTTGTTGCCCTTCAGAACAAGATCAAGAACAATTACGCGAAGAAAGGGAAAGAAGTTCCCCAGGCAGCCGGATGCGGCGAGGGGTGCGCGGCATGTGCAAGCAGAGAGATATGCGGAGGGCATATGATATCGGGAGCGTCCGGAAGTCCAGAGGCAGACCGGCCGGAGAATGCCGCGGCTCAAAGCGGCGGTATGGATAATAAAAAAGAACAGGAGGGGGCATAAATGCAGGAGTTATTATTGATCGCAGTCGGTTCGGCTTTTGTAAATAACGTCGTACTAAGCCAGTTCCTCGGGATCTGTCCGTTCCTGGGAGTGTCCAAGAATGTAAAGACAGCCGCAGGCATGGGCGGCGCGGTGGTATTTGTCATTACGATCGCGTCCTTTGTGACAGGGGTGATCTATCGATTTATTCTCGGGAACCCGGATATCATGGGCGGCGAGCTGCAATATCTGAATACGATCGTATTCATTTTGGTGATTGCGGCGCTTGTCCAGTTTGTTGAGATGTTTTTAAAGAAAGCCATGCCGTCTCTCTACAATGCCCTGGGTGTGTATCTTCCGCTGATCACGACCAACTGTGCTGTCCTTGGAGTGGCGCTGACGAATGTTCAGGAGGGATATGACGTTCTGACCGGCGTGGTAAACGGATTCGCGACGGCTGCGGGATTTCTCGTCTCCATCGTGCTCATGGCTGGAATCCGTGAAAAGACAGAATATAACGACGTACCGGAATCATTTTGCGGCACGCCGATCGTGCTGGTGACAGCAGGCCTTATGGCGATCGCGTTCTTCGGATTTTCCGGGCTGATATAGGAGGACGTGAATATGAGTGTGACAGGGATTATCTTAGCCGCGGTCATCGTCGGCGGCACAGGGGTGTTTATCGGCGTCTTTCTCGGGATTTCAGGCAGGAAGTTTGCTGTTGACACAGATGAAAGAGAAGACGCGATCCTGGAAGTGCTTCCCGGAAATAACTGCGGAGGATGCGGATATGCGGGCTGTTCCGGCCTTGCGGCAGCGATCGTCAATGGGGAAGCGGAAGTGGGCGGATGCCCTGTAGGCGGCGCTTCAGTCGCGGAGGCGATCGGAAAGATCATGGGTGTAGACGCTTCTGCCCAGGAGCGCGTGGTGGCATTTGTCAAATGTGGAGGAAACTGCGAGAAGACAAAGACAGAATATGAATATTATGGAATCAGAGACTGTATCATGGCAAGCCAGATGCAGGACGGCGGGGCCAAGGGCTGCGCATACGGATGCCTGGGATATGGTTCATGCGTGAAAGCCTGTCCCTTTGACGCGATCCATATTGTGGACGGTATTGCTCTGGTGGATAAAGAGGCATGTAAGGCGTGCGGAAAATGTATTTCCGCCTGCCCGAAGCATCTGATCGAACTGATCCCCTATAAACAGAAAACCTTTGTACAGTGTAATTCAAATGAAAAGGGAAAAGCGCTTATGGATGTATGCCAGGTGGGATGCATCGGATGCCGCATGTGCGAGAGAAGCTGCGAGTCAGGCGCGATCACAGTTAATAACTTCCTTGCGCACATTGACGCGGAAAAGTGTACGAACTGCGGTGTATGCGCGGAGAAGTGTCCGAGGAAGATCATAAGAGTCATGAGTGTGGAAACAGCGAACGCATGATGTGACGGAGCTGCAAATCTCTGGGATAGATTTTATACAAAAACTCTGTGTGGATGGAAAAGCCGTCCCCACAGAGTTTTTTGCGTGTACACAGAGTTTTGGCATGTCTGGCCATAATGGTCTGGTCTATGGCTGTCCGGAAAAAGGGACCTGCTCACTGCTCAGATGGACTGCTCCATCTTTTGTGACAAATACAGCTTCAATCCCTTCCATGCCCTGAAGCAGCTTCATTCCGTCTTCCAGCCCCAGTACATAACAGGTCGTACTTAAAGCGTCGCCATCCACAGACCGATCTGAGATCACAGTCACCTGGTCCAGATCGTTCTGTACCGGATATCCGGTATCCGGGTCCAGGATATGGTGATAGATCACGCCGTCCTTCTCAAAGTATCTCTCATAATCACCGGAGGATACGACAGAACAGTCAGATATGGAAACAGTGCCCAATACGGTCCCGCCGTCAGCGAAGGGCTTTTGTATGCCAATGCGGAAGTCTGTTCCGTCATAGCGCCCGCCCAGTGTGTGGACATTCCCCCCCAGGTTGATCATGGCATGTTTAATGCCGGCGCTTTTCAGGTAATCTTTTAACTGATCCGCAATGTATCCTTTCGCGATCCCTCCCAGATCGATCTTTGCCTGTGGGTCAGTCAGGGTGACAGTATTCCCATCTATTTGTATGCAGCGGTAGTCAATGTGGCTGACCGCTTCCTCCAGTGTCTGGGCATCCGGGAGCGTTCCGCTCTCATTGTCCTTAAAGTCCCAAAGATCAGAGGCGGATGCGATGGTAATATCGAACCTTCCGCCGGAAAGCTCTCCATACCGGATCCCGAGACGGAGAAGCTCTGCAGTCTCATCGGATACAGTCACAGGAGAACCCTGCGCCCGATTGATTTCAGAGATTTCACTCGTTTCAATAGAGGGGCTTAAAAGATTTTCATAATAGGCACATATTTCCTCACATCGATCCAGTACATCCCGCTGGGCACCCCATGCCTCTACCTGGATGACTGTGTCAAAATAGGTTCCTGTCATTTTCAGAGATTCGGTCTCAAGAGGCGAGCTGCATCCTCCGGCTGATATGGCAATAAGTGAGGATATGATGAAAAATGTAATTAAATGTGATCCAACGCTGGTCCTGTGTCTCATTTTATGTCACCCGATGTTCCTTTCCGCTGCCCCTGTCCGGGGCAGAACCCTGACGCTATTATAATCGTTTTTCTTCCGAAGTACAACTGGATCGATCGAAATGCGGGTGAGCGGCAGCTTGAACATACGATCCTGCAGGCAGACCGAACATACAATCGAACATGTGGTTGCACAATAAAAATCATTGTGCTATGATAATGAGCATGAAGAGGTACAAGTATGAAGAGAAATGACTGGCTTCTGGCGGCGGGCATCCTGGCAGTGGCTGTCCTTTTATTTTGTTTTCAGATATTCAGAGAGACAGGCGATCACGCGTATGTCTCAGTCACTGTTGACGGAACCCTGTTCGGCACTTACAGCATGGAGGAGGATCAGACGGTGGAGATCAATGATACGAACCGCCTCGTGATCCGTGAAGGTTCCGCGCGGATGGAGTGGGCGGACTGTCCGGATCAGGTATGCGTACACCATCGCGGCATCAGTCGGGATGGGGAGAGTATTATCTGCCTTCCGAATCGGGTTGTCATTTCAGTAGACAGCACAGAACAAAGTGATTTAGATGGGATCGCGCAGTAGGATCATCACTCCCAGGGAGAATTCATTGTTGATTCGGTCTGTATCTGTCATGGAAATTCGTACTGGGAAGGAAAAGGGATTGAAGAACAGAGCAGCTTATTTTGGCGTATTTACAGCGCTCGCGCTGATCTTCAGCTATGTTGAGACGCTGATACCCA
This sequence comes from Candidatus Mediterraneibacter intestinipullorum, assembly GCA_019118665.1. GTDB lineage: Bacteria > Bacillota > Clostridia > Lachnospirales > Lachnospiraceae > Mediterraneibacter > Mediterraneibacter intestinipullorum. The sequence goes on from DWYM01000034.1 coordinate 9,062, forward strand.
TACATTTCGGCATTCCGGGCGTAAAGCTTGGTCTTGCGAACCTGGCGATCGTTATTATCCTGTATAAGACGGATTTTAAGGAAGCACTTCTTTTATCTGTGACGCGTGTGATCCTGGCGGGCTTTATTTTTGGCAGCCTGTTCAGCATTCTGTACAGCATGGCGGGCGGCGTATTGAGCCTTATTGTCATGACCGTCATGAAACAGCGGAAATCTTTCAGCATCATCGGTGTTAGTATTGCCGGCGGCGTGAGCCACAATATCGGACAGCTCGTTGTGGCCATGCTCGTGGTAGAGACGTACCGGGTGGGATATTATCTTCCGGTACTCCTCATCGCGGGGATGGTGACCGGGGCAGTTATCGGGATCGTGTGCAGGGAAGTGTTAAAGCGGGTGCAGAACATCCGGTTTGCCTGATCTGCGGTTTCCACAGGCAGACAGATACGCATTAGAAAGAAAAGGAAGAGGTAGAGATGATCTCATATGTACGAGGGGAACTTGTGGCGATAGAAGAACAAAAGGCAGTCATAGATGTGGGCGGAGTGGGCTACGGCGTGTATATGCCCCAGCAGGCGATGACACTGCTGCCGGCGATCGGCAGCACAGTCAAGCTGTATACCTATCTGAATGTGAAAGAAGACGCCATGCAGCTTTTTGGCTTTTTGACAAGAGATGACCTGGAAATTTTCAGGCTCGTCATCGGGGTGAGCGGCATCGGACCTAAGGGAGGGCTGAACATCCTGTCAAGCATGAGCCCGGATGAACTCCGGTTTGCCATTATGTCCGGAGACGCAAAAGCGATCTCCGCAGCCCCGGGTATCGGTAAGAAGACCGCGGAGAAACTGATCGTGGAGCTGAGGGACAAGGTCGATATCGAGGATATGCTGGAGCATGCGTCCCATGGGAATGATAGCGATGCATTTGTCCCTGCCTCGGACAGCGACATGCAGTCCGAGGCTGTGCAGGCGCTTGTGGCTCTGGGATACGGCAGCGCTGAGAGTATGCGCGCCGTGAAAAAGACATCACCGGACTGCGCCGCAGTGGAGGATATATTGAAGGAGGCTTTGAAATATCTTTTTTAGCCTTACGACGAAGGGAAATACAGATCAATCATGGGAAAACGAATCATAACAACAGAAAATCTGGAAGAGGACATTAAGATCGAGGGAGAACTGCGCCCCCAGCTTTTGACAGAATATATCGGTCAGGAGAAGGCAAAGCAGACGCTGAAGGTTTATATCGAAGCGGCAAAGGCGAGAGATGAGGCTCTGGATCATGTGCTGTTCTATGGTCCGCCGGGCCTTGGAAAAACAACCCTTGCCGGTATTATTGCCAATGAGCTGGGCGTGCACATGAAGGTGACTTCTGGTCCGGCGATCGAAAAACCGGGTGAGATGGCGGCGATCCTGAACAGTCTTCAGGAGCATGACGTCCTTTTTGTAGATGAGATCCACCGGCTCAACCGCCAGGTGGAAGAGGTGCTGTATCCTGCGATGGAGGATTATGCCATTGATATCATGATCGGCAAGGGGGCCGGGGCGAGATCCATCCGTCTGAACCTCCCCAAGTTCACCCTGGTCGGAGCTACGACCCGCGCGGGTATGCTTACCGCGCCTTTAAGGGACCGTTTTGGCGTGGTGAACAGGCTGGAGTTTTATACGGATCAGGAGCTTAAGACGATCATCCTGAGGTCAGCAAAGGTCCTGGACGTGGAGATAGAAGAGGAGGGCGCGCTTGAACTCGCTCGTCGCTCCAGAGGCACGCCGAGGCTGGCGAACCGCCTTTTAAAGCGGGTCCGTGATTTTGCCCAGGTAAAATATGACGGAAAGATCACAAAGAAAGTGGCGGACTACGCGCTGGATTTGCTTGATGTAGATAAATATGGGCTGGATCACATTGACAGGAGTATCCTGCTTACAATGATCGAAAAATTCCAGGGAGGTCCTGTGGGGCTTGATACACTAGCGGCAGCGATCTCGGAAGATGCGGGGACACTGGAAGACGTGTATGAGCCTTATCTGCTGAAGAACGGCTTTATCCAGCGGACACCCCGGGGGAGAGTGGTAACTGACCTGGCGTACAGCCACCTTGGGATCCCTGTGTATCATGAGGATTGAGTACCGGGAGGCCGGTGACAGACAGTAAATGACAGGAGCCGCGCGTTTTCCGAAAAATAGGAGTTGCGTATTTCCTGAAAAAACTGTTGGTTTTTGCTGGTAAATCGTATATAATAAACAGGTAAGAAACGCGAGGAGGAAGCTATGAGTTCAGCAAAACATTTTACAGAAGTATTAATCGGGGGAAAGGTATATACTCTGAGTGGATTTGAAGGTGAAGAATATCTGCAGAAAGTATCCTCCTATCTGAACCACAAGATTACAGAGTGCGCGAACAGCGAGGGATACAGGAAACAGAGCGCTGACACAAGAAACGTACTTCTCGCCCTGAATATCGCAGATGATTATTTTAAGGCAAAGAAACAGGGAGATTCCCTTGAAAGCGATATCGAGCTGAAGGATAAGGAAATGTATGATCTGAAGCACGAGCTGATTTCCGCGCAGATCAAACTGGAAAACGCGGAGAAAGAGCTGGCGAAGATGAAAGAAGAGAACAATGATCTGCAGATGCAGATCGTTAAACTGGAAACCGAGATGAAAAACAGGAGAAGATGACGATTGTCATACGATGCAAAAAGGAACTGAGAAGATGACGATACAAGGGCTGTCAAAAAGACAGCCCATTTCATTACAGAAATCATCTGCCTGGGAGGGCGCATCGCGCGGGCGCTCCCTTGTAGTACAGGGCAGGATCACTCCACATCAGAAAGGATCAAGTACAGATATGGCTGGGACAGACATGACATGGACAGAAGAAGACAGAAGGGACAGGAGGATAGAAATCCTCGCCCCGGCAGGATCTTACGCATCCTTTCGCGCGGCGCTCTGCGCAGGAGCAGACGCGGTGTACGCGGGCGGCCCCAGGTTCGGCGCAAGGGCCTATGCGGATAATTTTTCACAGGAAGGGCTGGTACAGGCGGTCGGTGAGGCGCATCTCTTCGGAAGAAAATTTTATCTGACTGTAAATACGCTCCTGAAAGAGAATGAAATAGCGGAGCTGTACGATTACCTTGCGCCTCTCTACGAGGCAGGGCTGGATGCTGTCATTGTCCAGGACGCGGGGGTTATGGAGTACGTCAGGAGATATTTTCCGGGACTTGATATTCACGCCAGCACACAGATGACGGTAACAGGAGCGTATGGCGCAAAGTTTTTGAAAGGGCAGGGAGTGACCCGGATCGTCCCGGCGCGGGAACTGTCTCTCGGAGAGATACGGCGGATCCGCAGGAAGACGAGCCTGGAAATCGAATGCTTTGTTCATGGGGCCCTCTGTTACTGTTATTCCGGACAATGTCTGCTGAGCAGCATGATCGGAGGCAGGAGCGGGAACAGGGGACAGTGCGCCCAGCCATGCAGGCTGCCCTATACGGTGGGCGGGGAAAAGAAATATTATTTAAGTTCCAAAGATATCTGTACTCTGGAGATCATACCGGATCTTGTGGATGCCGGCATCAATTCCTTTAAGATCGAAGGGAGGATGAAGAAGCCGGAATATGTTGCCGGGGTTACATCCATGTACCGCAAATATACGGATCTCTACCTCAGGGAAGGGCGTCAGGGATTCATCGTGTCCCCGGCAGACCGGGAGCGGCTCATGGACCTGTACAACAGAGGCGGATCTTCGGAAGGATATTATAAAAGACACAATGGCCGCGGGATGCTGGCTCTGGATCGCCCGAACCACACAGGAGTACCGGCGGTTCGGGTCCGCTTCCAGAAAGGAAGGGAGATACACGGCACTGTGCTCACGGACTTAAATCCCGGCGATGTGATCGAGGTTACCGGAGGAAAAGGCAACTATACTGCCGGGACTGCAGTAGGCAAAGGCGGGGAGATTTCTTTCCTCGTCCAGAAAGGCGTCCGTCTGTCACAGGGGACGGTTTTGAACCGGATAAGGAACGAGGCTTTGATCCGGACTATGAAAGAAAGTTATGGGGACAAGGATATGAAGCTGGAGATATCCGGCAAATTGTCCCTCAGAATAGCAGAGCCGGCAGTCCTTAAAGTACAGTACAGGACTTCGGACGGTGTCTCAGCAGTCTTTACAGCAGAGACTCAGGAAGCAGTGCAAAAGGCGCAGAGCCGTCCCATGGATAAGGAACGCATCCTGTCTCAGATCCAAAAGACCGGGAATTCAGAGTTTGTGTTCCGGGAGCTGCATATCCATATGGATGATGGCATCTTTGTCCCCATCCAGCAGCTCAATGCTCTGAGGCGGGCCGCTCTGGAAGGATTGAGAGAGGCTGTCATGTCAGGATACGCGCGGACGCTTCCTGAGAAAACAGACGCAGGATCCGTATCCCCGGACCCTGACAGAGTATTGGGAAGATCGTACCCGGCGGAAGGGGATGTTTCTGCGGAATCCACTCCCATGGAATCTTCTCCCATGGAATGGAAGCCCCGCTTCTCCGTACTGGCAGAGACAGAAGAACAGCTCAGGGCAGTGCGTGATGCCGTGATACAAAGCCCGGGTGTGTGTGACCGTATTTACATTGAGACGGAACTTGTGGGAAGGCTCATTGATTCTGGGAAAGAGGGGGAGCTGTTTCATGGACTGGCGGAAAGAGGAACAGAGCTTCTGATCGCAATGCCCCATATCCTCCGAAGAGAGGAAGGAGCTCCGCACTTCACAGAGGGAGAATTTTCATGGCTGCCTGAAGCTGTGGAAAAAATCCGGGCGGCGGGAGTCCTGATCCGGAATTATGAGGAATATCAGATGCTCCGGGAACTGGGATTTGACAAAAAGATCATTCTGGACCATAATCTATATGTGTTTAACTGGTATGGAAAAATGTTCTGGGAGAAACTTGGAATATCCGGGATCACTGTACCTCAGGAATTAAATGCCCGCGAACTTGATGAGCTGGGGATCAGAGGGATGGAGCTGCCGGTATACGGTCATCTTCCGGTCATGGTGACTGCCCAGTGTCTTGTAAGGACAACAGAAGGATGCACAGGGAGAACGGAGATATCAATGCTCACAGACCGGCTGGGGAACAGATTCCCGGTGAAGAATCAGTGCGCTTACTGTTACAATGTCATATATAATACACAGCCTCTGTATCTGGGGATGCAGGAGAAAGAAATCCGGAAGCTCGCTCCCGGAATGCTGCGGCTGCAGTTCAGCATTGAGAGCGGGGAGCGCGTCCGGTATATTCTGGATCTGGTCCGGAATGCCTTCTGTGGGGACGGCGCCCATTTTGCGCCGGATTTTGAGTATACGCAGGGGCATTTTAGACGCGGGGTATCATAACAGGGGGTAACATGGTAAACATTATCATACAAATATCAAAATATCTGATCATCATCCTCATGGCGGCATATACATTTTCCTGCTTTTCTATATTTACGAGGAATTATGAGGACGAGGAGAGGCGGGTGCTCACACGTCAGGATATCCTTTTATTCCTGCTTCAGTTTGTAGCCTTTTTTACGATGTTCCTTGCCACGGAGGACATACGGATCCTGTTTCTCTATGCGGTGCTGGCGGTGGTTCTGCTGGGAGTGATCCTGCTGTACAACCTGATCTATCCGAATGTGTCCCGGCTGGTCGTCAATAATATGTGTATGCTGATAACTGCGGGGATGATCATGATCACAAGGCTGTCGTCGGATAATGACTACGGCACAGCGATCCGGCAGCTTATCTTTGTGATACTTGGAGTGACGTTCGGGCTCTTCGTCCCGGTGCTCATCCGGAAACTGACTTTTTTGGAAAAATGGACCTATATCTATGCCGCGGTGGGAGGCTGTGCGCTCCTTTTAGTGGCAGTGTTTGCCCCGATTTCAGGCGGGGCGAAGCTGGGATTTCAGATTTTCGGGTTTAATATCCAGCCTTCAGAATTTGTGAAAATCGTATTTGTCTTTTTTGTGGCGGCAAGCCTGAACAAGTCAAAGGAATTTAAAAATGTAGTTGTCACGACGGCCATCGCGGCGGCACATGTGCTCATCCTTGTGCTGTCAACGGATCTGGGCGCTGCCCTCATCTTTTTCATCGTGTACCTTGTTATGCTGTATGTGGCGACACGGCAGCCGCTGTATGCCATGACGGGGCTGGGGGCCGGCGTCCTTGCCGCCGTGGCAGGTTATCACCTGTTTTCCCATATCCAGGTGAGGGTGGAGGCATGGCAGGATCCCATCGCTTCTTACGGAGACAGCGGATATCAGGTGGCGCAGTCACTGTTTGCCATCGGGACAGGCAGCTGGTTCGGCACAGGGCTGTTCCAGGGACAGCCGGAAACGATCCCTGTGTCAGAGACGGATTTCATTTTCTCCGCTATTACAGAGGAGATGGGAGTGATCTATGCGCTCTGTCTTATCCTGATCTGTGTGAGCTGTTATGTAATGTTTTTAAACATCGCGATGGAACTGCACAATTATTTTTATAAGCTGGTTGCCCTGGGACTTGGGACATGTTATATCTTCCAGGTATTCCTCCAGATCGGCGGTGTGACAAAATTCATACCGTCCACGGGAATGACGCTTCCCTTTGTCAGCTACGGCGGAAGTTCTGTCCTGAGCACGATGATCATGTTCGGCATCATACAGGGCTTGTATATCCTCAGGGAAGATGAAGAAGAGGAACTGGAACAGGAGAAGCTGAAAAAAGAAAGGAAGTCAAGAAATGGCATGGGAAGAACAGCGCCCCGAAAGGCGCCGAAGAACGGACCAAAATTCGAGGAAGTCCCAAAACAGAGGACGCGCAAAAAGCCGGGAGCGCGTGCTAAATAAAGAATTTGCCCGGATCACATACTTTTTTGTGGTCCTATTCATCGCTCTTATGGGATATCTGGTATATTTTACGATCGTCCGAGCCGATACGTTTGTCAACAGCCCTTATAACCAGAGGCAGGACGCGTTTGCCCAGAAGGTGGTGCGGGGCCAGATCACGGACCGGAACGGTAATGTCCTGGCACGGACTGGTGTGGCGGAAGACGGAACAGAGACGAGAGTCTATCCTTATGGCCCGGTGTTCGCCCATGTAGTCGGATACAGTGACACAGAGCTTGGAAAGACAGGGCTTGAATCTGTCGAGAACTTTGAGTTGCTCACCTCAAACGCTTTTTTCGTGGAAAAGATACAGAATGAGTTTAATGGAAATAAAAATCAGGGAGATACTGTAGTCACGACTCTGGACGCGGATCTCCAGCAGGCAGCGTATGACGCCCTCGGAGACAACAGGGGGGCGGTCGTGGTCATGGAAGCGGACACAGGAAAGATCCTGTCAATGGTGTCCAAACCGGATTTTGACCCCAACAATATCTATGCCGACTGGGCGTCATTGAACACAGATGAAGAGAACAGTCCCCTCCTGAACCGTGCGACGAGCGGCTCCTATGCGCCCGGTTCGGTATTTAAGATCGTCACGGCGCTGGCGTATATCCGTCAGGACAGCAGCTATTCATCCTATACCTACGACTGCGCGGGCTCGATCACCGTGGACGACACAACGATCCCATGCTTTGACAATATCGTGCATGGGTTCGAGGATCTGAGGAGTTCCTTTGCGAATTCCTGTAACTCTTCATTCGCCAATATCGGACTTTCCCTTGATATAGACGGATACCGCAGCACAGCGGAGGATCTGCTCTTTAATTCCTCTCTGCCCAGTATCCTGGACTATACGAAGAGTTCCTTTGCGCTGGATGCGGGGTCAAATACGGCAGAGATCATGATGACGGCAATGGGACAGGGAAAGACAACAGTCAGTCCGTATCATATGGCGCTTATCACACAGGCGGTCGCAAACGGCGGCACACTCATGGAGCCATATCTTGTGGAGCAGGTGACGAATTATACAGGCACCGAGGTGCGCAGAAATGTGCCGAAAAGCTACAAAAGGCTCATGACCTCCGAGGAGGCGGCGCAGTTGAAGGAGTACATGACTACAGTGGTAAGTGAAGGGACCGGATATGAACTCAGCGGACGTTCTTATACTGTTGCGGGAAAGACCGGAACAGCAGAGTACAGTCTTGTGGACGGTGAAAAGACCCACTCCTGGTTCGTTGGATTTACCAATGTAGACAATCCGGAACTGGTCATCAGCGTGATCACGGAAGGATCCGACGGAAGCGCCTCGGGCAGAGCAGTCAATATAGCGGGAAGGATTCTTGATTCTTATTATAATTAGCAGAAGTGAGCGGCTATGCGGATAAAATTTTACTGTGATCTGTATGTCAGTGAATGCTGGCAGAAAAAAAAGGAAAGAATCATAAAAAGGCTGAAGCAGAACAGACTCCAGCCTCAGGTATATGTGATCGCGTTATCTCAGGGAAAGCAGAACAATATGGAAATCTTTTCCAGTGTTCTTTTGAAGCAGCATATATTCAGGGATGCGGGGCTTTTCGTGGTAGGCATTGCCGATGGCTATGATGAAGCTCTGTCCATCATTACCGCGATCACAGATCAGATATATAAAGAAACAGCGGATGCCGATATCCGCCGGTTCATACTGGACCGGCAGGAAGAATATGAAAAGGCGGGACGATAGATGTTACATATCATTCTCCTTATCTTGAAAATATTTGGACTACTGCTTCTCGGGATATTGGGACTTGCCCTTCTCCTCGTCATTGTCATCCTTGTCTCCCCTGCTGTGTACAGACTGGAGGCGTCAGGACAAGATACGCCGGAGAGTATAAGAGGAAAGCTCAGGTTCCACTGGCTCCTCCGCCTCATATCAGGAGAGCTGTGCTATGAAGACAGACATCTGACCTGGCATATCCGGGCTGGATGGAGGCGGTTCGGGAGCGACATGGAAAACAACAGCTCCGGGGATTCCGGGATTATGGAAGAGAAACTGCCTGAACAGCGAAAGGAGAAGCCTGAGGAAGCCTCTTTAAAACAGTCTCAAGTTCATGAAAAGAATAACAGCCCTGCCGGGCATATTGCCGAAAAAGAACGCGCGGAGAGCTCTGAGAGCGGACAGACCGGGAAGAAAAAAGATTCCCTGCATGCAAGAGCAGAGAAGTTTTGGGAAAAGATAAAATATACAATTCAAAAGATTTGTGATAATATAAGGTCATTAATAAAGAAAAAAGAACGCCTGACCGCATTTATCCAGAACGAGGTGCATAAAAGCGTATTTTTTAAGACTGTGCGCGAACTGAGGCGCTTTCTGAAGACGCTGCGTCCCCGGGAGGCAGATGTATATGCGGAATTTGGATTCACAGATCCGGCTGTGACAGGCTATGTGCTCGCCCTGATCAGCATGATCTATCCGTTCATAGGAGAGTATACAGAGATCCTGCCGGATTTCAAACACAAGATATTTCGCGGCAGGATATTCGTAAAGGGCAGAATCCGCGCTTTTCATGTTGTATCTTTTGCGCTGCGTCTTCTGATGGATAAAAACGTGAGGACAACATACAGGCATATAAAGAAATTTAAACTTTAAACAACATCCGGGATCAATGTTTATCACAAAATATGACAGGCTTATTTGAGGAGGAAAAAGAAATGGCTGACGTAAAAAATGATTTTAAGACAACACTGGAGTCTCTGTTCCGGGGCATGGACGGAGTCGTATCATCCAAGACAGTGGTAGGGGATGCAATCCACATTAACGATACGATCATCCTCCCTCTTGTCGATGTGTCTTTCGGGATCGGGGCAGGAGCCTTTTCCGGTGAAAAGAAAGAAAAAGGCATGGGCGGGATCGGCGGTAAGATGTCCCCCAGCGCGGTCATCGTCATCCAGGGCGGCAAGACAAGGCTTGTAAACATCAAGAACCAGGATACGATCACAAAGATCCTTGATATGGTGCCGGATGTGGTCGACCGCTTCACCACAAAGAAAGAAGACAAAATGACGGAAAAAGATGTGATGGATATCCTGGATTCCGAGGAGGAGTCATAGGAGAAATCCATCATTCAGTCATAAGCGGGGAGCAGAATGCATAAGATAAAGAAACAGACTTTTCGGAAGTGATGTCATGAAAAAGTTATGCGGTTTTGCGTTATTCTGGATGGCACTGGGAATGTTCATCATGATGCTCCTTCCGAGCCTGATCTGGGGTGTGATCCTTACGATCATCTTTCTTGTGGCGGGATACCGGCTGTTCTGCTGCTGAACCAAAAAACGAATATGGATATTATAAGTGTTTGAAGCAGCTGTGCGGGAACGCGGCTGCTTTTTTAATTTCCAGTAATCTCATATTGTTCCTGATTTGTAAAACAAGTACAATCAGTCTGGTCATAGAACGACAATTTTTTTGAAAGTAATGAATCAGACTATGAGAAGAGTAAGAGCCTTGCTTGCGGCGTTTATTACCATATGCGGACTCTTATCGGGAAGCATCGAAGTTACAGCGGCAGGCGTGCGGGGGATGGAAATCCAGTCGGAAGACACAGCCGTGAGAAAGGGGCAGGAGATTACGCTGACATTTGCCCTTGACGGATATACGGACATCAGAAACGGAGTGAACGCGCTGAAAGGAACGCTGGAATTTGACTCGGAGGTTTTTGAGGAAGCTTCAGGAGAAGATTTTGAGACATTAAACTCCTGGGAGCGGATGTTTTACAATCCGGATAACGGACAGTTTGTCCTCATCAACAGGGCAGGGAGCATGGAAGGGGAAGCGGTATTCCGTCTCCGCCTGACCGCAAAGCAGTCCATTCCTGCGAAGGAAGCTTATATTACAGTAAAAGAGCTTTCGGCATCTGAAGGAAATGAAGATCTGTTCCCTGAAGACGGTTCCCTGAAGATCGATTCGATCACGGCAGAAGGGCCGGCGGGGAATGAAAATGGCGACACTAAAAATGAGGCGGAGGAACTTGGACTTGGAGCTGTCCGCTCGGGAGATTCGGACACTTCCTTTGCGGTATTTCTCGTAATACTTACAGCTGCTGGCATCCTTATGGTGGCTGCGCTTATCTTCAAAAAGAAAAAAGTTCTGATAGAGGAAAGGAACAGACATCCAGGCGGGAAAAAGATCCTGACCGGTATTCTCGTATGCGGACTGGCATCCGCAGCCGTTCTCGCAAGTGTTTCGGCATATACCGTAAAGGGAGACCTGAATGATGACGGAAGCGTGGATTATACGGATGCGGAGCTCTTGCAGAAGCATCTGATCGCCCTGGAACTCCTTCCTGAAAAGGAACAGGACAAAGCTGATATGAACTATGACGGGAACCTGACAGTCACAGATCTGTCCATATTGATCCGCAGGATAGAAAAGAAGATGAACTATGAGATCCGCCTGTCTTCTGCAACGGACAAGTTCTATTATGAGAAACAGGAAGAGGCGGAATTAAAGTTTTATGCTTATATTTCCTGCGGTATCCAGGATTCCTGCCAGGCTGTGATCGAGACAGTTACAATGAACGGCTCGGAATATGCGGCGGAGCGCCAGGGAGACAGCTCTCTCTACGCAGTGAAAACAAGTGCAGGAGATAATCCGGGAGTGAAGGAATACCGCATCACAAAGGTACTCCTTGACAGTGGGCAGGAAGTGAGCGTTGACTATTCTGAAAGGATAGAAGTGCTGAAAAGCGCTCCGGAGGTAATGGGATTTCAGACAGAGGAGCTGACAGATACGGCACAGATGAAGGTGTCCTTTGTTCTCAGGGATGAGGATTCCGCCCTGACGTCCTCTGATATGAAAGTACTCAGACGATCTGACAATAATCTGCTCACCAGTGAAAAACTGCGCGTGGGAAAGAACGAGTTTACTCTGGATCTGGAAGAGGACACTCTCTATGATATCTACATAACAGCGTCTTATAACAGAGATTCAGATGAACTGGAGGCGGAAGCGGATCATGCAGGAAATTTATCCGTGGTCAGAGAAGTGCAGCTCAACGTAGACTATAAGTTCCGCTTTGACAGTATGAAGGTGAAAACCGCAGATGGGATCGAGACCGACCGGTTTAGCCGGAACCAGCCCATGACGCTTACATTTAGGACCGGGAATCATACAGTCTATGAGCCGGAGCGGATTATCGTGAACGGCGCTTCCTATACGGTGGAACGGACAGAGGGCGGAGCGGCGGATGAATATTATGTGACGCTGGACGGCTTTCCACAGGCAGGGCAGGTGCAGATAAGGGCGGAGCAGCTGATCCTTTCAAACGGAAAGGTGTTTGATCTGGGAGCTGACCAGTCCGTGACCGTCATGGTCTTAAAGGCGCTGCCCGAAGCAGGCGGACTGGAAGTGTTGGAAGATACAGACAACGGTCTGTTTCGTGTAAGTTTTCATCTATCAGGTCCGGATGGGGCGCTTTCGGGACATAAAGTAAAGATACGAAACGCTGCGGGCCAGACAGTGGCAGAGACAGAATTCGATGAGAGCTACCTGACAGAAAATGACCAGAAAGAAAAGGTGTTCGAGCTGGAAATCCCTCTGACTGACGCCGGACTGACGTCAGCGTATACAGTCCGGGTAAAGGCAGACTGCGACCTGACCGCCGATGGGACAGGGACAGAGCCGCAGAAAATTCTGGCAGAACAGACAGTAAATGCAGCCCCCAGGATCCTGATCACTGACAGCAGCGTGGATGCCGCCTATGTGGAAAAGAGAGGAAGCGTGGAGCTGGATTATGAGCTTTCCCACAACGTCGAGGCAGAGCTTACTGCTCTTGTGGTCAACAACCTGGAACTGGAAGCCCGGTCAGAACAGCCGGGGGTCTGGAGGGTGACAGCATCTGCTTCGGAACAGGCGGGAGTACAATCCTTTTCCCTTTCCCAGGCGGTGTTTTCAGACGGAACGATCGTGAGAGGTACAGATAAATCCGGAACAGATAAAATCTCCGTGGAAGTCCTGAAAGATGCGCCCACAGTCAGGAAGCTCACATGGAGCAAGACGGCTCAGGATGAACTGGAAGTCCGGTTTGTTCTCGAGGACAGTGACAGCGCGGTTCAGAATGCCGCAATACAGATCATGGAGGATGGCGGAGCGGTACTTGTAAGCGAGACGGTTTCAGCAGGAAAGAGTCAAGTGTCAGCTCCCCTGACCACAAAAGAGAACTATGTCGTCACTGTGACAGCGGACTATGACCGGGATACAAATGCTCTGGACGATCAGTCCAATGCCCTCACGGACCAGGTGCTCTACACGGAGAATATTGCAGTGTCAAAGGACGCGCTTGAGTTAAAAGATATTACCAGTACCACGCTTTATTATTACGGTAACGGTACTGTGTCAGAGGTGGATGTGCTGGATATCACAGGCGGGCTTCCTGAGGATGCAGAGAATTATTACGCCTTGATCGAGATGGAGAGCATGCCGGACTTTTACTCCGGGATCCGAAGCTTTTTCCAGGACAAAGACACCGGAAGAGTGTACGCAGAGCTGGATCAGGAGGATCTGGTAAGCTATGGCGCGGACGGCACAAGGAAGGCAGGTCACGCTTTCCCTCTGGGTTATCGTGATGACAGTGGAGACCATCCTGTCATTCAGAGCGCCGAAGAGCTGTTCCGGAAGATGGCAGAGGATCCGAAAGGGCGTCACGAGCTGACCGAAGATCTGGATGCGTCAGGTATTTCACCGGATGCCGCGGCAGTGGCAGCTACATTTACAGGCGAGCTTGATGGAAACGGCCATACGATCTACAATCTGCCCACCAATCTGTTCGGAACACTGAACGGCGCCCATATACATGATCTGGTGATCCAGGACGCCGCAGTCACTGCATCGCGAAATGGGATCCTGGCGAATGTCATCCAGAACAGGAGCGTGATCGAAAACGTATTCATCGTGGATTCCTCCATCTCAAACGGAGTTGACGGACTTGGGGCTTTTACAGGCAGACTTGCGAATTCCACTATCAGAAAGAGCGCGTCAGTGAATGTTTCCGTGAGAGGACTCGTGGCAGTGGGTGGTATCGCCGGAAAGACGGAGTCCGGAGCTCTGATCGAAAACTGCTATGTGACCGGGAAGGTACAGGGCACCTATGACCATCCGTCTCTTGGCGCGAGAGTGGGAGGCATCACCGGTTGGCACGGTGATGGAATGATCAGCCGGTGTTATACACAGGCACAGATCATCGCTCCTGCACAGAAAGGAAACGGCGGCATCATAGGAGGACCAAACACCGGAAATCCTGTGATCGAATACAGTCTGAGCATGAGCTCCGGCGCGGGATACCGGATCGCAGGGTTTGACGTTCTGGAAAATGCGGCAGAAGTATATGAGTACTCCGGATCAGACAGTATTACAAACATTACTGACGAGAATCAGGACAACGTCAAAGAGACGGATTCTGTGTATGAGAAAAGCTTTTATAAAGATATCCTCGGATTTGATGAGGAGATATGGGATCTGGATGGAGTTGTCTATGAGAAGCGTCCGGCATTGAAAGATGCCCCCATGGAAGAAAACAATTATGGGATACCAAATTACAGCGGGCTTCTGAAACATGAGGACTATCAATCTGACCGTGAAAAGGCCTACGCGAACATGGCGAAACTGATGCCTATGGCTGATACACGCATGTGGGTGGAGTATGGCAATATGCTTGGAGAAGGAGACGCCCTTGCCGCAAGTACAGTTGACTTTGTCCTTCCATTGGATGAAAACAGCGCCCTTGTATCCGGCATCCGGAAGGAGGAACCGGACCAGGTGCGGAAGATCCGCATTGTTTTCAAAGATGGGACGATGGAGGAGCATCCGGTCGCGTATGATAAGCTGACCGGAGGGCTGGCGGCAGTCTACCAGCTAGAAGGCAAGGGGCTGAAATACCAGTTCCACAACTATGCGTCGAATATTGATGCAGCATTTCTTGACGAGACAGCGGCTGTAGCAGCAGGATTTGACTATACGACTGATCTCGCAGGACTGACGCCGGAGGAAGAGAGCCGGCTGTACACGGACTATTACAATGAAAGTGTAAAGAGCAGGATGGAGGACGTGCTGTACAGATTGTTCTCCTCAGGGGAAGAATACCCTACATACTGCGGTCATCCGGCGGTTCAGGCGCTTGCATCTGAGCGAATGCGTGATGAAGACATGCTGAAACGGATGCTATACGCATATAATTACTATGACAAGTGGTATCGTATCGATTACAGCGGAGTCCTTCTCAGTGACCTTATATTCTTTAATGGGGAGATGATGTCAGGAAATATGACGGCTTCCCGCCTTGCGGACCAGCTTCTTTCCGCCCCGGCGGGACAGAGGGATACGCACAGGACCATAGACTTCTATAACAATGTGCTGAAAAACTATACCGGCAAGACACTGACTGATTTCCTGGGCGGGTTCGCGGGAAGCATCGCGGGATATGACGATGCAAACGAGTGGTTCGCCGACAGTTTTGACGGTGTCTTGGTAGAAAAGGAGGCACGCGGCGACAATGGGAAGATACGGTATCGGATCTGGGATAATTTAAGCGGACTGGAGGACGTCAGAAAGAGCCTGGTCCTTCAGATCCTCACAGCTCCGCAGGAGGACATGTATCTGATCTCCGTTCCGTCCCAGCTTCTGGTGGGAAGCATGAACCGGTATACAGACTATCTGAATAAGGATGGGCAGGAGCGTGAGCGGATGCGCAGGACAGCGGAAGCCTATACTGAGAAAATGGGAATCTTTTACGGCGTATCATCCCAGTGGATGGACAGTGCGGCGGACCAGCTCAACAGTTTTGTGAACATCCAGTATGACACGAGGCTTGGGTTTCCGGAGAGCGCGGCTGCCTCTGCGGGCATGCAGGAAAAAGGCCAGACAAGAGACCCGGTCATGAAATGGGTCTATGAAGCGAACAATATGCTCAATGCGTTGAATGGAAGCGCTGCCGTGGCGGACGGAAACATCGTGATTTGGATGTGGTCCGAAGCGCTTGGGACCAGCGATTATACCTTCTTTACATTCAGCCACGAGACCGCTCATAACCAGGACGGCAGGTATTTCTACGGCGGAGCAGGAAGAAGGAAAGGGACCGGCGGAGAGGCGCATGCGGATGGGAATATCGCGCAGGAGATGCGGGACGGCATTATGGTGTTCAATATCTCAAAAATTATGGACATCGGAACTGAGATGACCAACAACTTCAGCTATGAGAGGATCGATTCAAAGGAAAAGATCCACAGCTATTACAGGGAGATGTTTGAGACCGGCTATATGCTGGATTATCTGGCGGCACAGGCGTTCCTTCAGCTCACTCCCCAGCAGCAGGCGGCCGTGGCTGTGCAGGCGGAGCATACTCCGGGAGGAAACTCCTCTATGTCCACCGTGTATAAGAAACTGACAGCCGATGAGATTTCGGCCATGAACCTGGAAGATATGGAAGATCTCTGGGAAAACCGGATCTCCATCCGAAATGCGTCATCCTATCCGGAGACAGTAGGAACGGCAACAGCGGGAAGCTATGGATTTGAGTCATTCTACACGATGAACTGGTACCAGTCTCATAATGACGACGGTTCGCCGGATACCCATTCCTTTAAGCGGCTGGGACAGGAAATGCTGGGGATCGCCGGATATGAAAAGGGCTATATGGTCTACATGTCCGCTCTCAGCGAAAACGATCTGGACGCTCTCAGGAAGGTCACCGGAGATCCTGACATCACCTGGAAAGAATACAAGCTGGGACGGTACCGTGCTGTGGAAGAAAAGCTGGATCAGATCCCCTATTTTGATGCGGAGACAGTGATCGGCCAGTTTAAGGCAGCTTTTGAGGAGGATGCGGCAAGCGGCAACCGGACTGCATGCATTGAGACAAAACGAATGCTCTACGGTATGATAAAACGTGTGACAGGGGATTTCAGCAGCGACGGTATTTATGACAGCCCGCAGGTGATTCCGGTGACCACGGCTGAGGAACTGATCCGCTATGCGCAGCAGGATCCGTACGGATATTACAGGCTGGAAAATGATATTGATTTCAGCGGGATCACTGCGTCTGGAGGAAGCTATATCCCTGGCAGGTTTATCGGCATTCTGGACGGAAACGGAAAGAAGCTGACAGGAATACAGTACCCGCTGTTTGGGGATGTGCAGTATGCGCAGGTGAAGGATCTGACGATCCAGGATCCGTCTTATGAGGCGGATGCCCAGGCGCTCCTGGCTGTAAAGTCGAAGAAAGTGTCACTGGGAAATGTACGCGTGGAGGGAACTGACATGCCCCTCCCGCTGGTAAAGACAAAGACTGAGGGATATTATGAGTATGGAAATATGACGGTCACAGTGGGCGAGAAGACGATCACAACAGCGGAGGAGTTTCTTGCCATCGGCAGCTCGCCGGCAGCCCTGAAAAAGAAATATATCCTGGGCGGAAATATCGATCTGAGCGGCGCTGTATCAGGCGGCTATGCGGTGACAGGCACATTTTCGGGAGAGCTTGACGGAAATGGATTTACTGTTACCGGGCCGGATGCGGTACTGTTTGAAAAAATGGACGGAGCCCAGGTGAGGGATCTGATCATTGAAGGATCGACTCTGACATCCGATGTGCAGAAAGGAGCTCTTTCCAATGAAGTGAAAAATTCCGTCATAGAGAATGTGAGGGTACGAAACCTTACGATCAACAACAATGCCAACCAGGTGGGAGGGCTTGCCGGAGTGATCTCAGGCAGTACCATAAAGAGGATCACCGCTGAAAATATCAGCATCCGAGCAAGCAATACCATCGGAGGAATCGCCGGACAGTTTGACGGCTCTATCCTTTCCGACTGTATTGTGACAGGAAATATTGAAGGAACCATACGGCACCAGATGGGGACCCGAATCGGAGGCGTCACAGGATGGCTCGGAAACGGCATCATGAGGAACTGCCTTACCAAGGTTGAGATCACTGCGCCGGACCGGGTTGGAAACGGCGGACTGATCGGAGGTCCCCAGAACGGAAGCGCAGCGGTGGAAAGCTCGGTCAGCTTAAGCACCGGGGTCAATGCGAACCGCGTTTCCGGGTGGGATGTGCTGGGAATTACAAGCAGTGTATATGAGCTTGACAGCTCAGACAGCCAGAGCAATATCAATGAAAACAATACAGAACGGGTCTTCCCTGTATCGCAGCAGCAGACAGAAGAGAAATCGTTTTATCTGGAAACGCTGGGATGGAGCGAGGATGTGTGGGACTTTGATGGTCTGACGTGGGGAGGTCTGCCGGAATTGAGGTAAACTGCCTCCGATCTGCGTTCGGACATGATATTGATCCTGGGTATGTAATCTGTAAAAGTATTACATACCCAGGATCAACCTGTTATGCCAGAAAATTTCCTGCATGATGATTTTTCTCAAAAATTCCGACAGAACGCTCGTTTTCCTTGATGAAAAGAGTATGTAAACCGACTGGATCACTGCGCTGTCGGACAGGGACATGTCATGTTCGTCCATATTATCGTCCGTGATTTTTTCGGTCAGATCATTGTCCATGCCTAAAATTGCCGTTATAACATCGTGAACGGCAAACGTGACGGAAAGCGCTAAAAAATACCACGCTGTCACAAAAGGAAGCTCTGTATCATTGCCCCCCTTCGCAAGAGCGCTTCCTCGTATTTCATCCTGCAGTCTTTGAATAGTCGTATCCATAAGCTTCCTCATATGTGACACTGGCTGACGCAATCCTTATCACCTCCGTTTAATTTTGAGTCAAGCATATGGTACATTTTTTTCAGCTCTGCGTCAGAGATCTCATGATCAGATAACAGTGACGACAGTAATGTCGATACCTCGCCGTTATAGAACCGGTTCAGAAAATGGTGATTTTCCTGGGACAGGTATTTTTTCTGGGAAATGATCGGATAGTAATAGTACATGCGTCCCTTTTGTTCATAGGAGATCACATGTTTTGCCACCAGACGAGATAATAGCGTATGTATGGTCTTATTGCTCCAGTTGTGAGATTTTGGCGCCTTTTCGCAGACTTCATTGGTGCTGATCGGAGAATCAGCCCAAATGATCTTCATGATCTCGTATTCTGCTCCAGAAATCTGAGGTGATTTTTCCATTTTCACCACTCCTTAATCTTACTCGTGTAGTAATTATAAAAGAGGAAATAAAAAAGGTCAATGATCATATTGACAAGACTAGAAAAAATGTTCATAATACTTAATACTACATATGTAGGATTTATAAACAGGAGTAAAAAATAAAATGATGAGGAAAATATTAAAAAGCATAATATTTCTATTGTGTCTTATCTTTCTGTCAGGATGTTCAGAAGAAAATAACAAGAGCAGCAACGGCACAGGCTTGCAGACAGAAGTCACTGGAGGAAGTCTGTATGACGAGGGGCAGGATGATGACGATCATCAGGTAGATTATATTGATATAAACGAGAATGAAAAGCAGGAGATCGGTGACAGGATATCAGACTTTGGCGTTCTGTGCAGGGATATTTATATCAGTGCAGATAAAGGAGCAGCGTCAAACATCGTGCTGGAAGAGGAGACGGTCCATGCTATGGCAGAGGCGGCGGCATCCAGGGGCTGGCTTTAAACTATGCTCAGAGAACAGCGAGCTTACCGTGACATATGCAAATGCTTCCTATAATGACGATATGGAACTGCAGATCCGTCAGCTGGAAAAATTCATAGTACATGACTGGGAATACACGGATAAGGGGTGGCTGATCTGGGAAAAGGCATTGTCCAGGAACCAGGAGATGGACATGCACAG
Organism: Candidatus Mediterraneibacter intestinipullorum; assembly: GCA_019118665.1. Lineage (GTDB taxonomy): Bacteria > Bacillota > Clostridia > Lachnospirales > Lachnospiraceae > Mediterraneibacter > Mediterraneibacter intestinipullorum. The sequence goes on from DWYM01000034.1 coordinate 28,732, forward strand.
TTTTTTCCGGATCCTCCCTCTGGATGAAAAATGCAGGGAACTTGGCAACAAATACATTTTGCCGGTGAGCTATTTCTGCAATAACCTGTTTCTTACCGACTGGGATGTCGGCAGCATGGATCAGATAGAATTTAATGATCTGTATGAATTTTTATATGAAATAAAGTACAGGGAGAAACTCGATGAAGAAGCATCACTGAATGGGATCGCAAAAGAACAGTTTGAAGATGTGATACAGACTTTCTTTGAAATCCCCTCAGAAACCCTTGAAGTATATGCCCGCTATGAGGCTGAAGACCAGGTCTATCCCTGGGAGCCGATCCGGGCGCGGAACCGGGTGCCGCAGTTCCAGCCGTTTCCGGAAGTTATAAAATGTGTGGAAAATGCAGATGGAACCTGGACATTATATGTGGAAGGGATTACGATCGTGGACGGAGACGACTGCACCTTTAAGCATACAGTCACCATGAAAGAAAAGAACGGAAGCTGGGTGTATCTGGGAAATGACGTGGATGAGGAGGGGAGTGACAATATCCCGGCATACAGACCAAGGCGGGAATTCTAACCGGAAAGCGGTAAAAAGAGCGGGAAGCTTTTCGCTTCCCGCTCCGGATTCCGTGTCATTTTAATGCCGATGATGTGTTATCTACAAGAGGTGTCTGAATCAGGCGCGCTCAACGCGTCCGGATTTCAGGCAGGATGTACACACATACATTCTCTTGGAACCGCCTTCTGTTTTCACTCTGACGGACTTCACGTTTGATTTCCACATTTTCGGTGTCTTTCTATGAGAGTGGCTTACATTGTTACCAAAATGAGCACCCTTTTCACAAATAGCACATTTAGCCATGACTGCACCTCCTAACAATCTGAACTGGTCATAAAGACTCACAACACAGTTATTCTAGCAGAAAGAATTTCCTATTGCAAGTATTTTTTAAAAAAATCGAATGTATATTGTAAAATTAAGGAATGGATAGTATAATAATCATGTTATTTATGGCAAGAATCCATTTGAGAATTGGAGGTATATATGATGAAAGGAAGCATGAGCACAGATCTTGGAATCATTACAGTTAATCCTGAGGTGATCGCCAAATATGCCGGCTCCGTTGCAGTCGAGTGTTTCGGTATCGTCGGCATGGCAGCCGTGAGTGTGAAAGACGGATTAGTTCGGCTGTTGAAGAAAGAAAGTCTTACACATGGGATCAAGGTTGAGATTTCTGACGAGAACACTCTTACCCTGAACTTTCATGTCATTGTCGCTTATGGCGTGAATATCCTTTCTGTTTCTGACAATCTTATGAGTAATGTCAAATATAAGGTTGAAGAGTTTACCGGTATGACGGTAGAAAAGATCAACATCTTCGTAGAAGGTGTGAGAGTGATAGATTAAGGAGGATATTGTCGTGGCTGTTAAAACGATAAATACGGAGATGCTCCAGAAGATGTTCCTTGCCGGAGCGGCAAATCTGGAAGCAAAAAAAGAATACATCAATGAGTTGAACGTATTCCCTGTACCGGATGGAGATACGGGTACGAATATGACATTGACGATCATGTCGGCCGCAAAAGAGGTGCAGTCCCTTACGAAACCGGATATGGCCTCCATGGCAAAAGCAATCTCTTCCGGTTCTCTGAGAGGGGCAAGAGGAAATTCAGGCGTGATCCTCTCACAGCTTCTCCGTGGATTTACAAAGGAGATCCGGGAACATAATGAGATCGATACGGTCATCCTCGCAAAGGCATGCGACCGTGCGGCCGCTACCGCGTATAAAGCGGTCATGAAACCAAAGGAGGGCACGATCCTTACTGTGGCAAAAGGCATTTCCCAGAAAGCGGCCGAACTGGCGGAGACAACTGATGATCTGGAGGTGTTTCTGCCGGAGGTCATCAGGCATGCCGAGGAGGTCCTGGCCCAGACACCGGATATGCTCCCGGTACTGAAAGAGGCAGGAGTCGTCGATTCCGGCGGACAGGGGCTTCTGGAAGTCCTTCATGGGGCATATGACGCTTTTCTTGGCAAAGAGATTGATTACACTGCCATTGAGGCAAGCTCAGGAACAAAGATGGTCAAACCCGCGCAGCAGGCTGAGACAGATATCAAATTCGGCTACTGTACAGAGTTTATCATTATGACGGAAAAGGAGTTCACAGATAAGGATGAAGATGAATTTAAAGGATATCTTGAATCTATCGGTGATTCTATCGTGTGTGTGGCGGATGATGATATCGTAAAGATCCATGTCCACACCAACGATCCCGGACTTGCGATACAGAAGGCCTTGACGTATGGGCAGCTCTCCCGCATGAAGATCGACAATATGAGAGAAGAGCATCAGGAGAAACTCATCCGTGACGCGGAGAAAGTTGCCGCGCAGCAGGCAGAAGAAAAGGCGAAGAAGAAGAAAAAAGAACCAAGGAAGTCCGTAGGCTTTATCGCGGTTTCCATCGGCGAGGGCATGAACGAGATCTTCCGAGAACTGGGCGTTGACTATATCATCGAGGGCGGACAGACTATGAACCCGAGTACGGACGACATGCTGACCGCGATCAATGAGGTGAACGCGGATCATATCTTCATCCTTCCCAATAATAAGAACATCATCCTGGCGGCGAACCAGGCACAGTCTCTTACAAAGGATAAGGACATTATCGTCATCCCGACGAAGACAGTTCCCCAGGGGATCACAGCGGTCATAAGCTTTATGCCGGAAGCGGATGTGGATACGAATATGGAGACAATGCAGGAGGCGGTCAGGAATGTGAAGACCGGGCAGGTGACCTATGCGGTCAGGGATACCCGCATCGATGACAAAGAGATCCATGAGGGTGATATCATGGGAATCGGAGATGATGGGATACTTGCCGTCGGACAGTCTGTGGAGGAGACGGCAAAAGAAATGCTCGCCCAGCTTGTAGATGAAGATTCCGAACTCATCAGCCTGTATTATGGACAGGATATTCTCCCTGAAGATGCAGAGAGGTTTTCAGCAGATGTTGAAGCCCTTTATCCGGATGTGGATGTTGATGTACACATGGGCGGACAGCCGATCTATTACTATGTTCTTTCCGTAGAGTAAATACGCGGATCAGAAAAGAACACGGATTTATTTATGAGAAGACCGGGCGTTCTTCCGACAGGAAGGACGCCCTTGCCTGTATCCAGGGTATGGGCGGAATAAAAGAGGAGATAAGGCAGATATTATGAGAGAGAGACAGGGTATCAGTTCGCTTAAGGGAGTGGGCGAGAAGACAGAAAAGCTATTTCATCATCTTGGCATTCAAACGATCGGGGATCTGATCCGTTATTACCCGAGAGGGTTCGAGATTTTTGACGACCCCATCCCGGTCAGCCAGGTCGAAGAAGGAAAGGTGTGTGCAGTGGCCGGCTCCGTATTCGGAAGGATCCAGGTGTCAGGCAGCAACAGGGTGCAGGTTACTACGCTTTATCTGAAGGACCTGACCGGCACGCTGAAAGTCATCTGGTTCCGTATGCCGTTTCTCAGAAATACTTTATCAAAGGGAGGGCTTCTCATCCTGCGGGGCCGTGTGGTCAGAAGAAGAGACAGTCTCGTGATGGAGCATCCGGAGATCTACTATCCGGCGGTCAAATATGAAGAGAAGCTCCACACCATGCAGCCGGTTTATCATCTTACGGCAGGGCTGACCAATAATACTGTCATAAAGGCAGTCCGCCAGGCCCTTGACTGCGCGGAGAAAAAAATGGATATCCTCCCTGCGGATCTGAGCGGGAAATATCATTTTCCGCCTTACGAAGAAGCGGCCAGGAACATGCATTTTCCAGAAAACAAGGAAGGGTTTGCCGCGGCGAGAGAACGCTTTGTATTCGAGGAGTTCCTCGTATTTATCCTCTCCCTGCAGCGGATGAAGGAGTCCGGGAACCGAGCGGAAAACAGATTTCATCTTTCGGACCAGGAGAAGATCCGGCAGTTTCTTGACGCGCTTCCATACCGGCTTACAGGGGCGCAGATGAAAGTGTGGAATGAAATAAGATCAGATATGCAGGGGCCCCATGTGATGTCCCGGCTTGTCCAGGGGGACGTGGGATCCGGAAAGACGATCGTGGCATTTCTGGCGCTTCTGCTGGCAGGACTGAATGGATACCAGGGAGCGCTCATGGCGCCCACGGAAGTGCTGGCGCGCCAGCATTATGAAAATATATCAGGGATCCTGGAGCAGTATGATATCCCGCTCGGGGCAGAGCTTCTGACAGGCTCTATGACAGCCGCCCGGAAACGCGAGGCATATGACCGCATCCAAAACGGAACCGCCTCTATTATCATCGGCACCCACGCGCTGATACAGGAGAAGGCGGTTTACCGGGATCTGGCGCTGGTCGTGACAGATGAGCAGCACCGCTTCGGCGTGCGTCAGAGGGAGGCGCTCGCGGGAAAAGGATCCATGCCGCACATTCTTGTCATGAGCGCCACGCCGATTCCGCGGACCCTGGCGATCATCCTCTACGGCGACCTGGACATTTCCGTCATTGACGAGATGCCAAAAGACCGACTGCCCATTAAAAACTGTGTGGTGGATACAGGATACCGGGAGAAGGCGTACTCGTTCATGCGAAAACAAGTGGCGCAGGGAAGACAGTGCTATGTGATCTGTCCCATGGTGGAAGAGAGCGAAAGCCTTGAAGCAGAAAACGTTATGGATTACTCGCAGATGCTTGAGGAAGAGATGGGAGAAGGCATCCGGGTCGGCTGTCTTCACGGAAAGATGAAGCAGCAGGAAAAGGACGAGATCATGGGCGCATTCGGGAAAAACGAGATCCAGGTCCTTGTGTCCACCACTGTTGTAGAGGTGGGAATCGACGTGCCCAACGCGACGGTCATCATGATCGAGAATGCAGAGAGGTTCGGACTGGCGCAGCTCCACCAGCTCCGCGGCCGTGTGGGAAGAGGAAAACATCAGTCCTACTGTATCTTTATGTCTGCCTCAAAGTCGGATGACACAAAAGAACGGCTGGAAATCCTGAACCGTTCCAATGACGGATTCTTTATTGCGGGAGAAGACCTGCGGCTCAGAGGGCCGGGAGATCTGTTCGGCATCCGGCAGAGCGGAATACTGGACTTTAAGATCGCCGATGTTTTCCAGGATGCGAAAATACTTAAGAATGCGGCTGAAGACGCAAAAAAGCTTCTGGATAAAGATCCGGAGCTGACTGTTCCGGAACACACCGGGCTCAAGCGGCATATTGACAGCAGGATCCGCGAGATCATGCTCGAAGCCACATTGTAAAATAATATTGATTAAAATTTCCAGTTTAAAACCAGGCATCCTCCATATACTAACAGCGTAACATAAACAAACGGACAGCAGATGTATGATAACCGGCTGCATAAAACAGCAGATTACATACAGATGCAGCCGGAAGGATATGTTACAAAAACACAAGACGTAACTGATAAAGTTACGAAAATGCAAAAGGAGGAAATTGATCATGGCAAGTCGTTCATCTAACAGAGCAGCAGTGCCGGAGGCAAAGGGCGCTCTGGACAAATTCAAGTACGAAGTGGCCAATGAGCTGGGGGTACCGTTATCAGACGGTTACAACGGTGACCTTACTTCCAAGCAGAACGGATCTGTCGGCGGATATATGGTCAAGAAAATGATCGAGCAGCAGGAAAAACAGATGGCAGGCAAATAACCGCTGTATTTCCGTAAGCAGAGGGAAAAGCGCCCGGGATTGACCTGGGCGCTTTTTTCTGATAAAATTTCCTCTATAAATTCACAAAAAAACAGACTGTTTTCAAATTTAATGATATCAGAAAGCGGGGTGCCGGTTTATGAGAGTGATCGCCGGAAGCGCCAAAAGTTTAAGGCTTAAGACCCTGGAAGGGATGGGCACGAGACCTACCACTGACAGGATCAAGGAGACATTATTCAACATTATCAGCCCATCCATATATGACAGCATTTTTCTCGACCTTTTCAGCGGGAGCGGCGGCATTGGGATCGAAGCACTCAGCAGGGGAGCCAGGGAAGCGGTCTTTGTAGAAAATAATCCGAAATCAATGGCATGTATCAAAGAAAATCTTAAATTTACCCGGCTGGAGACAAAAGCGGCCACCATAACAACCGATGTGATGGATGCCCTGTACCGGCTGGAGGGGGAAAAAGTCTTTGACTTCATTTTCATGGATCCGCCCTACGGACGCGGTCTGGAGCGCAGAGTTCTGGAGTATCTGGCTGATTCCAGGCTTGTGTATGAGGATACGGTGATCATTGCTGAAGCATCCATGGATACAGACTTTTCTTATGCGGAAGACCTTGGGTTCACTGTGATCCGAGAAAAAATGTATAAAACGAACAAACATGTATTTTTTGAGAAGGCAGGGAAAGAAGAAATATGTTAAAAGCAATCTATCCGGGAAGTTTTGACCCGGTTACATACGGGCATCTTGATATTATCCGCAGATCCTCTAAACTTGTGGATGAATTAATTGTCGGAGTATTGTGTAATAAAGCGAAAATGCCGTTGTTTTCTGCGGAAGAACGTGTTAGAATATTAGAGGAAGTGACAAAAGAACTGGATAATGTCAGGATCGTTCCGTTTCATGGGCTTCTGGTCGAATTTGCTGCGAAGATGGAAGCCGGACTTATCATAAGGGGACTGCGGGCGATCACGGATTTTGAATACGAACTCCAGATGTCACAGACGAATCATAAACTGGAACCAAATGTTGAGACTATGTTTTTGACGACAGGGATCGAATATTCTTATTTGAGTTCCACCACAGTAAAGGAGATCGCTGCTTTTGGGGGAGATCTATCACAGTTTGTGCCGGAAACAGTTGCTGTGGAGCTTATGAAAAAGATAAATATATAAGGAGAGTGTAACAAATGAGCAGCCGTATCGAGCAGATTATCGAAGAAATCGAAGAGTACATCGACCGTGACTGTAAGTTCCAGCCCTTGTCCACAACAAAGATCATCGTAAATAA
>DWYM01000035.1 GCA_019118665.1 Candidatus Mediterraneibacter intestinipullorum
AACCACCTATTTTTGTACCAGATACAGAAAAATGCTCATGATCGAGGCTCATTCATCTGAGATAGAAACATAGAAATCCCTTGATTTTAAGGGAAAAAACACTTGACTAAATAGGGAGATTATTTTTAAAATGAGTATATTAAATGTGGAACACCTGTCGCATGGGTTTGGAGACCGGGCAATCTTTGAAGATGTGTCCTTCCGCCTCCTGCGGGGTGAGCATATCGGCCTGGTAGGGGCGAACGGTGAAGGAAAATCGACTTTCTTTAAGATCGTGACCGGAAAGACGGAGCCGGATGCCGGAAAGATCGAATGGGCGAAAAATGTCCGCGTGGGATATCTGGATCAGCACGCGGCGCTGGAGAAAGGGATGACAGTACGCGATGCTCTGAAATCGGCATTCTCCTGGCTGTTTGAGCTGGAAGAAAAAATGAATATGATCTGCGACCGGCTGGGCGGCGCAGATCCGGAAGAGATGGAGACGATGATGGAGGAGCTTGGGACTATCCAGGACACCCTGACCATGCATGATTTCTATGTGATCGACGCAAAGGTGGAGGAGGTCTCCCGGGCGCTGGGGCTTCTGGAGCTTGGACTGGACCGGGATGTAACGGACTTAAGCGGCGGACAGCGCACCCGCATCCTCCTCGGAAAGCTGCTCTTGGAGAAACCGGATATCCTTCTCCTTGATGAGCCTACGAACTATCTGGATGAAGAGCATATCAGCTGGCTGAAGCGCTATCTGACAGAGTATGAGAACGCCTTTGTCCTGATCTCCCACGATATCCCATTTCTCAATGACGTGGTGAATGTCATCTATCACATGGAGAATCAGAGCCTGGATCGGTATGTGGGAAATTATGATGATTTCCAGAGAGTGTATGAGGTGAAGAAGGCCCAGCTGGAAGCGGCTTATAAGAGACAGCAGCAGGAGATCAGCCAGCTTAAGGATTTCGTCGCGAGGAACAAGGCTCGTGTCTCCACGAGAAATATGGCAATGTCCAGACAGAAGAAGCTGGACAAGATGGACGTGATCGAGCTTGCGGCAGAGCGTCCCAAGCCGGAATTCCATTTTAAGACAGGCCAGACACCGGGGAAATATATTTTTGAGACAAAGGATTTTGTCATTGGCTATGAAGAGCCCCTGTCAAGTCCCCTGAACCTGTCTCTGGAGCGCGGACAGAAGATCGCCCTGACCGGAGCGAACGGCATCGGAAAGACCACGCTCATCCGCAGTATTCTTGGATATGAAAGCGGAGACAGTATGGAAGCACCGGCAGTATGCGGAACAGCATAAGGAGCGGTCTAGAGAAGAGAAAACAGATCTTCCAATCCGAAACGTTCTTCATCATCAAGGAGTTGTTCCATGAGAAATTTGTTCCTGTCCGAGTGCTCCACTTCCCGGGCGTACCGGCAGGCTGTGCGAAGGATCGTTTCACTTGTGATGTCCGGATCGCGGAGCCATTCCGCCCGCACAAGCTCACGGATGAGGAACATGCCAGCGAATGAGAATTTCATTTTTCCATACGCATCTCCATTGTAGACCGCGCCGCAGAAATATGTAAACACAAAATACACAAGGAGCTGTTCTGCCATAGTATCGGTAAACAGCCCGGAAAAAGAACGTTCCGGCTCCTCCGGGAGAGCAGGGGCGTTTTTTAATGTTTTCCGGGCGCTGTCAAGATATGGATTCCAGTCATGACGCAGGACTTCAAGGCGGTCAAATATGGAAAAGAGAGCGTTCTCTGTCCTGCGCTTCCTCTCTGAACGGCCTTCCTCCTGTTCCAGTAATGTGAGCCTTGATCCAAACCAGGACCATACGCCGGGAGCAGAATATCTTTTAAGCAGGCTGTCCGCTTCGAAGAGCGCGTTTCGGTCGATCCGCTGCTGGAGATCATGGGCCAGCGCAAGACAGACCGCTGTCCTGAGCCCGATGGGATGGGAACGGTCCTGAAGGATGCGCAGGATAAGACTGCGGGCATCCTCCAGTTTGGTGAACAGGAAAAAGTCAAAATCCTCATATGGGATATCCTCTTTCTGGTCTTCTGTATGCAGGAAACGGACCGGCTCTTTACCGTTCAGGATCAGCTCTGCGGCAGTCGGGCAGGAAAGGGAAAGTGAAATTTCACGAAGGCCCTCGAACTCCTCAATATGTCTTGGGTAAGTACGGCAGGTACGGCAGAAGGTCCCACCGCCGCCTTCCAGATAGAGATCACAGAGATCCGCATCATTCAGGAATGCACACCGTCCGTTATACTGGCGGAAACAGCCGTCCTTCCAGTTGATCTCATTTTTGAGGCGGTTTCCCAAAGACCCTTTTATTTTCCTGTATTTATTGAGAGAAGCGGGATCGATCTGGATCTGCCAACCGGCACAGCAGGTGTCGGGACATGCTCCGGCGATGCATCTGAACTTTTTGTAATAATGAGGGGATGTATACTGCATGGTCTGATAACTCCTTTCGTACAGAACACTATTATAAACAGATTGCCGGATATTTTAAAGAGGGTTCAGGGAGAATCTTCTTGTATTTCGATTTGTCAGAGGTATCATTGTGGAAGAAAATGTTTAGAAAGAAGAAAAAGTATGAACAATAAAATAAAAGCTTGCGGTCATGAATCGGATCAAAAAGGAGGGAGCACGATCGTTTATGGGACGGAAAGTATATTCGAAAGACATGATGCTTGTGCTGGCAGCCACCTTTTTCTATATGGCCAGCCCGATGCTGGTGACGCCGCTGATCACCGGGTTTACGGAGAGTATAGGTGCATCTGCCGGGCTGATGGGGCTGGTGGGAGGACTGATGAATCTCGTATCCCTGCTCTGCCGTCCCATCGCGGGAAATCTGGCAGACAGGATCAGCAAATATAAACTGTCATTTATAGGAGCGGTTTTCATGACGGCGGCATGTGTCGGCTACGTTTTCGCGCCAAATGAAGTGGTCGTCGTTATCGCGCGTATCATCAACGGATTCGGATTTGCATGCTGCTCGGTATGTATGGCGACTTGGATGTCCAATATGCTGCCCAAGGACAAGATCGGTTCAGGAATGGGCGTATACGGTACGATGAATGCCCTTGCCATGGCTGTTGCGCCGGCAATCGGCGTGAGCGTTTATCAGACATTCGGTTATCGGGTGTCATTCGTCATTGCACTCGTATTCTCGGCAGCCATCATTGTTGTCATACAGTTTACCGGCAATAAGGGAGAGCCGGAGACCTGGGAGCCGGAAGGAAAGGATGATGCAAGCACCGGGAAAAACTGCCATGCTGATACAAAAAAAGCCAGAGTCAGTGCAGGTCATGCTGTTAGCGGGCAGAGGAAAAGGCTGGAGCTGATCGATGTCAAAGTGATCCCCATCGCTCTTATCATCATGCTATTCGCGATCCCATACTGTGCGACCCAGTCTTTTCTTGTCACTTATGCGGAGGCGAGGGGGCTTCATGTATCAGTGAGCCTGTTCTTCCCTGCGTACGCGGTTGTGCTGATCGTCCTGCGCCTGTCGCTTCGCAGGCTGTTTGACAACTTGCCCTTTCACATTTTTCTGCTGACAAGCGCCCTGAGTGAGTTTCTGGCAATCCTGTTCCTGGCCATAATGGAGAACAATGCTGTTATGCTGCTGGCATCGTGTTTCCTGGCGGGAGGATATGGGATCATGAGCTCTGTGTGCCAGTCCACGGCCATCCTGCTGGCAGGAAAGGAAAAGAGAGGCCTTGCGAACAGCACATATTATATCGGTCTTGATCTGGGGATGACGCTGGGACCGATGATCGGCGGGGCATTGTACGGAGGGCTGGATATCGGGTGGTTCTATCCGGTGCTGATGGTGACGATGCCGCTGGCGGGAATGGTGTATGCAGCGGCGGGAAGAAGAATGAGGGGAAAATAAGAGACGGGTACACGGAGTTTTTAATATTGCAGTACCATATCTTAGTGTGATATGATTTTTCAAAGAAATCAGCGGGATCATTTACTGTGCCATATGTTTAATTTATAGACAAAAAAGGAGGACGTTCAGATGAAGTTCTTTCATCTTTCAGACCTGCACATCGGACTGAAGCTCTTTAACCGGGATCTTCGGGAAGATCAGGAATATATTTTACGGCAGATTACAGATATTGCTGTCCGGGAACAGACGCAGGCAGTGGTCATAGCAGGAGACATCTATGATAAGGCAGTACCGTCCGCTGAGGCAGTGGAAGTGTTCGACCGTTTTATCGCAGGGCTGAATTCTGCCCTGCCGGACACGACGGTGATGTTGATCGCGGGAAATCATGACAGTGGACCAAGGATCAACTGCTTCCGGAGCGTGCTCTCCCGCCAGAACGTCTACATGATCGGCCAGCCGCCGAAAACGGAAGGGGAGCAGATGGAAAAGGTGGTTTTGGAGGATGGATTCGGCCCTGTCAATTTCTATCTGCTTCCTTTTGTCAGGCCATCCATGGTCAAACAGCTCACCGGGGTGGACGAGAACGGCAATAACCTGTCCTATAACGAGGCGCTGCGCCGCCTGATCGGGCGCGAGGAAGTCGATGTTTCCCAGAGAAATGTGATCGTCAGCCACCAGTTTTATCTCCCATCTGGGACGGACGCGGAGGATGTGGAGAGGATGGACTCGGAGATGCGGACTGTTGGGAATATTGACCAGGTATCGGCGGATATTCTGGAGCGGTTTGACTATGCGGCGCTGGGACATATACATAAGCCTATGAAAGTGGGAAGCGAATTCTTCCGTTACTGCGGTACGCCCCTGGCATGCTCTGTCAGTGAGGCAGGACAGCAGAAGGGTATCATCATGGTCGAACTGGGTGAAAAGGGCGACAGGAAGACAACTATCCTTCCCCTGGAACCTCTCAGGCAGGTCCGCGTGATCCGGGGAGATCTGAAAGAAGTGCTGAGAGAGGGATGCGGGGATTATGTGACCGTGATATTGACCGACAAGGTGGACCTGGATGTCTTTGACATGCAGGATAAGATCCGCAGCGCATTTCCAAATCTTCTTGAAATCCGTCGGGAGGCGCTGCGCAGGACGGACTATGCGAGAGGACATGTCGCCGGTGAGGAGCTGGATCCTTTTGAGTTGTGCTGTGCGTTTTTAAATGAGACAGACGATGAGGAAAAAGAACTTCTCCGGGATGTGATCAATACCGTTCAGGAGGTGATGCCGGAATGAGACCTCTCAGACTGACTATGCAGGCGTTCGGTTCCTATGGAAAACGGACGGTCATTGATTTTGGACAGACAAATCAGAATCTTTTCCTGATCACCGGGGATACCGGGGCAGGAAAGACGACTATATTTGACGCCATTGTGTTCGCCCTTTATGGGGAGGCAAGCTCAGGAGTTAATAAGAAGAACGGCACTGAATTACAGAGCCAGTATGTGGATCCCGGGGTGGAACCCTTTGTGGAGCTGGTCTTCTCAGAAGCGTCAGGTGATGGCAGGGAAGAATATACAGTCCGCCGGGTGCCAAGGCATGTCCGTCTCCGGAAGCGTGGGACCGGAGTGACGGAAGAGAGTGAGAGCGTGGCGCTCACCATGCCTGATGGCTCCGAGTATCCTCAGAAAGAGACGGACAGGAAGCTGGAAGAGATCGTGGGACTGACAAAGAGTCAGTTCATGCAGGTCGCCATGATCGCTCAGGGAGAGTTTATGGAACTTCTTCGGGCAAAATCAGACGATAAGAAAATGATCTTCCGAAAACTGTTTCATACAGAGCTTTATGCCAGGATCGTGGAAGAGCTGGGAAAGCGGAGAAAGGGAAAACAGCAGGAAATGGCGCAGATCCGTACAGTGTGCCAGACCGAAGTCTCCCATGTGGATGTGCCGGAAGACTATGAGCAGGCGGAGGAACTTATTGGATTAAAGAAACGTATCGCATCCTCGGATCGGCTTTCCGTGGTGGATATGGAACGGCTGCTGGGAGAGTTGGGGCATCTCTGCGGTATTTTAAAAGAACGCTGTGACCATGCTCAGCAGGAATATGACAAGGTGGACCGCATTTATCTGGAAAAGAGGGATAGCTATACCGCCGGGGTACAGCTTTTAAAACGTTTCGATGAGCTGGAACAGGCGGAACAGGAACTGGCAGGATGTGCTTCCGGGGAGGATGAGATCCGAAAGATGGAAGAACGCATACGGAAGATCAGCGGGGCGTATGAGATACAGGCGGTTTTTCAAAGATACACAGATGCTGTGCAAACGGCGGAGAATATGAGGAAAAGCCTTGCGGAGCAGGAGGCAGCGCTGCCCGCTCTTACCGAGGAGTGCGAAGAGGCTGTGAGAGAAGCAGAGGAGGCAAAGGAGCGCCTCAGTCGGGAAATCCAGAACTTTACGCAAATATCCGAGCGGGTGCAGAAGTCCATGGAAGTCTTCAGCAGGATCCGGCAGGTGAGAGAACAGACTGACTCCGCCCAGGCGGAGTGCCGGCGTACAGAGCAGGAAGCGCAGGATGCACAGAAAAAACTGCGGGAACTGGAGGAAAGTGAGCGCCAGTGGCGCAGCCGGGCGGAAGGTCTCCGAGAGGCTGAAATCCTGTGGGAGCGATGGCAGACAGAATGCGCGAAAGCGGATGAAATCGGAAGGGATATCACAGCGGCAAAAACCGCTGCAAAAGAGACTCAGGCTCAGAGAAATACAGCAGATCAGGCGAAACAGGCTTTTGCCGAGGCGAGCAGCATATACGAGACCAGGAATCAGGAATACGAGATAATGAGAAAGACTTTCCTCAATGAGCAGGCAGGGCTGATCGCCAGAGAACAGCTCCGCTCGGGGAAGCCATGTCCGGTGTGCGGTTCTGTGGAGCATCCCAACCCCTGTGAGATCCGGGAGGAGCATCAGGATCTCAGCAGGGAGGCCCTGGATGCAGCGGAGAGAGAAGTGGGACAGCTGAGAGAGAGACAGGAAAAGGCAGCTTTAGCCGCTCAGTCAGCATCAGCGCTTCTGGAAGAAAAAGAGAACAGCCTCGCGGAGGAACTCCGCAGACTGCGTCAGAAGCTGAGCGAGAATCTGCCTTCCCACACAGAAATCAAGACGTTGGGACAGGCAGAAGAAAAGCTGGGGGCATGGAAAGAGTCGCTCCGCCGGGATGGTGACCGTCTGACAGAGGAATTAGAAACCTTGAAGAAGCTCCGCGGATATCTGCAGGGAATCGATGAGAAAAAGGCAGAGATGAAGACAGCGGCGGAACAGTCGTCTCAGAAAGCAGTTGAGGCGAAGACCGCATTTGCCTCAAAGCAGGCAGAACTTCAGCATCTGGAAGCCTCCCGGGATTATCAGAGCGAGGCGGAAGCAGAGACAGCCCTTGCAAAGGCCGGGGAAGGGCGGAGGAATGCAGAAACTATTTCCCAGGCCGCAGGATTAAAGGAACAGCAGGCAAAGTCAGCCAGGACAAAGGCTGATGCGCTGATCAGCCGTTACAAGTCAGAGCTTCCGATCCAGGATGCGGAATGCGGTCTCAGAAAAGACAACTATGAGAAGAGCATGGATGCAAAGGAGATTTCAGAGACGGAATGGAAAGAACTGACAGAAAAGTATACCCGGGGGGACGCGGCCGCACTCCAGGAGAAGACCGATATCTGGCATCAGAGAAAAGCTGCCGCCGTGAGCAGGCGAGATACTGCAAAAGCAGCGATCGGCAGTCAGGACCGCCCTGTGCCGGACGAATTGAAGAACGCGGCAGAGACGGCGGAGAAAGAAATGAAGGGCGCTCAGATACGCTTAGAAGATGCAAGGGCATATTACAAGGCAAATGCAGCGGTGTATGATTCCCTGAAACCGGTTATGGAAGAGAGGGGAAAGATCATGGAAGAGCACAGGAGGCTGGATGATCTTTACAATCTGCTATCGGGAAATGTGACCGGCGGCCGGATGGATATCGAGACGTATGTCCAGCGCTGTTATCTGGAGCGGATACTCTATGCGGCGAACCGACGATTTGAGGAGATGTCGGCAGGACAGTTCGAACTGCGGATGTTTGACAGTGATAAGGCAGGAAAGGGAAAGAACCGGGG
>DWYM01000036.1 GCA_019118665.1 Candidatus Mediterraneibacter intestinipullorum
ATGGGATCCGCCATAAACTGATCCGCCCATTTACGCCCAGGCATAATGGAAAAGTGGAACGCAGCCATCGCAAAGATAATGAACGGTTTTATGCTTCTCATACTTTTTAATCCTTTGAGGACTTTTCGCGACAGCTCCAGGTCTATAACCGCAGGGACTATAACCTGTTTCCTATGAGACCTTTGGGCCGGAAAGCTCCACAGACTGTCTTGAAGGAATTTATTCAGCAGGTGTAACATATGTTTGACAAACCTACATTTTATACAATACAGACATTTTATATCATACGGCCCTGATGCTGCCCTTTTCTTTCTTTTTTTATATGAGGCTCTGTGTTTCCCGGAGGCTTCCGAAGCTGAAACAGACCGGGAAGGGAAGCAAGGGCGTCAGTTTCTTACATCCCCCGCTCCCGGCGGCATTTGCCTGTCCGGGAGCGGGGATTCCGGTTTTGAAGGATGGGACCGGATTTTAATAGTATTTTACCGTTACGTTCCGTCCCATTTTTTCCGCCGCGGCAATGAGCTGCTCCACCAGATTCTGTCTCATGCTCAGGTCAAAGTTCAGGTCGGATTCCAAATGCGCCTGATTCACCGCCGTGCCTACAAAGAGATTCAGCTCCGTGCATTCTTCTATCAGCATTTTCGCCAGCCGGGAAGCTCCGTTGTCAGCATCCAGTTTATCAAAAAATTCTGCGTCAAATTCATCGTTCACATATTTTTTCAGTATCTTCAGGCATTTACCCAGCGTCAGCACGCCCTCTGTCACAAGGTCGATGCCCTCCAGCGTCGCCGTTGGCGGCACGTCCGGGTTCCGGCTATCCGTCTTTGTCACGATCTCACGTCCCAGGACTCGTGCCACGATATTTGCGCTTGTACCGCCCGCCACCACTTTCTTTCCCTCTGTGTGCATAAACTCATGGACCATACGCTCATCGTCTTCCTTTGACTTCGGGGGGCCGGTAAAAATATTGACTACCCTGCGGTCGATCACCCTTGCCACTGCGACCGTGGTGTCGTCGCCGGGTTTTTCTTCATACAGTTCATCGCACGCCTGGCTCAACATAACGGCGAGCCGGGAAGCGGACATGGTCTTTTTGGTGCATTTCAAAGTGTATTCCGCCATTGCCTCCCAGGTCCACCCCTGAAGGTTCAGTATGGATCCTGCTCCCGCATAGATGACTCCGTCGCTCATCAGCACAAAGCAGTCGTTCTTCTTCACCTGAAACCGGTATTCATGAATCTTTTTTCCCTCGATCTCCCGCGTTTCATAAGGATAGTTGACAATCCTTCCGTCGCGGATAAAGACACAGGAGGGATTGTCGAACTCCACCAGATACGCCTCTCCGCTGTGGAAGATCTGGAGAATGGAAAATGTGGCGTACGCAACTTTTCTCACCTTGCAGATGGGCAGTGTTTTTGCGATGGTCTCCACACAGGACTCAATCGTCGCTCCTTCATAGAGCATGGTCCCCAGTATCTTGGAGGTGAGCGTTGCCAGGATATTTGCCTTGACGCCGCTCCCCATGCCATCGGCAAGTATCATGATGTCAGAGTCTTCTGTCTTGATGATCTCCACCTTGTCCCCGCAGAGCTCCTCATGATGCTTATTCAGGCTTTTCCATGCCACGTCTATACTTACACTCATAGTCACGCCTCCTCGTTCAAGATGGAATCTCTGAGCTTTGTAAGCGTTACTTTTGTCTCTGCTGTCGTCTCCCCGAGAAGTCCGGCGATCTCCTGTGCCACCATCATCTGTTTTTCAATGACTTTCTGCGCCATCTCCACGGTCTCTACCTTTAGGTTGTAATGCTGTTCTTTTATCTTTTCCTCCCTGGTCACATCCTGGAAAGTGACGAGCACCGCGTCCAGGTTCTCGATGTAGACGATCGTCTCTTCCGCCACCATCCTGCCGTTCTCCAGTTGGATTTTCTTGTGAAACACAGGCTCTCTTGTGAGGAGCGCGGTTTCAATATCTTCCGACTCGATAAACTCAAATATGTATCTCTGGACCGCCTCTTCATGCCCCACGCCGAGAAGCTCCTGCCCTTTTCTGTTGCAGTCCAGTATGCGCATATCATTTCCGATAACGAAGATCATGTTGGGCGTCACATCCATGACCACATTTGACATGGACTCCGCCTGTGCCAGCGCATACGGCATGCACATGGACAGCTCCGCCTTGCCCTGGAATACCGCGGTGGCTTTCTCCCTGCATGTAGAGTATCCGCATGCGCCGCAGTTGAGTTCATCTTCCGGCGAATATTTCCCTGTGGACCGGAGTATCCGTCTGATCTGTTCTTCCGACGGTACGATATCGGACAGGCTGTGATCGCCGAACTCTTTTGCCAGCTCCTCTGTACTCATATCCGGTAGGTTCCTTGCCGCTTTGTAGGACACCACATTCTCTATCTTTACCTTTGTCTTTACATAGGAGGTGTTCCAGTGCGCCGACGCCGGCCCCCTGGCACATCCGCCCTCGCACACATTTGCCTCGATAAAGCAGTGATCCAGTTCTCCTTTCCGAAGGCACTCCAGCATCTCCATACAGTTCTCAAGTCCGTCCACAAATACCTTATGATAGCTGTCCGCCTCCTCTTCTGTTATGACGGACTGGATCACGCCTCCGCTGACCGGATAGAGGCGGTTGATCTTCGGATCGGGATTTCCCATAGGCTTATCCTCGCAGGCATGAAGGTCGATCCCTTCCTCCCGGAACCAGTCTGCCAGCTCTTCAAATGTCAGTATGGCGTCGACAGCCCCGAACACTCTGTCATCCCCAATGGCCTCCTGCTTCTTGGCAATACAGGGTCCCAGGAACACGACCTTTACGTCCGGCCCATATATTTTCTTGATATACCGCCCATGAGCCACCATGGGGGATACGACCGGCGCCATCAGCTTCGCGCAGTCCGGATAATATTTCTCGACCAGATCGTTCACGCTGGGACAGCAGGTGGTGATAATATTCGGCATCTTATTCTCCCGCACCAGTTTTTTGTACTCGTTCGTCACGAGCGCCGCGCCCTCCGCTGTTTCCCGCACTTCCCAGAATCCCAGTCTCTGAAGAGCGTCCACGACCTGACCCGGCGCGTCAAACTCCAGCACGCCCGCATAGGATGGAGCGATGGATATGACAGTCCTTAACCTCTGGCGCAGATAACCCTTCACGCGCTCCATATCGCTTGCGAATGTCTTTGCGTTCTGAGGACAGACCTCAAGGCAGCGCCCACAGTTGATGCAGTGATCGACCATGATCCGCGCCTGCTCATCCCTGACTGAGATTGCTTTTACAGCGCAGTTGCGCACACATTTGTAACAGTGACGGCATTTGGCATCCTTAAAGTCAATGACTTTCATCCCGAAAACCTCCTTGTTTTCTTCTTCGTTTCTCTATTGATCTTATTTTACCAGAGCGAAATGGGAATATCCAGATGCGATTTTATGGTCCTGCATTTTCATACGGTTTCCCAATTCACAAAAAATTTCAGCGCGGAGAGGGCGGGGCCAAAGCCGCCCTTATCTCCGCGCTGAATACATTTTAAACACACTGTCCTGCCGTTTTCGGACATTTGCTCTGTCCTGTGTCCTCCCCGGCAGATTCGGATCTTACTCCGCTATGAATTTACAAGCCGCCAGCGCCGCCACCGCTCCGTCAGCCGCGGCCGTGGTGAGCTGTCTCACTTCTTTTGTCCGGCAGTCCCCGGCAGCGAATATTCCCGGATGGGATGTGACGCAGTCCTCTGCCGCCAGGATAAAACCGTCCCCATCCAATTTCACCACATCCGCGAAGATTTCATTTTTCGGGATCTGGCCCACTGCGATGAACACGCCGGACACGTCCAGCTTAAATTCTTCTCCGGTCTTTTTGTTATTAAGAGTCAGCCCTTCCACGCTCTGATCCCCGATGATCTCTTTTACCGTGGCGCTTAGGACAAACTCTACGTTTTCTTTTCCCGAAAGCCGCTTTACGATACTGTCCTCTCCCCGGAATTCATCCCTGCGGTGGATGAGATAGACTTTCCTACAGTAATTGGAGAGAAATTCCGCGTCCTGGAGCGCTGTGCTCCCGCCTCCTACCACGGCAACATCTCTCCCCCGGAAAAACATGCCGTCACATGTAGCGCAGTAAGAAACCCCCGCTCCTGTGAGACGTTCTTCGTTTGGAACGCCCAGATGTCTGTGAGTCACCCCTGTTGCCAAAATGACGCTGCGGCACGGATATTCTTTGCCTGCGGTCTCGATCACTTTCCCGCTTCCGTCCTCCCGGATACCTGTCACCTGCTCCATAGCGGTCTCTGCTCCAAGCTTCACTGCCTGATCCAGCAGGTTCATGGAAAATTCGCTCCCGCTCACGCTGGCGATCCCCGGATAGTTCTCTACATTTGAGGACGAGGTGATCTGTCCGCCAAACGCGCCGCCCTCGATGATAATCGTCTTTTTCCCTGCTCGCTGCCCATAAATGGCAGCCGTCATTCCGGCGGTCCCGCCGCCGATGATTCCGATATCGTACATATTTTTTCAGCCTTCCTTTTCTGCATAATTTTTTATATTGGATGCATTTGCCAGTTTGGTCACCTGACCGTCTTTTACCACGACCAGGGTCGGCGCCTGCATGACCCCATATTTTTCTGCCAGCTCCATATTTTCCTCCGCGTCCACCAGCTCATACGGAATATGAGCCTTCTCAAGAGAATTTGTGGCTATGCGGCAGTTCGCACACGTCTTGGTAGTAAAGAGCAGTGTCTTTGTCTCGCTGTCGTCCACAGAAGCTTTTTCCGCCTCCTCCGCCGCTGCCTGTGTCCTTGGGCGCATGTGGGAATTGGTGATGTCGTACACTTTGCGCTCTTTAAATTCCTGAGTCTTGCCGTCATTCCAGTTCTTGACCGGACGGTAGTATCCTGTGATCCGACTGTAAACCTCCGCTTCCTCGCCGCAGTATGGGCATTTGAACTGCTCTCCCGACAGATAGCCGTGGTTCCTGCATATCGAATATGTGGGCGACATTGTATAGTATGGGAGCCTGTAGTTTTCCGCGATCTTCCTTACGAGAGACGCCGCGGACTTCCAGCCGGATAGCTTCTCGCCGAGGAATGTATGGAATACTGTCCCTGATGTATATAATGTCTGAAGTCCGTCCTGGATATCCAGAGCTTCGAACACGTCGTCCGTATACCCCACCGGAAGATGGGAGCTGTTGGTGTAATAGGGCGTCCCATTCTTCTCCGCCGCCGTGATAATGTCCGGGAACTGAGCCACGTCATGTTTTGCCAGACGGTAGGTGGTGGACTCTGCCGGAGTAGCTTCCAGATTGTAGAGGTCACCGTATTGCTCCTGATAGTCTGACAGCCGCTCTCTCATATGGTTCAGCACTTCTTTTGTAAACTCCTGGGCTTCCTCATGGGTGAGGTCCCGGCGGAGCCATTTCGCATTGAGGCACGCCTCGTTCATGCCGATGAGCCCAATGGTCGAGAAATGATTCGCAAATGTTCCCAGGTATCTCTTTGTGTAGGGATACAGCCCCTCATCGAGCAGTTTCGTGATAACGGTCCTCTTAATATGCAGCGAACGCGCCGAAAGGTCCATCAGGCGGTCCAGCCTTTTATAAAATTCTTCCTTATTTTCCGACAGATATGCGATCCTCGGCATATTGACCGTAACTACGCCGACAGAGCCTGTGCTCTCCCCGCTTCCGAAGAAGCCGCCGGATTTCTTTCTTAACTCCCTTAAGTCAAGACGCAGACGGCAGCACATGCTGCGCACATCGCTCGGCTCCATGTCGCTGTTGATATAATTTGAAAAATACGGAGTGCCGTATTTTGCCGTCATTTCAAAGAGCAGCTTATTGTTCTCTGTCTCAGACCAGTCAAAGTCTCTGGTGATGGAATAGGTCGGGATGGGATACTGGAAGCCGCGTCCCTCCGCGTCTCCCTCGATCATCGTCTCGATGAACGCACGGTTTATCATATCCATCTCTTCCCTGCAGTCGCCGTAAGTGAAATCCATCTCTTTCCCGCCCACGATCGCCGGGAGGGCTTTCAGATCATCAGGAACCGTCCAGTCCAGAGTAATGTTGGTAAACGGAGCCTGTGTCCCCCAGCGGGACGGAATGTTCACTCCGTAGACAAAGGACTCGATGCATTTCTTCACCTCAGGATAAGTCAGGCAGTCCGCCTTAACGAAGGGAGCCAGATAAGTGTCAAATGAGGAGAACGCCTGGGCGCCTGCCCATTCATTCTGCATGATGCCGAGAAAATTCACCATCTGGTTGCAGAGCACGCTCAGATGCTTTGCCGGAGCGGATGTGATCCTGCCCGGGATACCGCCCAGTCCTTCCTGGATGAGCTGCTTTAATGACCAGCCCGCGCAGTAGCCTGTGAGCATGGACAGGTCGTGGATATGGATGTCCGCGTTTTTGTGGGCCCTGCCTATCTCTTCGTCGTAAATCTCAGAGAGCCAGTAATTGGCCGTGATCGCTCCTGAGTTGCTCAGGATCAGACCGCCCACGGAGTAAGTGACCGTGGAATTTTCCTTTACGCGCCAGTCCGTAACCTTGACATAGCCGTCCACGATCTCCTTATAGTCCAGAAGTGTGGAGTTGAGATTGCGTATCTTCTCCCTCTGCTTCCTGTACAGGATATAGCCTTTCGCCACGTCATCATAGCCCGCCTGGATCAGGACGGACTCCACGCTGTCCTGGATATCTTCCACTGAGATGAGCTCATCCTTTATCTTGGGCTCAAATACTGCCGTCACCTTCAGGGCAAGCAGATCGATGATATCCTGGTTGTAGTTTCTTTCCCGGGCTTCAAATGCTTTTCTGATCGCCTCGCTGATCTTGGTCAGATTAAATTCCGCGATCTTGCCGTCTCTTTTTTTGACCTGATACATCGCTTTATCCCCCTTCCTTCGATCTGTCCTCTGAACCCTATTCTATCATCTTGGAAGAGTGAACGCAAGACATAAACACCAATATCTAGATTTTATTTCAAGTTTTATCCACTAGATATTGGTGTTTTGTTTTTCTCTATCCTGCCGCCCCGCGCTTTAATCCATCCCGCGCAGCTCTGCGGCCGGAATATATTTTCTCACGATTTCCAGCGCCTGTTCCATGATCTCCTTCGTATAGGCTCGCAGCCCCGGCCGTATCAGATCGCCGGAGTCCACAAACCCCTGGAGATAATACTGATCCGCTCCTTTCAGCCACTGTCCGATCGCCTCAAAATCCTCCCGCTTGTGGAACTCCCGCACGACCGTGGTCCGAAACTCATACGGCACGGTACCCGAAAGCAGATGCTCCACGCTCTGAAAAATATTGGACATGTCATAGCCGTCAATGCCGATCGTCATCCCATATTTCCCGGGAGCGTTCTTGATATCCATCGCCACATAGTCCACCAGACCGGATTCTGTCAGTGTTTTCAGCCGCTCTGCATTGCTGCCGTTGGTATCCAGCTTGACCTCATATCCCATGTCCTTTACCTCACGGATAAAACTGTCCAGCTCCGGCGCCAGCAGAGGCTCGCCCCCGGTAACGCACACGCCGTCCAGGACGCCTCTGCGCTTCTCCAGAAACGACAGGACCTCTTCTCCGGGTATATTCCGGGACGGATCCACATGGGTCACGAGCGACGCATTGTGGCAGAAAGGACAGCGGAAATTACACCCCGCAAGAAACACGGTGCATGCCACCCTGCCCGGAAAATCTAAAAGTGTGACCTTCTGCAGTCCCTGTATATTCATTCTCTTTTCCTCTCAAAACCGCTCAAAGGATAACAGTCTGTCCTTTCAGCTTACAGTCCGCCCTTTCGATTTACAGTCTGCTCACAGTCTGCGCGACACATCAGCGCAGGCCCGCATTGCCCCGATGACCGCGCTCCGGAAGCCTTTTTCTTCCAGCACGCGGACAGCCTCGATCGTCGTCCCCCCGGGGGAGCATACCATGTCTTTCAGCTCGCCCGGATGCTTTCCTGTCTCCATCACCATCTTCGCGCTGCCGTAAACCGCCTGGGCCGCGAACTCATAAGCCTGGGCTCTTGGCATCCCCTCCGCCACCGCGGCGTCTGCCATTGCCTCGATAAACAGGAATACATATGCCGGCGCACTGCCGCTGACCGCCACGACAGCGTCGATCAGGTGCTCAGGCACGAGCCGGACTTTTCCAAACGAGCTTAAAAGCCTCAGCGCATATGCCTTTTCTTCCTCTGTCACATGCCGGTTCACACATGCGGCAGTCATGCCTTCCCCTACCAGGGCCGGCGTGTTCGGCATGGTCCGCACGAGTTTCACCGGTCTCCCAAACTGTTCCTCCAGCCAGGCCAGCGCCTTTCCCGGAGCGATCGTAATGATCAGCTGGTCATCCCGGACACAGTCCCTTATCTCTGCAATGGCGTCCGCGTAATACTGCGGCTTCACCGACAGGATAAGCACTTCCGAGTCCGCAGCTTTCCTGTTGTCTTCCGTCACTTCTATTCCGTATGCTTCTTTTGTCCTCTCCCTTCCGGCTTCTGAAATATCCGCGCCGATGATCTCTTCCGAACGAAAAATCTGATCCCTGATAATTCCGCCCATAATGGCTCCCGCCATATTTCCTGTTCCGATAAATCCCAATTTCATCATAGCTTTTCTCCTTCTTTCCAAAGGGAGCGCGCCCCTTTGAGCAATATCATCAGACAATTTACATCTTCACTATAAATTCCCGCTCTTCTTCCAGGGGGAGCTCTTTTGCATCCATCCACTCGATGGAGATAAAATGTCCTCCGTTCAGTCCTGTCAGCAGCTTGTTGATGAGGGCTTCCCTTCCCTGCACCTCCATTGTGACTGTGCCCTCGGTGTCATTGCGCACCCAGCCGGTCAGTCCAAGAGACCGGGCAAGGTATTTCGCGGTATAGCGGAATCCTACACCCTGGACCCGTCCGTAAAATACGATATGTTTTCTCACTTCTGCCATATGTACATCCTCTCAAACACAGGCAGGCCCTGTCAGCCTGTTTTTCATATCAATAGTATCATCCTCCGCTATTTTAGCACATTTTTATCCCGAATTCACCCACAATGTTTCATATCCTCGTCTGCTTGCAAATCAAATACGAATAAATTATAATATAGTATCATTAAATCTTAGGGAGGGTGACCGCCATGTGGAAAAGGACTGAGCTGAAGGAAAAAGCCCGCGCGACTATGAAACAGAGCTACTGGAAGATCATTTCCGTCTGCTTTATCATCGCCCTGATGACCACGGCCTACCCTGTTTCAGCGACGTTTATCAACCTGCGGATCGCCCCCGATGTACACCAGTATTCGAACGCCGCGTTCACCTTTGACCTTTCGAATTCAGCAGTGATCACTCAGACTGTCAGCCATTTTCTGGAGAATACGGCTCTGCCCGGCCTGCCCGGACACATTATCTCCAGCGCCGGCCAGCTTGCCATTGATATGTATTCCACGCCTGTCTCTATATTTTTCGCTGCACTGAGGACTGTCAATGCCTTTCTCTATGAATCGCCTGGCATCGGTCTGGCCTTCACGGCAGCCGGACTCCTTCTGGTTTTCGTGTACCAGATATTCATCAGCAATCTCCTCCAGATAGGGGAGAAACGTTTTTTTCTGGAGAATCACAGCTATAGACAGACACAGATCTCCAAGATATTTTTTCTCTTCAAGCTGCGCTGTCTTCTCCGTCCCGCCTGGGTAATGTTCTGCCGGTCTCTTTTTCAGTTTCTCTGGAATCTGACCATTATCGGAGGCATCATCAAACATTATGAATACAGTATGATCCCATTCATCCTTGCCGAAAATCCCCGGATCAGCCGCAGGGACGCGTTCTTCCTCTCCAGACAGCTTACGGCGCGGAATAAATGGAGGCTGTTCCTTCTGGACGTATCGTTCGCGGGCTGGGAGATCCTGTCCTTTCTTACCCTGGGACTGCTGGATTTTATGTTCGTAAACCCCTATATCACGATATGCCGGGCCGAGCTCTACCTTTCTCTCCGCAGGAATTATGTGCTGTCCCGCCTGCCGGGATATGAGCGCTTAAATGATTCTTATCTGGAGCATGTACCTTCTGAAGATGAACTGCTCATCAGCAAGGCGCTCTATGACGATTCAAACGGACCTTATACAAAGACTTCCTACTTTGCTCCGGAGCAGTACCCTGTATTCCTGTTCTCCGTGCAGCCGCCGCTCAGAGCTGTCAGACCTCCTCTCAGAGCTGACCGGAAATACGAAGCCTGCGCTTTCCTTTTCCTCTTCCACGCCTTTTCCTTATTCGGATGGCTCCTTGAAACGGCGCTCCATCTCATCCAGAACGGATCGCTTGACACAAACACCGCGGTCTTCCCGCCATGGATGCCTATTTACGGAGTATTCGGCATCCTGCTCCTTGTCCTCGCAAAGCGTATGCTGAAAAAGCCGGCCTTTGTATTCCTGAGCAGCTTCGCCCTGTACGCTGTGCTGGAATATCTGTTCAATCTGGGAACCGAACTTGCATTCGGCAGCCCTCTGCGGGATTACAGCGTGTTTTTCCTGAATCTGAACGGACATGTATATGTGGGTGGCGCCGCCGCTTTCGGACTGCTGGGATGCGCGTTCCTGTACTGCCTGGCGCCGAGATGGACAGAATTGTTTATGAAACTGGGTCGCGCTGCCAGGTGGACGATCTGCGGCATCCTGACCTTTTTGTTCGCCATGGATATCGTTTTTACACTGCTGTGAGCCGGTATTGATTTTTAGCGCAAATAATAGTAAACTCTCAATATAGTAAACTTTCAATATAGTAAACTTTTGAGCCGTAAATAATATGCCGCCCATGAAGAGGCGGCGGAAATGGAGAATATTTATGAAGAAACGAGTTGTTGTCGCCCTGGGACACCGGGCGCTTGGGACCACGCTCCCGGAGCAGAAAGTCGCTGTAAAGCACAGTGCAAAATGTATTGCCGACCTCATTGAAGAAGGCTACCAGGTCGCGATCACACACAGCAATGCGCCGCAGGTTGGAATGATCCACACCGCCATGAACGAATTTGCTAAGGCACATCCGGAGTACACACCGGCCCCCATGTCCGTCTGCTCCGCAATGAGCCAGGGCTATATCGGCTATGACCTGCAGAACGGCATCCGGGAGGAGCTCTTGAACCGCGGCATTTTCCGGACGGTCAGCACAGTCCTGACCCAGGTCATCGTGGATCCTTATGACGAGGCATTTTATACCCCCACAAAAGTGCTCGGCAGATACATGAACGCCCAGGAGGCGAATGAAGAGCGCAAAAAAGGCAACTATGTGATCGAAGAGGCGGGCAAAGGATTCCGGCGCGTCGTATCCGCACCGAATCCGGTGAAGATCGTGGAACTCGACGCGGTTAACGCGCTTCTGGACGCTGACCAGGTGGTCATCGCAGCGGGCGGCGGCGGAATCCCGGTCATGGAGCAGGATAACCATCTGAAAGGGGCCAGCGCCGTCATTGAGAAAGATCTTGCGGCAGGCAAGCTGGCAGAAGGCATTAACGCAGACATGCTCATTATCCTGACAAATGTGGAGAAGGTGTGCATCAACCTCGGACAGGACAATGAAGAGCCGCTCAGCGAACTTACGACCGCTCAGGCGAGAGCCTACATGGAGGAAGGCCATTTTGGAATTTATAACATGCTTCCAAAGTTCCGAGCTGCCGTGGAATTCGTTGACGAACGCAAGGGGCGCTGCGCTTACATCACGGCATTTGACAAGGTAAAAGAGGCGCTGAAAGGAAAGACAGGGACGGTCATCCGTTAAAAACCGCATTTTCCTTTGTGATGAAATATATCAAAAAACTGCATTTAAAAATTTATTACAGAAAACCGGGAAATCCCCGGTTTTCTTTTGTGCATTTTTTTAATTGATTTTTATGTATTCTTGATGTAATATATGCATATACTTAATGTAGTTTTTAAAACTACTTATTGTTTTGACATCAGGGAGGTGCAATATCATGGAACATAAAAGACATATCAAGGAACCAGGCAGCGCGATCACACATTTCATAGGAATGCTGATGGCAATCTTCGCGGCAGTGCCTCTGCTTATCAAGGCGGCGCATGAGCCCGGAAGGATATATATCATCTCACTGGCCATTTACGCGGCGAGCCTGATCTTATTATATGCGGCAAGCACAACTTATCATACATTCGATATCTCGGCGAAAGTGAACACAATTCTCAAAAAAATCGATCACATGATGATCTCTGTGCTCATCGCGGGAAGCTATACGCCTGTGTGCCTTATCGTCCTGAAAGGCAGGACCGGGATCATCCTCCTTTCCATCGTGTGGGCCATCGCCATTGCAGGTATCCTTATCAAAGCATTTTGGGTCTACTGCCCGAAATGGATATCCTCCGTCCTCTATATCGGGATGGGCTGGACCTGCGTCCTCGCCTTCACACAGATCCTGAACAATATGTCACCGGCGGCATTCGGCTGGCTTCTGGCAGGCGGCATCATCTACACTGTGGGCGGCGTGATCTATGCTCTGAAGCTGCCTCTCTTTAACAATAAGCATAAAAACTTCGGAAGCCATGAGATCTTCCACCTGTTCGTCATGGGCGGAAGCGCGTGCCACTTTGTTGTCATGTACGCGTTCCTTCTTCCCTGACAGGACAGCATGGCTGCCAACAAGACTCCCGGCTGCAAATCACTCTGCAGCCGGGAATTTTTATCTACTTTTATCTGTCATTATCCGCTTTATCTGTCATTTTCATTTATCCTGTCAATCCCTGCCCCAAAGAGATTTCTTATGCGTTCATCCAGTCCATGTTCCGTCAGATATTCAGCCGCTGCTTTCGGCATGTATTGTCGCCATGCGCCGTCCCCGGCAATAAGGGCGCGCAGCTCCGTACCTGTGACGCCTTTCTCTTCTGCATTCCTCTCCCAGAGGATCTCGGTTTTCAGCCCGAGAGAGGTCAGTATCTCATATTTCTCCCTGTCCCACTCCCCGCAGATGCTCATATAGTAGACCGCATCCCCGGGAGCATACTGCTTTAGGATATCCGGTCTGCTCACAGGGAAGGGGATGATCTCAAACTCTTCCCGCTTCACGCCGAACTCCAAAAGCGAGTCTCTGAGCATCTCGTACCTCTCGATATAAGTCAGCGGGTTATCCTTCTGAAACGTCCCATGGGTATCCAGCGGCGATGTGGCAGGATATGCCGAAATATCCGGATGCGTGATGCCGACATAGAGAAGCCTGCATCTCATTTTTGCCGCAAGAAGGTACTCCATGTGTTTTAAGTGGAGCACCTGAAATCTGCCGTGTATCACTCCTCGTTCCGTCATGTTCCATCTTCCTTTCTTCTCAGCGTTTCCTTCTCCTGTAATACATTATGAACCGCTATGAGCTTAAACATTGCCCGGCCGTGTTCTTAGCCGGATGGGAACACCGTCAAGCGCAGCGTACCGGAGAACATCCTGCGTATCGTAAACGAGCTTCAGGGAGAAAAATTCCCTTCCCTCATCGAGAAGCCGGAAGAAAATCTTATCCCCTTCCCATAGTTCGAGAGAAAATAGCCTGCTCTTGTCCACCCACTCCAGCTCCCCCTCATCGCATTCGGTAAGTTCCCCGGTGAATCCATCGGCTGTGTACAGAGACATGTACTCCACCACATCCTCTCCGTACACAAATGTCACGATCCCCCGGTATTTCCACGAAGTCAGCGTATACCCGGTCTCCTCCCTGACCTCGCGCAGCAGACACTCCTCCGGGCTCTCCCCATGTTCGAAATGTCCGCCCACACCGATCCATTTATCCTTATTTACGTCATTCTCCTTGACCGTGCGGTGCAGCATCAGATACTGTCCGTCTTTTTCTATATAGCACAATGTACTCAACTTTTCCATCTTTTGTCGTCTCCTTCCACTCCCGGCGCGTCGCTCACATCTGCCCTGCTGCCTGGCTCCAC
Source organism: Candidatus Mediterraneibacter intestinipullorum (assembly GCA_019118665.1). Taxonomy (GTDB): domain Bacteria; phylum Bacillota; class Clostridia; order Lachnospirales; family Lachnospiraceae; genus Mediterraneibacter; species Mediterraneibacter intestinipullorum. The sequence continues at coordinate 13,923 of DWYM01000036.1, forward strand.
TGGCTCTCATACAGGCGTTTATAAAAACCGCCTTTTGCCAGCAGGCTTTCATGGTCTCCCTGCTCGATGATCTGTCCGTCTTTCATCACGAGGATCACATCCGCTTCACGGATCGTGGACAGCCTGTGCGCCACGATAAATGTAGTCCTGCCCTCCATCAGTTCTCCAAACGCCGCCTGTATCCTCAGCTCTGTCCTCGTATCGATGGAAGACGTGGCTTCATCCAGGATCAACATGGGCGGTCTGCACAGCATCACCCTGGCAATGCAGAGAAGCTGCTTCTGTCCCTGGGACAGCCCGCCTCCGTCCTCTGTTATCCATGTGTCATATCCTTTCGGAAGCCTCCGGATAAAGCTGTGGATATGGGATGCTTTCGCCGCCGCGATCACCTCTTCCTCCGTGGCGTCCGGCCGTCCCATAGTGATATTCTCCCGGATCGTGCCTGTCTTAAGCCAAGTATCCTGAAGGACCATACCGTAGCCGGCGCGGAGGCTCCTGCGGGTCATGTCACGGATATCAATGCCCTCCACTGCAATCCTTCCTGCATCCACATCGTAGAAACGCATGAGCAGATTGATCAATGTCGTCTTCCCGCACCCGGTCGGTCCCACGATGGCAATCCGCTGTCCCGGCTTAACCTCCAGATTAAAGTCCCGGATCAGCTTCTGCCCCGGCACATAGGAAAACGCCACGTCCCGCACGTCCACATTTCCTCTGACATCCGTAAGCTCCACCGCGTCAGCGGCCTCCGGCTTCTGAGGTTCTTCTTCGATCAGGTCAAAAATCCTCTGGGCGCACGCCACCGCGTTCTGGAACTCTGTCACCACACCGGAGATCTCATTGAACGGTTTGGTATACTGATTCGCATAGCTCAGAAAGCTGGAGAGCTGTCCCACAGTAAGCGAACCGTTGACCACGGCAAATGCCCCCGCGATGCCAACTCCTGTATAGACCAGACTGTTCACAAACCTTGTGGCAGGATTGGTGATAGAAGAGAAAAATGTTGCCCGCAGGTAGGCTTTTCCCAGTTTTTCATTGACCTTGTCAAACTCCTCCGTAACCTTCTGCCCCCTTCCAAACGCCTGGACCACCTTCTGATTTCCTATCATCTCATCGATCATCCCTGTCTGCTCGCCCCGGATCTCAGACTGCTGCCGGAACATGGCAAATGTCCTCCTGGCAATGAAATTCGCCACGAAGAAAGAGACCGGTGTTATCAGCACGACCACAAACGTGATCTTGACATTGACCGACAGCATAAATCCAAATGTGCCTATGATGGTGGCAATTCCTGTGAAAAGCTGGGTAAATCCCATGAGCAGGCCATCCGCAAACTGGTCTACATCCGCGATGACCCGGCTCACCACTTCCCCATAGGGATGTCCGTCAATATATCTGAGCGGAAGTACCTCGATCTTCCGGAACGCCTCATTTCGGATGTCCTGTACCACCTGGTAGGTCATCTTGTTGTTGCACACATTCATGAGCCACTGTGCCAGCGCGGTGACCAGGGTGCATATTCCGATCTGTACTATCACCCGGACCGCTCCGGGGAGGTCCACCTGCCCGGGACCGACGATATGGTCTACCGCATATCCGGTCAGCTTCGGTATATAAAGTGTGAGAGCCACGGAAACGGATGCCAGCAGGATAGAAAACACCACAAAAATCCTGTATTTTCCCAGATGGAGGAATACTTTTTTCAGCGTTTCCGACTGCCCCTTCCCTTTCTTATCTGTCATCTGATCAGCCATTGGAAGCCACCTCCTTCGGGAACTGGGAATAGTAGATCTCCTGGTATGCCGGACAGCCCGCAAGCAGCTCCGCATGTGTTCCGGCTCCAACGATCCTTCCGTCCTCCAGTACGATGATCTGATCCGCATACTGAATGGAAGCGGCTCTCTGAGAGACGATAAATACAGTAAGATCGTCCCTCATTCCCCGGATGGCGCTCCTAAGCGCTGCATCCGTGGCAAAATCCAGGGCGGAAGCGCTGTCGTCCAGTATGAGGATATCCGGTCTGCGCACCAGCGCCCTGGCGATGGTCAGTCTCTGCTTCTGACCGCCGGACAGGTTGCGCCCGCCCTGCTCGACCCGGAATCCCAGCCGTCCGGGCTTTGTGTCCACAAATTCTTTAGCCTGAGATACTGCAAGAGCCTCCTCCAGCTCCTCCGGCGATGCATTTTCATTGCCCCACCGGAGATTCTCCTCGATCGTCCCTTTAAAGAGAACAGCCTTCTGGAGCACCACCCCGATATGGCTTCTGAGACTTTCCACATCATAGTCTTTTATATTTTCCCCGAAAATCTTTATCTCTCCCCGGGTCGCGTCATAAAACCGCGGTATCAGATTGACCAGAGAGGATTTCCCTGAGCCTGTCCCTCCGATGATGCCCACGGTCTGCCCTCTCTCCACGCGGAAGGAAAGATCTGTCAGCGACTCTGCGGCAGCGTCCTTGTAAGTCAGGGAAACATGGGAGAACTCCACCGCCGGAACAGAGGCCTTTTCTTCACCTGAAATACCCGGACTCCATTTCTTTTCTCCGTTTTTCACCTCCGGCGTGATGCCAAGTACATTCTCAATGCGGTTGCCGCAGGCAGCAGCCTTTGTCACAGTGATGATCAGATTTGCCAGTTTGACAAGCTCCACAAGGATCTGGGACATATAGTTGAGCAGCGCCACCACTTCTCCCTGGGTCAGATCTCCCGCCTGTACCCGCAGCGCCCCGGCATAGATCAGTGCGATGATACCTCCGTTAACGACAATGTATGTCAGGGGATTCATCAGTCCTGATATGCGCCCCACGAATTTCTGGGCGTCAGTCAGCGCCTGATTCTCACTCTCAACCCTCTCCCTCTCGTCCGCTTCCTTATTAAAAGCACGGATCACGCGCGCGCCCGCAAGATTCTCCCTTGTAGCCAGCAGTACGCTGTCAAGATGAGACTGTACCTTTTTATAGAGAGGCATGGTGATGAGCATGATGCCGAACACGATCACAGACAAAAGCGGGATCACCACCACAAAGATCAGCGCTGCTTTTACATCCACGGTAAACGCCATGATCATTGCCCCGAACACGATGAATGGGGAGCGGAGGAACAGGCGGAGCACAAGATTTACCCCTGACTGCGCCTGATTGATATCGCTGGTCATCCTCGTGATAAGCGTGGAACTCCCGATGGCATCCATTTCTGTGAAAGTAAAGTTCTGGATATGCTCAAACAGCGCGTGCCTGACCCCGGTGCCGAAGCCCGCCGCCGCCTTTGCCGAAAAATACTGTGCCGTAATGGAGCAGACAAGACCGATGATGCCGAGGGCGATGAGCACGAGGCACATTTTTACGATATAGGGTCTGTCCTGACCGGCGATCCCTACGTCAATGACTGCCGCCATGACAAGTGGGACCAGAAGCTCAAAAGACGCTTCCAGCATCTTAAAAAGAGGCGCCAGTATGGTTTCTTTTTTATAATCCTTCAGATAAATGAGGAGTGATCTCATGTGTTGTGTCCTGCTTTCTCCGTAAATCTTACATTTCTGTTTTTCCCAACTATTTTATCACATACCGTCCTATTTTTCACATCCCCTATATCGGCAGACTGTCCCACACGCACAGCGCGCCGTACCCAAGCTGGGCGTTGGGCCATTCGTCATAGCCGGGCAGCTCTCTTGCCCCTCTGCGCAGGTATGCCTTCACCTTTTCCCCATAGAGATATGGGTCATTTCCCCGGATGATCCCCCACTCCATCAGAAGCGCCGCGCTCCCTGTGACAAAAGGCGTGGCAAAAGACGTCCCGGTAAACTCCCGGTAGCTTCCTCCGGGCACAGGCGCCGTCACTCTCACCCCGGGCGCGGCAAGATCGGGCTTTGGCACGCCGCTCCCCTCATAGACTGAGGCCGGACCTCTCCCGGAGAAATCCGCATAGGAAAACGTGCGCGCGTCATATGCCGCCACAGTAATGACAAGAGACGCCGTAGAAGGTATCGTAAGGGTAGAGGAACTGCTGGGGAGCAGAAATGCAGTGCCCACATTCAGCGCCGCCTGGGCGGGCAGCCACATCTGATAGCTGCCGTCCACGATCCTCCTGGGCGTGAGCACGAGCTGCCATACCCCACTGTCTATATAGGATTGTCTCGGGATAAATGACAGATAGATTTCCTGTTTTACACTGTACGGTTTTGGTTCGCCGTAATAAATCAGCAGCTCTGTCCCTCCCAGGATGAACCTCTGGGGACCCAGGATTTCCTGAAAGGGACCCACGCGTATCCCCGACGGATTGATCACAGAAATGTCCATCTCATCTACATAGGATTTCCATATCTGTACATTGAGAGCAGGCTCCAGCTCCTGTACAGCAAGCTCCACTATTCTCTCTTCTTCGTCCGACACTCTGCCCGCCGCATGTCCCGCAGTGGTCCCCTCATTGCCGCTTCCCACACAGATCACATTTTTCCAGGTGTCGGAGATATCATTTAAAAACCGCTCCACAAGGGATGTGCCGTCATGGGAGCCATAGGTATTGCCAAAACTGATGTTGACTGCAACAGGCATCCTCATATCCAGCGCTTTGCGGATGATATAGTCCACCCCTGTCATCAGTTCTGTCGTCCGGGGGAAGCCCTCGGTCCTCGGTATGCCCATTTTGACCACGATCAGTTCCGCTTCCGGAGCGGCTCCCCGGTACCGCTGCCCGGCGCTGCCCGCGCCATTTCCCGCGGCAATTCCCGCCACAGCCGTCCCATGTCCGCTCATATCCCGGCTGGGAACGATCCGGAACCGCTCTCCTTCATCCGTCTCCGCCAATGCTGCATCGAGCTCTTCCCTTGTATACTCTGTACCGGACACATATCCCGCCGGCGGGGCGCCCGAAAGCGTCTGATCCCACAGAGATACGATCCGGGTCGTGCCGTCCTCATTCCGGAAGGCCGGATTCGCGTAGTCGATCCCACTGTCTATGATACCCACCAGCGTCCCCCTCCCGCTCAGAGAATAGGGCGGGAACTGTACGGTGTCAATACACGATACCTGCCGGCCTGCTTCCGCTTCAAAGTACAGACTCTTGGGTTTCTCGATGAACTCGATTTCCGCAAAGCCCGCGAGCTCGTCTATCCGCTCCTCCCGGATAACAACAACCGCATATCCGTTCATAAGCTCTGTCACTGACACAGCGATTTCTCTTACAGCTTCCAGTGCGCCGGAGTATTTTACGATCAGCTCCCACTCTCTTGATACCGGGTCATAACCGACCTCCAGCTCCCCGGACCGTTCTCTCTCCTCAGGCGTGGCGTCCAGCGCCAGATTCAGGATATTTTCTATTTTCTGGCTCATCTTACTCTCCTTCTGCAGCTATTTCTCCCCATCTTTCCCGGCATAAAGTTATCACAATTAAGAGGGATGGTTCATTGTATGCAGAAGGACGCTCCCGCGCCACACACCTGTGCTGACGCCGCCTTTTATTTCCGGTATGCAAAAAGGGGAAGTCCGTCTTTTAAGGGCACCTCTACCTCTCCCTGGATCAGAGGGAGGGCATACTCTATAAATGCCCTCCCCACATCAGAACCGTTCTTTGTGATCCATTCCAGGGGCACTCCTTTTTCCTGATTGCAGATCAGATTTACATCCTCTGTCACATAGTCTACCCGGTAATCGGCTCCCGGCACGCGGCGGAACGCGACCATCTTTCCGGTTTCACCCTCAAGGGCGCGCTCCACGCCATATGCCCCGGATGCGATGGCTTCTTTCTGGTCTGTTTCCGAAAGCATGGCAGAGGAACATCTCTGACATACGTTCAGTTCGATAGAACGCACTTTCACACCAAGCCGGTCTTTCACCAGATTTTCCAGGTATTTCCCGGATCCGGTGAGCATCTTGTGTCCAAACGTATCTACGCCTACATCGCTCGCCAGCTCACAGATAAAGGTACCGTTTCCGTCATTGATGCCTTCGGAGATACAGACGATCACATTCGGAGTCGTCTGGAGCGCCACAGCCACATCCCGGATAAACCGCTCTGTGTGAAATGCAGTCTCCGGCAGATAGATGAGCACCGGGTTGTCCCCTTCATATCTCCGCGCCAGGGCGCTTGCGGCAGTCAGCCATCCCGCATGGCGTCCCATGATCTCCACGATGGTGACAGATTTCTTATTGTCATATACCGATGCGTCCACCCCGATCTCCCGCACCGTGGACGCCACATACTTCGCAGCGCTCCCGAATCCCGGCGTGTGGTCCGTATTGACAAGGTCATTGTCTATGGTCTTGGGAATCCCCACGAAACGGATGTCGCTCCCGATTTTTTCCGCATAGCGGGACAGCTTGCTCACGGTGTCCATGGAATCATTTCCACCGATATAGAAGAAATATCCGATCCCATATTCCTGAAATTTTTCAAACATCCTCGGATACACTTCATCTTCCAGCTCCTCTGGCAGTTTATATCTGCATGAGCCCAGGTATGACCCCGGCGTTGTCTTCACCAGCTCCAGCTCCCCGGAACGCTCCAGAGGCTCCATGTCCATGACCTGACCGTTCAGGAACCCCTCGATCCCATTGACCATACCATAGACTGTTCCAAAAGAATCTTTCCTGTTTAAAGCCTCACGCACCACTCCGTACAGGCTGGCATTGATAACGGCGGTCGGTCCGCCGGACTGTCCTACGATCACATTTTTTTTCATTCATTTCCTCCTTAGAAAATAACCAAGCCCCAGGGGCTTTTCCGATAACCAGCATCTTTACTATATCCGAAAAAATAAAATTTTACAATATCCGGGGAACGATGGTATACTATACGCAAATTATAAAATGAATCTTCAGTGAGGAAAATATTTATGAAATACATTTCATTTGCCATTCCTTGTTATAATTCGGAAGCATATATGGAAAAGGCGATCAACTCTATACTGCCCGGAGGCGAAGACGTAGAGATCATCGTGGTCAATGACGGCTCAAAGGACGGAACCCAGGAGATCGCTGAGCGTTACCAGGAAAAATACCCGACCATCGTCAAAGCGGTAAAGAAAGAAAATGGCGGACACGGAGACGCAGTCAACTGGGGGCTCGCACATGCCACAGGGAAATATTTTAAAGTGGTGGACAGCGACGACTGGGTTGACGAAGACTCTCTCCATAAGATACTTGATGCTGTGAAAGGCTTCGTGGACGCGGATTCTCAGGTGGATATGGTGATTTCTAACTATGTTTATGAGAAAGTGGGCATGACGAAGAAAAAGGTTATCCGGTACAACAACGTGCTCCCGGAAAATCAGATCTTCCGCTGGGATGATATCGGCCGCTTCCGGCTGGATCAGTACATTCTCATGCATTCTGTCCTCTACCGCACGGAGATGCTGAAGCTGTGCCAGCTGAGACTGCCCAAGCACACCTTTTATGTGGATAACATCTATGTATATTATCCGCTGCCGCATGTGCGTACACTCTACTACCTGAATGTAGATTTTTACAGATATTTCATCGGGCGCGAGGATCAGTCGGTCAACGAGAAGGTCATGATCAGCCGGATCGACCAGCAGCTCTTTGTCACAAAGACAATGATCTCCATGTATGAGCTGCGCCTGATAACGAGCAAAAAGCTGAGGAAATACATGGTCAACTATCTTGCCATTATGATGACGGTTTCCTCCATTCTGTGCATCCGGTCAAAAAAGCAGGAAAATCTCATAAAGAAGAAAGAGCTCTGGGATTACCTCAAGAGAAAAGACTACAAGACTTATATGAAGATACGCTACGGCATCCTGGGACAGACCATGAACCTGCCCGGACGCTCCGGAAGAAAAGTATCCTCGCTGGCATACAGCGTGGCAAGGCGGCTCATAGGGTTTAACTAAATCGGGATTTCGGGATTTATTTTATTTGTTCAGGAATAATTTCCCACACCGGAACGCATACTCTTTATTAAAAAAAGGAGTGTATATCATGGCTGTTAATTTTTCTGAAAGTAAAACAAAAGAAAACCTTATGCGTGCTTTTGCCGGTGAGAGTCAGGCGCGGAATCGCTATACGATAGCCGCAGAGCGGGCGGAGGAAGAAGGGATGTACACGATCGCCGATGTCTTCCGCTATACGGCTGACCAGGAGCGGGCTCATGCGGAGCGCTTCTATAATCTGTTAAAAGATCTTTCCGGGGAAACGATCCATATAGACGGAACTTATCCTATCGACCAGCAGGACAATCTGGAAGGGCTTCTGCGCGCGGCAGAGCATAACGAGCATGAAGAGTATGCCGATGTCTATCAGGCGTTTGGAGATACCGCGAAAATGGAAGGCTTCCTCGAAGCTGCATCCACATTCTACCAGATCGCGGAGATCGAGCACGTGCACGAAGAACGCTTTGGAAGGCTGGCTGAAATGCTCGAGACGAACATGTATTATAGCTCAAACTCAGTTTCCAAATGGATGTGTACAAACTGCGGATATATCCATGAAGGACAGCTTGCGCCAAAGGTATGCCCTGTCTGCAGGCACGAGCAGGGCTTTTTCATCCCATACACAATGGCATGTTATAAACTGCCGTAACAGCACTTTAACAGACATCCGTCTCGACGATCCCGCTGATTTGCAGCAATGTGCCGCAACAACATCTGATCTGATTCATAATAGGAGGTGCTGCCATTGCTGCGGCAAATCAAATATTTTCAAGCCGTTGTGCGTAATAATAGTTTTTCAGAAGCCGCCGGGGAATGTCATATTTCTCAATCTGCCATCTCACAGCAGATCAAAGCATTAGAAAATGAGCTCGGCTTCTCGCTTTTGGAGAGAAAAAACCGAAAATTTGTTTTGACACCCGCGGGGGAGCATTTCTATAAAAAAAGTTTGATATTGACTTCCGATTATGAACAGATCTGCAGCGAGGCGGCTAAGATCGCGCGCGGAGATGAAGTAAACTTAAAAATCGGCTATCTTCGCAGCTACAGCAGCCGGGAGGTCCATCTGGCGCTGGAAGATTTTTCATCCAGATATCCCCATATATCCATTCAGGTCTTGTACGGAAATCACGAGGAATTATTCGCTTTACTGCGAAACGGCGGCGCGGACCTGGTGCTGAATGACCAGCGCAGGGCTTTTTCTGATGAATATGTGAACCTGATCCTGGCGGCCTGCGGTATGCATATCGAGATATCATCCAGAAACGCAATAGCCGCGCTGCCCTCTGTCACGACACAGGAGTTAAAAAACATCCCCTGCATTTTGGTGGCGTCCAAAGACCAGAGGGAAATCGAACAGGACTATTATCAGACAGTGCTTGGTTTTCAAGGGGACTTTCTCTATGCGGAAAATCTGGAAGAAGCACGTTTACTTGTCATTAGCGGGCAGGGCTTTCTGCCAGTCGAGGGAAACAGTCAGTCCATGAATCCGGAAACTTCTGTCCGCCGCGTTCTGCTTTGCCGGGACAAAGAGCCGATCACACGAAATTACTGCCTGTTTTGGAAAAAAGATAATTCCGGTTACTTCATTGAGGAATTTGCGGATATCCTGAAAAGCAAATTTGTATAACAGCGCATTCATATAACAGCATATTTGCATAACAGCACATTCATAAAAAAGGCTGCTCTCACAGTTTGAGGGCGGTCTTTTCATATTAGAAAAACTTATCCGACAGCCGCATAACTCAGATTGATGGGATACCCGGGCGATTTTATAATATGGACAAAAGCTATTGAGTAATATTGAGCCAGAGGAAAAAATGAAGAAGGGAAAGAATGAATAAAGGAAACAATGCTCAGAAGAAAGGAATGGTGATCCATTGTGGAAAAAGATGTAATGCTCGTAATCGGCGCGGGTCAGATCGGCATGGCCATCGCACGACGCATGGGATATGGAAAGAAAATTATTGTGGGAGATAAAAAGGCGGAAAACGCGCAAATGATCGCAAAAACTATGAACGAGGCAGGATTTGACGTCGTACCCATGGAGATGGACTTATCTTCAAAGTCATCGATTCTATCCGTGATTGCCCAGGCTCAAAAACATGGCGAAATCACAATGCTGGTAAATGCCGCCGGTGTTTCTCCAAGCCAGGCGTCCATCGAAGCCATTTTGAGAGTGGATTTATACGGAACAGCCGTACTTTTGGAAGAAGCAGGAAAGGTAATCGCGCCCGGCGGTGTCGGTGTGACTATTTCAAGCCAGTCCGGACACCGTATGAAACAGCTTACCCCGGAAGCAGATGAGCAGCTTGCCTGTACTCCTGCAGAGGAGCTTTTATCACTGGAGATATTGCAGCCGGAAAATATCAAAGATACGCTCCATGCCTATCAGATGGCCAAACGCTGTAATGAAAAGCGCGTCATGGCGGAATCTGTGAAATGGGGCGAGAAAGGCGCTCGTATCAATTCTATTTCTCCCGGTATCATTGTCACACCCCTGGCCCTCGACGAGTTTATCGGTCCCCGCGGGGACTTCTATAAGAATATGTTTGCAAAGTGTCCTGCCGGCAGACCCGGTACAGCGGATGAAATAGCTAATGTCGCGGAACTACTTATGCGCGACAGCGGAGCTTTCATCACAGGAGCTGATTTTCTGATCGACGGCGGCGCCACGGCCTCTTACTTCTATGGTCCTCTGCGTCCCTAAAAGAAAAAGTCCGAGGCCTCAAAAGAAAAAAATAAGGGGTTTACAAACGGATTCTCATGTGGTAGAATACCATTTGTCGAGCGGAAGTGGCGGAATGGCAGACGCGCTAGATTCAGGTTCTAGTGGGAGTTTTATCCTGTGAGAGTTCAAGTCTCTTCTTCCGCATAAATCCCACAATCCAAGTGATTGCGGGATTTTTTATTTTTTCGCGTAAATACGCGGTTTGCGAGACTTTAGTTATTTCAGAATAATTATGAAATATTAGAATCCGTGTTGCATTTTAGAGCGTTATGCAACACGAAAATCAACTGAAGATGATACAATATTCCACCCCGGAGCCGTAGCCCCGGGGTATTGTTATGCCTTACTCAATCCAAATCTGGAGCTTATCAATCGCGGTCCCCGGCACACCGGCATACCCATCGTATCCCGGCGCAACCTTTGTATCTATCTGCACCGGATAATATGTCAGGTTGTTCAGATCAGACACCCGGTATACCGCCTCTTTGTAGACATATCCATCTGGCGTGTAATAGTAAACCTGGATCATATCGATATCCGTATAGTCCCCGGCGAATCCGTTATTGTAGTCCCCGGTATCGTATCCAGTTACCCACCCAAGCCAGCCGTTTACCATGCTGTGCGCGCGATACTTGACAGATCCCTTTGACACTTTAAGGGCAAATGCCTTGATGGGAGTTCCGTCACCTTTCCCTGCCCAGTCATCTCTGTTTTTGACTTCCGGCCACCAGCGGTCCGTATATGCCATGTAATACGCATCGACCTGACCAAGATCCTTTAAGCCAGTTGACGCACCAGATCCCGCTCCTGAAGAACTCATCGGCGGCACCACCTCCGTGCCGTCTCCAGCGATATACGTCTTGCCATCTGCGGCGCACATGCCTTTCGCAATTGCCTCGCCGAGCGGTACGACATTGTCAATGATCCACTGTGCCGAGTCTGTCTTATCGTGAAACGCCATCTCCATATATACACACATCGCCGATGTGGAATTGATCTCATATAGGTCATTCCTGACAATAATACCGCTGTCTGCCCAAGGTGTCAGCTCTGCAACAGCGTTATATACGCCCTGCATATACTTATTTGTAGTACATCCCTGATAACAGAGTCCCATTGTTCCCTTCGATGATCCGCCAGCGTTGGTGTGAATCGGCATGTGGATGTTTGCTCCCCATGCGTTAGACTCCGCCACATTCTGGACGTAGCTCTGCCCTTCCGGGGCTTTTTTGACCTCGTAGCCATTACGCTCCAGTGCAATCTTTGCCGCCTCTGCGATCCGGTTGCACTGCCTCTGTTCATTTGTTCCCTGCGCGCTGTACGCGTTGCCCGGCTGCGAGCTCGGGCTGAGATATATTTTTAATGCCATAATTTTTTCTCCTTTCTCTTTACTCCGGGAGTTCCGGTATTTTTACTTCCGGCAGACCTTTTAGGCTTACAAGAAGAGATACCACTCCAGCCGTTGCGCAAACTCCTGCGATATTCAGCCAGTCCAGTGACACGATATTAACCATATCCGCACCGATAAGTGCGAGCGCTGTTTCGGCTACCGTCTTGACCGCTCTGACTCCCGCGGCCTTTGCCCAGTTGATCCAATACTCTTTATTTTTCATGCTTTTCTACCTCCTAATTTTTAATAGGTAATTCGTTTACCTCTTCAAGCAGATGTGTTACCATACCATTCCCGCCAAGTGAGTGGTATGCATTGTACATCTCCAGAAAATTCTCAATCCCATGCTTTGTCACATATCCGCGCGCCATCCATTCCTCGTGGTATTCTATGAGCTGCACGCGCAGCAGGAGCATCGTCCCTTTACCGTTCGCATCTCGTTTCTGGTTCTGACGCTTAAGCAACCAGAC
>DWYM01000003.1 GCA_019118665.1 Candidatus Mediterraneibacter intestinipullorum
CATAATTTATCTCAGTCTTCTATATTATACTATATATGATAAAAATTAAAAGCAGTTCTTTTTATGCAAAATCAATAAAAAGTTCAAAAAAAACAAGAAAAAATTGTAAATTATTATTGGCTAAAAATAAATATATGGTATAATGAATACATCTAACTAGAAATGAGGTGACGCAATGTTCAAAAAGGAAATGATCGCTATGCTGCTGGCGGGTGGACAAGGCAGTCGACTGGGGGTGCTTACAGCAAAGGTTGCAAAGCCTGCCGTTGCATTTGGCGGCAAGTATCGGATCATTGATTTCCCGCTGAGTAACTGTATCAATTCGGGGATCGACACAGTGGGCGTGCTGACGCAGTATCAGCCGCTGCGTCTTAACACACATATCGGGATCGGTATCCCGTGGGATCTGGACAGAAACGTGGGAGGGGTGTCTATACTACCGCCCTATGAGAAGAGTTCGAACAGTGAGTGGTATACAGGGACGGCAAATGCGATCTATCAGAACCTGAACTATATGGAGACATACAATCCGGATTACGTCCTGATCCTGTCAGGGGATCACATCTACAAGATGGATTACGAGGTCATGCTTGATTTCCACAAGGCGAACAAGGCGGACGTCACCATCGCCGCGATGCCTGTGCCGATCGAGGAAGCAAGCAGATTCGGGATCGTTGTGACGGATGGTGAGAGTCGGATCAAAGAGTTCGAGGAGAAGCCCGAGAAGCCGAGCAGCAATCTGGCTTCCATGGGGATTTACATCTTTAGCTGGCCGGTGCTCAGGGAAGCACTCATCAAGCTGAAAGACCAGCCCAACTGTGATTTTGGAAAGCATATCATTCCTTACTGTCACGGCAAGGGGGACAGGCTCTTTGCCTACGAATACAATGGATACTGGAAAGATGTGGGAACCCTGAGTTCTTACTGGGAAGCGAATATGGAGCTGATCGACATCATTCCGGAGTTTAATCTTTATGAGGAGTTCTGGAAGATCTACACAAACAGCTCGAGCATCCCGCCTCAGTATATTTCAGAGCAGGGCGTGGTGGACCGCTGCATTATCAGCAATGGGTCTGAGATCTATGGCGAAGTTCACAGTTCAGTGCTGGGCAGCCGCGTTTCAGTGGGCAAGGGCAGCATTGTGCGGGACTCTATCATCATGCAGGGCGTTACCATCGGAGATAACTGTGTGATAGAAAAAGCCATCATTGCCGAAGATACTGTGATCGGAAATGATGTAGTGATCGGTATCGGAAGCGAGGCGCCGAATAAGACGAAGCCCAATATTTACAGCGGCGGACTGGCCACGATCGGGGAGAACTCGGTGATCCCGCCGGGTGTGCAGATCGGGAAAAACACCGCCATCAGCGGCACGACTGCCATTGAAGATTATGAAAACGGAGTGCTGGAGAGCGGCGAGACATTGATAAAGGCAGGTGACAGAGTATGAGAGCAGTAGGAATTATCCTGGCAGGCGGAAACAACCGTAAGATGCACGAGCTGACGGCAAAACGCGCAGTGGCGGCAATGCCTGTCGCGGGGAGCTACCGGGCGATCGATTTTGCGCTCAGCAACATGACGAATTCTCATATTCAGAAGGTCGCGGTGCTCACCCAGTATAACGCAAGATCGCTCAATGAGCATCTGAATTCTTCCAAATGGTGGGATTTCGGAAGGAAGCAGGGCGGCCTGTTCGTGTTTACCCCAACGATCACTGCCGACAATGGTTACTGGTACAGAGGAACGGCAGATGCGATCTACCAGAACCTGGATTTCTTGAGAAAGTGCCACGAGCCGTATGTGATCATTACATCCGGTGACGCGGTGTACAAGCTGGATTACAATAAGGTACTGGAGTACCACATCGCCAAGCAGGCGGATATCACGGTGGTGTGCAAGGAGCTGGGACCGGATGAGGATGCGACCCGGTTCGGAACGATCCGCATGAATGAGAGCTCCAGGATCGAGGAGTTTGAAGAGAAGCCTATGGTGGCGCATTCTCACACTGTATCCACGGGGATTTATGTGATCCGCAGAAGGCAGCTCATCGATCTGATCGAGCACTGCGCGGAGGAAGAAAGACATGATTTTGTGACCGATATCCTGATCCGGTATAAAAACCTGAAAAAGATATACGGTTATAAAATAAACAGCTACTGGAACAACATTTCAACGGTAGAGGCATATTATCAGACAAATATGGATTTTCTGAAACCGGAAGTGAGAAATTATTTCTTTAAGGAGCTTCCGGCAGTATATTCCAAGGTAAGCGACCAGCCGCCGGCAAAATACAATCCCGGCGCCATCGTGAAGAACAGCCTTGTAGGAAGCGGAAGCATCATCAACGGCACGATTGAAAATTCCGTGATCTTTAAAAAGGTTTTTGTCGGAAATAACTGCGTGATCAAAAATTCTATTATCCTGAATGATGTATACCTTGGAGACAATACCTATATTGAGAACTGTATTGTTGAGAGCCGTGACACGATCAGGGCGAACACAAGGCATATCGGAGAAAACGGTGTCAAAGTAGTAGTCGAAAAAAACGAAAGATATGCATTATAGACTTACAGAGGAAGTAAGCAGGAGCAGAACTGCCGGGGCATAGGAGACCTGAAGGCAGCCTGCGGTGATGCAGATGAGAAAGGAGAGCTGAGAGTATGCAGATTACAGATGTGCGCGTACGCAAAGTTGCAAAAGAGGGGAAATTAAAGGCGGTTGTTTCTATCACCATTGATGACGAATTCGTAGTACATGATATCAAGGTGATAGAAGGAGAGAAAGGTTTATTCATTGCTATGCCCAGCAAGAAATCGCTGGACGGCGAATACCGGGACATCGCGCATCCGATCAATTCGGGCACAAGGGAGAGGATACAGGCAACGATCCTGGAAAGATATGAGCAGTCGCTGGAGGAAGAGGAAGGAGCGGCTGAGGAGGAATTGTAAAGAAAAATAACGAAATCCGGAAGCATGCAGTTTCCGGATTTCGTTATTTTTCCTGTTCCAAGAGTTTAGACGTTTTATTCAATGGCAGTTCCCTGAAGATCCAGATTTATCATAAATTTTACGGCAGTGTAAATGCAAGTCTTTTCCCTGTTTCCGGATGTATAAATTCAAGACGATATGCGCACAGTCGCAGCGGTCCTGAATTTTTTATGTGTGCCGGGGATTCAGTTCTTTTTGCACAGGTCTCCCCGAAATATGCTGATACTCCTCCGTATTTTTGATCCCCCACAAGCGGACATCCCAGATGTGCCATCTGTACCCGGATCTGATGATGACGTCCGGTATCCAGTCGGATCTTTACGAGAGAAGTGACAGGCTCAGTATCTTTGTATATCTCATCCACCCGGTAATGGAGCCGAGCCAGTTTTGAGCCGGGCGTGTCTTTTGCGCACACGCGTGAAGTGTTGGTGCGCGCGTCCTTTACCAGATAATCTTCCAGTGTGCCCTCAGACGGATCTGGTATCCCGGTGACGAGGGCGCGGTAATATTTCCCGAAACTATGGGATGTAAGCTGTCGGTTCAGTTCTTTTGCGGCTTTTGGGGTTTTCGCGAAGACGAGAAGTCCTTCCACAGGCTGATCGAGGCGGTGGATGACTGCAAGATAGGGTTCTCGGCTGTGCCGGATCGTCTTCTGTCCATCCTGCCGGCCATAGGGTCGGGTGTCTGGGGAATAAGGTTCCTGCATATCAAAGAGGTAGTTTTTGAGAAGGCTCACCATATCCCGCGCGCCGATCCTGGAGGTCTGTACCGCGATGCCTGCGGGCTTGCGGCAGACAATGATATGGGTGTCTTCATATATAATGAAAGTTTGGATATCTGGTTTCATGCGGCTCCTTTTCTCAGGGGTGTCCTGCTTTTTTAATTTCATTTTTCTGTTCCTTTTTGGGCTGTGCCGTCTTGCTTTTTTTGAGGCTTCGGATTCTTGACTTTTTTATGTACAGCGGCTAAACTGATTATCATATAAATGGTTTTCAGGGTCAAGATAAAAATAAGGATACATTGTTTCCGGGCGGTGATCTGCGCCCGGGATCATTAAGGAGGAATTCCATGATAAATAATGACTGGGAGAGATTTGGAGATGAGATACGCAGGACGATACAGGATGCGGTTGATTCCAGAGATTTCCGCAGATTGAATCAGACAGTTTCGGATACGGTGGGCCGGGCAATGGACACCGTGTCCAGGGGAGTGAAAAGCGGCGGATGGTATCGGGAGAATCCGGCAGGAAAGGCGCATGACAGCGGTGCCCGGAACGGTTCTGTTCAGCATGGGACAGGATATGCGGGACAGACATATGCCGGGACAGCCGTGCAAAAACAGAGACCGTTGTATCTTAAGGGAACTTCCGTTAAAGTGGGAGGGATCTTTCTGGCGGCTACGGGACTTGTGTTTGGAGCTGCATCGCTCGTGTTTCTGCTTCTTCTCTGTATCGGAGCTCTGGCAACCGGCCGGGATCTGATGCTCCAGATCGGCGTTGGGGCGTTTGGGGTGTTTACTCTTGTCTTTGCGCTGATGGCGATGACCGGGATAAGAATGGCCGGTTCTGTCGGCAGGTTCAGAAAATATGTCAAACTTCTGGGAAACCGGGAATACTGCGATTTGAAAGAACTGGCGCAGAAGACAGGGCGGCCGGTGAAGAGCATCGTGAAGGATTTAAAAAAGATGATAAAAAAGGGGTGGTTCTGCCAGGGGCATCTGGATGAACAGGACTCTTGTCTCATGGTCAGCGACAGAGCCTATCATCAGTATACAGAACTTATAGAACGGACGCGCAGGGAGAAGGCGGAACAGGAAGCGGCCGCGCAGAAGCGGCAGCAGGAATACTCCAGGCTCTCTCCCGAAGTGCAAAAGGTCATCGAGGCGGGCGATGAGTATGTAAAAAAGATCCGCGAGGCAAATGACGCGATACCGGGAGAGGAGATTTCCGCAAAGATCTATCGGATGGAGACCCTGGTAGACCGGATCTTTGACCGCGTGGAGCAGAAGCCGGACACTGTTGGCGATATACGGAAGCTTATGGAATACTATCTGCCCACTACTATCAAACTTTTGGAGGCATACGAAGAGCTGGACGCTCAGCCCGTGCAGGGAGAGAATATTATCTCGTCCAAACAGGAAATAGAAAAAACGCTGGACACACTGAACGCAGCGTTTGAAAAGCTGCTGGATGATCTGTTCCAGGATACGGCCTGGGACTTATCATCGGATATTTCTGTGCTGAATACGATGCTCGCGCAGGAAGGACTGACCGAGGACGGCCTGAACACAGGCGGCAGGAAATAAGTTATGAGGACATGGAGGATGAACAGATGAACAATGAATTTAAAGACATGAGCACAGCGCCGACTCTGACACTGGATCCGTTTCAGGCGCAGGAGGAGAAGAAGCCGCCTGTCATACAGGCGGAAGAGCAGGGGCTGAACGACAGCGTATTGACGGAGGAGGAGCGCAGGATGGTGGACTCGTTCGCAGAGCAGATCGACCTGACAAATTCTGCTCTCGTACTTCAGTATGGGGCGGGAACGCAGAAGAAGATGGCGGATTTTTCAGAGTCTGCCCTGGAAAATGTACGGTCTAAGGATCTGGGAGAGGTGGGAGACCTGCTCGCAGGCGTTGTGACAGAGCTGAAAAGCTTTGATGAGGAAGAAGAAAAAGGCTTATTCGGGATCTTCAAGAAGGCTTCCAATAAGATAGAATCCATGAAAGCAAAGTATGCAAAGGCAGAGGCGAACGTGAATGAGATCGTGAAGGTGCTGGAGAAACATCAGGTGCAGCTCATGAAGGATACGGCTCTGCTGGATAAGATGTACGAGCTGAACCTCGCATATTTTAAAGAACTGTCCATGTATATCATGGCGGGAAAGAAAAAGCTGGAACAAGTCCAGAGTACGCAGCTTGCGGAACTCACCAATAAAGCGCAGGCCTCTGGGCTTCCGGAAGATGCACAGGCTGCCCGTGACCTGGAGTCCATGTGCCTGAGGTTTGAGAAGAAGATACATGACCTGGAGCTCACGCGGATGATCTCCATCCAGACTGCTCCTCAGATCCGTCTCGTGCAGAATAATGACACTCAGATGGTGGAAAAGATCCAGTCTACTATCGTGAACACAATTCCGCTGTGGAAGAGCCAGATGGTGCTCGCTCTCGGCGTGGAGCATTCCGCCCAGGCTGTGGAAGCGCAGCGTAAAGTAACGGATATGACTAACGAGCTGCTTAAGAAAAACGCTGAGAAGCTCAAGGTGGCAACTGTGGAGACTGCAAAAGCGTCTGAGCGCGGTATTGTAGACATTGAGACGCTGAAAGCTACGAACGAATCGCTGATCTCTACCCTGGATGAAGTGATGAATATCCAGAGAGAGGGAAGGGAGAAACGCCGGGCGGCAGAGGCTGAACTTCAGAATATGGAATCCGAGCTTAAGAACAAGCTGCTTCAGATACAGGGATAAATCTTTGAATAAAGATCACTTATTAGAAGAACCAATATGTCGGGCCCCCGGTCATATTGGTTCTTTTTATGAAAAAATCTGTCGGACTTCCAGCTAAAACCCCTGACATCATATACCAGAAATTACCAATATTTCAAAAAGATATTCCATTTTCTGGATAAATATAGTATTATTTAAAGCGGAATTACTGAGAAAGCAGACGTGCACATTCTATTCGAGGAAGCCAGATTAAAAGAAAGGCAAAAGGTAATGGGGGGATAAGGCTATGCGTATTAAACTCGCAATTCTTGAAAATGATCAAAACTATCTAAAAAGGATTGTCTCTGTTTTCAGCACAAAATATGCAGACAAACTTGAAGTGTATTCTTTTACAGATCGTGAGCTCGCCTTCCAGACTTTGGACAAGTCAAGGATCGATGTTTTTCTTTCCGGCGAAGTCTTTGATATTGACACGGATTTGATTCCTAAATACTGTGGGTTTTCTTATCTGGTCAATTCTCCTGGCGTTGAGTCCTGCCGTAACCAGCGGGCGATATGCAAATTTCAGAAAGTTGATTTGATTTATAAACAGATTTTGAGTATCTATTCGGATAATGCCGGCAGTATATCCGGACTAAAACTGGGAGACGACAGTACGAAAGTGATCGTATTTTCTTCTCCGGGTGGAGGAGCGGGTACGTCTTCAGCAGCGGCAGGTTGTGCGGTCCATTATGCCCGTCAAAATAAAAAGACACTGTATCTGAATCTTGAAAAATATGGTTCATCGGATATTTTCTTCTCGGCAGATGGGATGTTCAATATGAGTGATGTTATTTTTGCACTCAAAAGCAAAAAGTCAAATATTGCCATGAAGCTTGAAAGCTGTGTTAAACAGGCCGAAAGTGGTGTGTATTTTTATTCCAGATCACAAGTGGCACTCGATATGCAGGAACTGGACCGGGAAGATGTTTTGCGGCTTATTTCTGAACTTAAACTGACTGGTTCTTACGACTACATAATACTGGATATGGATTTTAACATGGATAAAGACACAATGGATATATATCGACAGGCCCACGCGGCGGTATGGGTAGGGGATGGCTCGGAAATATCCAATATAAAGCTGCAAAGAGCATATGAGGCGCTATGCCTGATGGAGCAGAACTCAGAAGAAATGCTATCAAGAAGACTCTGCCTTGTATATAACAGATTCAGCAGCAAGGCGGGGCGGACAGCACAAGGCATAGATATCAAAAACATCGGCGGGATTCCGGTATATGTACATGCGGATGCCAGACAGGTAGTAGAGCAGATAGCACCTATGAGTATGTTTGACAAAATAATCTGACAATGGGGGCTCACATGGAATTTGAAAGAGAACAACAGTTTGTCCTTGAATTGAAACAGTATGTTACAGACAACCTCAGCCTGAGCAAGATGACGGACCAGGACCTGGAGGAGAAAATTGAAGAACTGGTCATCAGCCGTCTGGGAAACCAGTACTGCTCCATTGGACAGAGGGTATCCATTGTCCAGCAGATCTTCAGCTCTATCCGGGGGTTCGGGCTGCTGGACAGCATTATAAGTGATGATACCATTACGGAGGTCATGATCAACGGTCCGGAAAATATCTTTATCGAGCAGGATGGGCGCCTGTTTAAACTGGACAAGCAGTTTGAAAGCCAGAGAAAGCTGGAAGATGTTATTCAAAGGATCGTAGGTCTTGCAGGGCGGGAGGTCAACCAGGCAAATCCAATCTGTGATACCCGGCTGCCGGACGGCTCCCGTGTCAACGTAGTGCTGCCCCCGGTAGCGCTGTGCGGACCAACCCTTACAATCCGTAAGTTTTCCAAAACGCCTATGACCATAGAAAAGCTGATTGAATACGGTTCGATCACAAAGGAAATCGCAGCCAGGCTGGAATTGCTGGTCAAGGCAAAGTACAACATCTTCATAAGCGGTGGTACCGGATCAGGTAAAACAACCTTTTTGAATGCGCTTTCAAATTATATACCAAAGGATGAGCGTGTTATTACGATCGAGGATTCTGCGGAACTTCAGATCGCAGGGGTGGACAACCTGGTCAGCCTTGAGACGAGAAACGCAAATGCTGCGGGTGCGGGGCAGATTACGATTCGTGATCTGATCAAATCGTCACTGCGTATGCGTCCGGAGCGGATCGTTGTGGGCGAGGTCCGGGGCGGAGAGGCGCTGGATATGCTTCAGGCTATGAACACAGGGCATGACGGCTCTCTTTCCACGGGTCACGCAAACTCCACAGAAGATATGCTCAGCAGGCTTGAGACAATGGTTCTTCAGGGGGCTGCCGGGCTTCCTCTGGAGGCGATACGGCAGCAGATCGCATCGGCTGTGGACATCATCATCCATCTTTCAAGGCTGAGAGACAAATCGAGAAAGACCATGGAGATTACAGAGGTGGCAGGATATGAGAACGGGAAAATAATTCTCAATCCGCTTTATCAATTTGAGGAAGATGAAAACAGTACTTTGAGTAAGGTTTCGGGTTCTCTTAAAAGAACTGACAACGATATGATCAATACGTTTAAGCTGCAGCTTGCCGGTGTAAAAGGAAAGATATGAGGTAGGGCAGATGAAGAAAAAACAAACAGTACGAGAACCAGAATTTTATACCTCTGCGACAAATATACGAACAATCAACTACAGGGTTTACTATATGAAGCCCTGGGAAAAGATTCTGTATTTCATGATCGCATTCATAGCAGGAGCCTGCGTTGGTTATCTGTTTTATGGAGGGATAGGAAAGGACGAATTCGGGGAGGCAACCCGGCTGACGTGGATACTCAATATTACAATTCCCACCATAGTCGGCATCATTGCGGGACGACTATTTCTTCCAATGAGAGTCAAGTCGATTATCGAGAAGAGGAAAAGCGAGTTAAACCACCAATTCCGGGATATGCTGGAGGCATTGACCACATCCCTCGGAGCGGGGAAAAACGTAAATGATTCTTTTCTGAGTGTGTACGAGGACCTGAAAATCCAGTATGATTCAGACGCTTATATACTTAAAGAACTGGAAGTGATCATTTCCGGCATACACAATAATGTGGCTGTTGAAGAAATACTTGAAGACTTAGGGAAAAGGAGCGACAACGACGATATTTGGAGTTTTGCCAAGGTCTTTAAGATAAGCTATCGAAAGGGCGGCAATATAAAAGATATTATCCGCAATACGCACAGTATACTGAGCGATAAGATGGAGATCGCCGAGGACATAGAAACACTAGTAACGTCAAACAGGATGGAACAGAATATAATGGTGGTCATGCCTATAGCTCTGATCGGGCTGATCAAAATGATGAGTCCGGAATTTGCGGCCAATTTTGTAAGTGTGACAGGTCTTATCTCAACCACGATAAGCATCGTGATATTTATAATTGCGTATTTCATCGGGAAAACAATCCTTGATATTAAAATATAGGAGGTACATATATGCCAGGCCTGCAAATACTGGACTATATTATGATAGGCGCGGGGGCGGTCTCTCTTATTATCTGGATGGTATTCTACATCAAAGGACTGAAATACAACGCTATGTTTGATGTCCTGGAGGAAAAGGAATATCCCTTCAAAGAGATATACGGACTTGGATATGCCGTGTTGCAGTTAGTTAAATACAATTATAAAAGTAAAGGTGACAGGAAGCTCAGACAGCAGTTAAATGTTCTGTATGGGAGTAAATATTCAGATTACTATCTTCGGGTGATCCATTCACAGCAGGTCACGCTGGCGTTCACCCTGTTCGTTCTCTCATTTGCGTTTTACGGGCTGACAGCAGAAGTGCTGGCAAGTGTTGTCGGATTCATGTTTGCCGGAGTAGCGTACTATTACTTTGGTACGACTACAGCGAAAAAAATACTGAAAAGATCAGACGAACTGCTTCATGATTTCTCGGAAGTTGTGTCAAAGCTGGCGCTGCTGACCAATGCCGGAATGATATTAAGAGAGGCATGGCAGGAGGTTGCCGAAGCGGGAGACAGCATTATATATACTGAGATGCAGACAGCAGTTAACGATATGAATAATGGAATGGCAGAGATAGATGCAATTTTCGGTTTTGGAACAAGATGCATCATTCCTGAGATAAAAAAATTTACATCCACGATCATACAGGGAATGACAAAGGGAAACAGCGAGCTTACAGAAATGCTTCAGGAGCAGAGCAAGGAAGTGTGGCAGTTAAAGAAACAGCTTGTGCGGCGTGAAGGAGAAAAAGCGGCAAGCAAACTGCTTATCCCGATTTGTGTCATGTTTGTGGGAATCCTTATTATGATCCTCATACCTATTTTCACAAATCTGGGTGTTTCTTAAGGCTATAATATTTTTAATATATAGCATTTATTTTAGAGGAAAGGGGGAAAGAGGATGATTCAGAGTCTCATTATGCTGGGCAGCATGGCAAAGTTTAAACTCAGAGATCTGTTTTCTGACGAGAAGGGTGAAGTGAATATTGTTGCGATTGTTGTTCTCATTGGTATCGCAGTTCTTCTGGCCCTGATTTTTAAAGAGCAGATTGAAAATTTACTGGAAACATTATTCCAGACCATTACGCAAAATGCAAACGAAGCTGTTGGCGGCGGCGGTGGAGGTGAGTAAACGCTTCTCCATGCAGAAGCAGGGACGCATGGTGCGAAAGCGCCGGCGTCCTGCTCAACTTATGTGTTTACAGAAAGGCTAACAAATATGGGAGGAATACTGAAGAAAACAGAGGAAAGTGAAAATGGGGCAGTTCAGATTGTGGAAGCTACATTTGTCTTCCCTGTCATGTTTATTATTCTTTTCTTTCTGGTATACATGGGGAATGCCCATTATGTGAAAGCTCAGATAGAATCTGTGGTATTGACACGGACTCTTGAAGGAGCCGGATATTGTGCGGACCCTATTTTACAAACTATGAAAACAACCGGGACGATACCGTCTCTTGATAATCTGAATGTAGAACCATATCGTTACATATTCGGTGGTATGGATGAAATTGAAAGTCAGATTGGAACAGCGGTGGAGTCAGACATTGAGGATGGAACGATGTTGTTCTTCAACAATATGAGCCCCAGGCTTAAGACAAACAGCGCTGATATCGCCAAATTTAACAATTATGTCGTTTATTCTACTTTTTCAGTGGACGTGGAGTATGCGGTGGAGTTTCCGATCCGGTTCATGGGTCAGGAGGCGCCGGCTGTTCTGACGATCAACGCAAGGGCGGAAGTTCCGGTAAACGATACATCAGAATTTATTCGGAATACAGATATGGTGATCGACATATTTTATGGAACTAAATTCGGTCAAAGCATATCAGATATGTTTGGGAAGATTAATGATTTTATTGAGAACTTTGCAGGCAAATGAGGAGGGATGGAATGAGAATGATGAGGAGAACAAGGGGGGCAATATCAATATTTCTTGTTATTATCTTGGTTCCGATGATGACGGTATCGTCACTTTTTGTTGATGCCAGCAAACTTGAACTCGGAAAAGGTCTCGCGATGTCAGCGGGAGACCTGACGCTTAATACTGCTTTGACAGATTATGATACAAAGCTGAAATCTCTGTATGGACTTTTTGCCACCGCCCAGGACACGGACGAGCTTTTCGGCAAGCTGGAAGAATACTACAGAACCTGCATCACTTCGTCCGGCGTGAGCAGCGAGGACGCGGATTCCTATGTAGAGAAGATCATGGCTCAGCTTGGCATGGTGTCGGAGAATGACGATACAGCGGATATTCTCAATATGGAAGTGACGGAATTTAATATCAAAAAAAGAGAGGACGCCACGCTTGCCAATTCTACGATGATAAAACGGCAGATCGTTGATTTCATGAAATACCGGGCGCCAATCAACACCGGGCTTAGCTTTCTGACGTCCCTTCAAAGCTTTTCTACGCTTGGAGCGCAGACCGATCTTGTGGACAAACGCCAGTCTTATTATGAGGCGGAAAATGAACTTATGGAAAAGGCGCAGGAAGCATGGGAGAATATTAATAACTATAACGGAACTCCGATCGTAAAGACGGAAAACTACTTTGATGATATGGACAGCAGATTCAGTTCTTATGAAGCAGCGTATAAGGGCCATGCAAAAAAGATAATTATGGATTTGTATGACACTCTAGCTTACAAAGACTGCACTACATATAATTACGACGCGGGAAAACAGAGTGTTGAGGTGAGTGAGGGCGTCACAGAGTATATTCCGACATTCTTTATCAATGGGCAGCGTCAGCGGCTGTTCACGGACTACACCACATATTCCGAAGGCAATCAGCCCTCTGCCAGCGCTGTAAAAAAGGCTTTGGATACCTATCATACGGCAAAAGAAAACTATGACACGGCTTTAGACAATGTACTGCCATATGAAGGGAACGTATATGGGCTCCAGTATGTGGTCCAGACAAACCGTAAAGGCGCGTATGATAAAGTGGCGGACGCTCTTAAGGCATTGTACAGCGCCTACAGTAATCTTCGCCACACAGTGACCTATGCTAATGACAACGTGATGAACAAAAAAGAAAAGCTTTACGGCACCAGCTCGCAGACCTATGCTTCTTATGCGAAGCAGTTCATTACTCAGTTCGAGGGCGGGTTTGCATCCTGGATAGATGAATTTAAGAAATATGAAGGACGCATGCAGTCAGGAGCGAGTTACGCGCAGTCTCAAACAGACCCTTCAGCCACTTCAAACGCAGTCTTAAACCTGTACAATGAAATTACGGCATACAAGACAGAGATTTCGACAGCAAAGGACCATCTGGATAAAGCTGTCAGCTGCCTGGCTGAGGTGGGCGAATACGTGAGAGACGGCGGGAAGCTGGATCAGAAGAAGGAAGAGTGGAAAGGGGCTGCGGGAGCGGATGAGTTGTCCGGGACCTCTCTGGGGAAACAGGATCTTGCCGAGATCGAAAGCCTCTCCACATATTTGAATGAGGAGGAGGTAAACAAGCTAAAGACCAGACTTCAAAATATAAGCGACAATTTGGGAAAAGTCCTGGACCAAATCGACAGCTATCAGTTCTTTGGGAAAAAACTGACAGACATCAGCAGTTATGATGTTCTTGTGTCTTTGCTGGAGAATCAGATCGGAGCCGCTAAGCTTAAAGCGGTGCCGTATGATTACCAAAGCCTTGTCCAGCAGGCAGACAGCTGGTGTTCCGGCAAGTTTACCATAGGACAGAAGTTAAATATTTCCTGGACAAATCAGACGGGGACGCAGACTGATCTGATAAAAGACAAACTGAATTTTTACAGCTATCTGTATACGCACTTTAATACGGGTGAGGTGTCAACGAATACGGATAAAAAGGAAGAGAATAACTATAACGGTAAAGAACTTTATGATGAAATTAAGAATGACACTTCTCAGGATGCTTCAGAAAATGCGGAGGACGCTTCATCGGGAAATCCGATGGATTCCAAAGAAATCAGCCAGCTAAGCGGTCTCCCATCTGAAGGAAGCGGGGGCAGCCCACCGGAGATCACTGCGGACACAGGGAATACCGCACCTGGAAGCACAAGCGCCAGCCTGACCAGTATGTTCTCCGGCTTAGCATCATCGGTAATGAGTATGGCGACCGACCTGAGAGACGCACTTTATATATCGGATTATATCCTCGGCATGTTCAGCTATGACACGATCGAGAAAGAGTTCGCAGTAAAACAGGGAGGGGAAGGCGAGGTTGCAGCTTCAGCAGACCAGGCGAAGGCAGCCATACAGACACTGACCCTGCAGCCGATCAATTCAGAGAATAACTATGCTTACGGCAGGGAAGTGGAATACATCATATATGGAGGTGACAATGCCGGTAATATCACGAAGGCATATGGCACGATCTATGGCATACGGCTGGGCTTTAATCTGATCTATGCATTCACGGACTCTTCAATCCGGGATACGGCGTTTGCCATCG
Organism: Candidatus Mediterraneibacter intestinipullorum; assembly: GCA_019118665.1. Classification (GTDB taxonomy): domain Bacteria; phylum Bacillota; class Clostridia; order Lachnospirales; family Lachnospiraceae; genus Mediterraneibacter; species Mediterraneibacter intestinipullorum. The sequence continues at coordinate 14,378 of DWYM01000003.1, forward strand.
CAACGCCAATCTCCGCGGCTACTCTGGGAGTGATACCGGTGCCCCTTATCCAGGCGGCAATTATCATAGCCACAGCCTGCTGCGAATCGGCGCTGGATCTGGTTAGTCTGCGAGACGGAGAGAGTGTGCCCTTGTTTAAAAACAATCAGACATGGAAGTGTTCCATACAAGGCATTATGACAACTGTACGGGAAGAGGTCGGAAAGGCTCTGGGAGATGCTGGAGAAAAGATTATTGATACAGGTGTCGAGGAGCTGACCAAGCTTCTGGATATGGGGAATGAAGAATTAGATAAATTTTTACAGACAAGTGCAGGCAACGTGGAAAGTGCACTGGATGCGGTGGAAGACTCCTTTGATACGATGGTAGAGCGCTATGCAAATATGGCAATCCAGAAGTTCACGACCCTGTGCAGTAGTGTGGTTGATGAAAGCAGGATAAACCCTGAGATGGACATGGATGACATGGCAGAGAAAGTGGAAGTCGGTCTGGATGCATGGATTAAGGAGCAGGGAGCGCAGAGCAGCGGAGATGATCTGGCATATGCTGTAATGCAGGAGTCCGTAAATATCATTAAGCAGGAGTATGTACAGGTGACACTGGATGAACTGGCAAAAGAGGTAGATCCAAATCAGGATATTTCCGGAGCGATAACCAGACTGACTGAAATTACAAACGATCTGAGGCAAAACATTATGGATAATATATCCGAACAGGTCGAATCATACAAAGTTCAAATGCGAGAAGAATTAGAGGAATCCATAAGTAATGGGGCGGAAAGCCTTAAAAATACGCTGAACAGCAAGATAGAAGGAATCTTTGGATCATCTTCAGCGTCAAAGGAGGAGATAAATACGACAGGCACAGCTTCATTGCTGTCATTCTCGTACAGCGACTATCTGAGACTATTCCTTGTAATCGGTTTGCTCAGCGGAGAAGGTGTTCTTTTGAGAACAGCAGATGCGATTCAGGCTAATATGGGGTACATACAAGGAGATGACGGATACCGGCTGACTAACTCAGCAGCTTATGTCGAGATATCAGCGACAGTCCAGGTGCGGCCTACCTTACTGGCGCTGCCCCTGTTCGCAGATGTGGAGGGAAATCCGTCGAAAAATGAGAGATGGTATACATTTGAGTATAAGGAAATAAAAGGATATTAAAAAGGAGAGAGAAAGATGAAAAATAGAGTGGTAAGTTTGTTGGTGGTTATGACGATGGCGTTTTTGGGAGGATGCGGAAACCAGGAGAAAACACCGGAACCGACTCAGGAGCAGACAGAGCAGGAGAAAACGAGCACGGAGGAAACAGCCCGGGAGGAGACTCAGAAGGAGACAGAGGGACAAAAGAGTTCGCTTCTGACAGGTACTTACAAAGTTCCACTGAAAGACATTTATATTGACACCCCGAATTATCATGAGGTTGAAGAAGGTTATATGCAAATTTTTACTGTTCCGGACACGAAATATGTTGCAATAAGCACTCAGCGGAAGAAATCACCCACGAATGTTACAGAGGCCCATGAGATGGCAACAGAGATATTTATTAAAGGTATGAGCAGTCATGATGGAGGAGTTAACAGTATCAACATCACAGAGGATGAGGTCATCGATGTAAATGGAATAGAAGTGTACAGCTTTGAGGGAACAATTAATTATGGAAGGGTAAACATACATGATGGCTGGGCAAAGGGATATTCCTTCATAATGGACGGCATTCCATGCCAAATCATCGGTTCTGTGACAGATGATTCACAGAGTCAGGAGCTGATCGATGAAATTGATGAGATCGTGACAGCGATGATGGAGTCAGTGCGTTCAGAGGAGTAAAAACACCGCATTGAGAAAACAAAAGATTTTGCGAGGAGGGATGGAAGTGTTAAGGATATTTAGAAATGAGAGTGGTTCTGTTACAATAGAGGCTACCATCTCTCTTTCCACCTTTATGTTTGCGATTGTTACGATACTGACTATAGTGAATATTTCCATGGCTCAGGCAAGGATTTCTTATGCTCTTAACACAACGGCAAGGGAGATCTCCCAGTACAGTTATCTGTATTCTTTGACAGGGCTTAAGGAAAGTCAGGAAAAGCTTTACAATGCGGGCATATCTGATACAGAGGGGCTTAGTCAGGTTTTTTCTGATATTAATGAAGTTTACAATGAAATCCAGAATCTGGGGGAGACAGGGAGCCAGACGCCGAATGATATCGATGGTATCATGTCGGCATGGGAGTCGGTCAATGGGAGCATCGATAACATAGACCAGGCAATAGGGTCGTTGGAGAGCAATCTTTCCAGCATCGCAGATGACCCCAAAAGCCTGATGTTCGGAATCGCGAAACTGGCAGCAAACGAAGGATTTGATCTGGCAAAATCCCGGCTGATCGCCGCGCCTCTCGCCAAGGTGATGGTGCAGAAGCATCTGGTCAGCACAGACGGAGGGAGTGTGGATGAATACCTGAAGTTTCTTGGGGTCGTTCCATCAGCGACAGGCTCATACATAGACGGGCTGGACTTTTCGCAGTCCACACTGTTTCCTAACGGATCAAATGAGATACGGCTTAATGTTACTTACGATATTGAGGTGATTCCCCTGCTGCCTCTGGATTTCACCTTTCACTTTAATCAGACGGCAGTTACACATGGATGGTTAAACGGAGAGGAAAGCTATACAGATGCTGCCGCATATGTTGAGAATGATACGCTCTGGACAAAAGCAACTGTAAATGAGAGGGCGAGTTTGATACGCCATATGGTGATCCAGGATATGCTCGGAGAAGGCTATGAAAAGACAAGCGGGTTGACAGATGTACAGTTGTATAATAAGGATAAAAACGAATTTGTCATGATATCTTCCATGAATCCTCTGTGGAGCGCGGAGGGAGAGCCGACGCTGACGCTGGCGGACCTCGATGATCAGGCCATACGCAATAGTATAGAGAGGCTCTGCGGGAAGATGAACAGTACAACAGATGGCCTGACTTCGGTAACGACAAAGACAGAGACAAATGGGACAACCTCCAAAAAAGAGAATAACTGTACCGGCGCGTCTAACAAAATAGTGCTTGTCGTGCCGGAAGACGCGGGGCTGAAAGAAAAGATAGAATCAATCATAGCAGACGCTAATACAAACGGCGTCACGATCGAGGTTGTCGCCAGCTTTGGAAACGGTGCAAAGTCAACCGCTTCAACAAACGGAGGGGGAGGAACAGGAGAATGATAATTGCGATAGACGCAGTAGTATCTTCTATTCTGATTGCGGCGGGATATGTGTATACCTGCTATTATCTTAATGGAGTGCATTGGAAATCGAGAAATACGGAGGTTTTGAGACTGAGAAGAAACCGGATACTATATCTGGTTTTTGCAGCTTTGACAACTGCCGTGCTTATTTGTCTCTTTTATACCGTATACAGGATGGAAGTGATCCAAAGTATTAAGCTTCTGTGTTTGGTTGAAATTCTGTTTCCGATTGGAGCAATTGATTTCCGACTGCAGAAAATACCGAATCAGATACTGCTCACTGCGGTTATAATCAGAGGCGTGTTGTATATTCCGGAGTTCATATCTTCTCCGGCAACAGGATTTCTTATACTGAAAGATAATCTGGTGGGCGCTGCTGTGATCGGGATTTTTTTCTTCCTGCTTTTTCTCGTATTTAAGAACAGTATTGGCATGGGAGACATAAAATTATTTGCAGTAATGGGTCTGTATCAGGGCCTGTGGGGGGCGGTCAACTCTGTGTTCTTTTCCCTTGTCGTCTCGTTTGTCCTGTCTGTGGGACTGCTGATAACGAGAAAGAAGGGGCGTAAAGATACGATACCGTTTGGTCCCAGTATACTGATAGGGACTGCGATTGCGATTGGACTGGCTGGGATGTAAGAGAGGGTGTTTGTATGAAAAAGTATAGAGCGCTGGTTCCTGTGGTGATGATCGTATTGATGGCGGCTTCGTGGTATTTGCTGACATCAGACGCTGTTGCCATGGAAAAGGAATACAATACTTATCTGAGCGAAGCGCGTAAATATGCGGAAGATGGGATTACCAAGTACGCGATTGAAAATTATAACCTTGCCATCGGGCTTAAAAGTACTCCTGAGATATATGCCGAGGTGGCGCAGTATTATCAGTCACAGGGACGAGACAAAGAATACTTGTCATGGTCTAAAAATTTCTTTGAAACATATCCCACAGAACCTGAGGCTTATGACTGTATTCTCGGGGCGTATATGGATAACAAGGATTATGAGTCCTGCTATGATATTATTGAAACGGCGGACAAGAGAAATATTTCGACTGACTTTATCAGTGAAGTCCGGGAAGAAATCATGTATGTGTTTACCATGGATTTTAACTCCTATGACAATGTGGGGATATATAGTAATAATTATTGTGCTGTCAGCAATGACGAGCGGTGGGGATACGTAGACCGGTACGGAAAGATCCGCGTGGCGGACACATATGTCCAGGCAGGAGCATTTACTCAGTCGGGATTCGCGCCTGTGGTAAATGAGGAGGGAGATACTTACTTTATAGATAAAGAGGGATACAGAGTGCTTGTACCGGAGGAAAAGTACATAAGTCTTGGCATTATAGCGGATGAGAAGATTGCGGCTCTTAGACCGGATGAAAAATATACATATCTTGATACGGATCTGAATGTCCTTTTCGGTGAATATGATTTTGCTTCCACTGCCAATAATGGCATTGCCGCAGTAAAAGAGAGCGATGCATGGAAGCTGATCGATTCAGAGGGAGAGGAGATCGCAGATACTGCCTATACAGATATAAAACTGGATGAAAAAGGAATTGCCTACAGGAACGACAGAGTATTTGCGGCTCGTTCAGAGGGAGAATATGTTATGCTTGATGGAAAAGGACAACAGGTGGGGTCAATGACTTTTGAGGATGCCAGAGTGTTTGCCGGAGACGGCCCGGCAGCGGTAAAGATCGAGGGACAGTGGAGTTTTATAGGTAAAGACGGGAAATTAATTTCCGACAAAAAATATGACGATGCCCGTTCTTTCATGAACGGTCTGGCGGCAGTCTGCATAGACGGGAAATGGGGATTTGTCGACACGGACGAGAATATAGTCATTGAGCCGCAGTTTTCCGGGGCAAAGGACTTCAATGAGAAGGGAAGCTGCTTTGTAGGTGTAGGAAATAAATGGCAGCTTCTCAAACTGTATCGGCTCAACAGGGAGGAATGAGGATGAGAGAGTTTACATATGAAACCCAGGGAACAAATACATATCTTGTTTATACATTGACGCCGGGGGAAATAGCAGACAGTATGAGCCTGGGGATGCTGACCAACAATAAGATACCGGGACTGGCATCTGCACTGTTCACACAGATGGATGAGGAAAAATACATAAAGTACAATGTGTCATCCAAAATTTCGGTGAGTCAGTTCTTTTCAGGCGCAGTCAACAGGAAACGGCTGCTGGGTGTGTTTGGCGGGATTGTCAATGCTCTGATCTCAGCGGAAGATTATATGATAGATACAAATACGATTCTCCTTGATCTGGATTATATTTTCGCTGACGTGACTACATGTGAGACAGTGCTTATCTGTCTGCCTGTAGAGGGGGCGGCACAGGAGTATGATCTGGGAGCATTTTTTAAGGAAATCATGTTTGCTACGCAATTTGATCAGACTGAGAACTGTGACCACGTAGCTAAAATTATCAATTATCTGAACAGCACGCCTGTATTTTCGTTAAATGATTTTAAAAGAGTTTTGGATGAGATCGCACTGTCCGGACAGTCTCAGACAGGTGGGACCAGTCAGCCGGGGCTGTCTTCTGGTGTGATACAGGAGGCGCCCGGCCGGGGTGACCCATCCGCGGCCCCGGGACGGTCTAGTCCCAGTCCCTTTGCGGCGTCCGGACAGGCGGAAATACATGGAGCCGGGGGAAACTACGGGACGCAGAATCCGGGTCAGCCATCCCCGCAGACTGTGGAGCAGCCCGGCTTGGGGAAAAGTCCGCAATTATCCCAGAATCACGGTGTGCGCTCCCCGGGAGCGGCAGCAGCTTATCCTGGGATGAATATGCCCCATAGTCAGCCTGTGCAGCCAGTGACGCCCCAGAGCGCGCGAGGCCCTGCAGGAACAGCCGGCGCAAGTGAGGAGAAGAAAATCAGCATGCTGGGGCTATTGATGCATTACAGCAAAGAGAATAAAGAACTCTATAAAGCTCAGAGAGCGGAGAAAAAAAATATGCAGGTCGCCTCAAAACCGGCAAAAAAAGAAAAAAAGAAGAAGAAAGAAATCACATACCAAAGTGAGGTTTATACAGCCGGTCCCGACTTTGCTATTCCCGGGCAGACACCACCAGCCACAGGCGGGGGTATGCCCATGGGAGCTCAAAACGCTGGCTTGATGTCCGCTTCTGCGAAAAAAGAGAGCCGAAAGAAAAAGAACAAGAAAGAGACACAGCCCCCCCAGCCGGCAGCACAGCAAGCCGCGTCGCCCCAGGTGCCATACTCAACGGCGCAGCCATCTTATCAAGGAGTGACGACGCAGCCCGTGCAGCCGGGCCCTGCATCCCAGTCTCCTTATCCGGCCGCGCAGCCACCTTATCAGGGGGCGCAGATGAACTTCGGAGAGACCACGGTTCTCGGCGGGGGAGGGATCGGAGAGACCACAGTACTCAATGAGGGGCAGAATCCGGCGCAGACAGCCGCGCCCCATTTGATCCGGGTGAAGAATAATGAGAGAATTCCGCTGAACAAGGCCGTATTCCGCATTGGTAAGGAAAGAAGCTTTGTGGACTATTTTATTGGAGACAATACGGCAGTAAGCCGCAGTCACGCGAATTTTATTACCCGGGACGGCGAATATTTCGTGGTAGATACGAACTCCACGAACCATACTTTTGTAAATGGGCAGATGATCCAGAGCAACAGCGAAGTGAAAATCTCTCCTGGAGATACGATCAGGCTGGGCAATGAGGATTTTGAGTTTAAGATATATTAAAAGGGGGATGGAGCGTGGATTTCTTAGTTTCGGCTGCAACTGACATCGGTCTGACGAAAACAGTCAACCAGGACAGCTACGATGTTCGCGTTTACAGGACTGGTATGGGGAAAGTAGTGTTCGCCGTCATATGCGATGGCATGGGTGGTCTTTCCGGCGGAGAGATCGCCAGTGCTTCCGTTGTATGCGCATTTTGCAGATGGGCGGATATGAGGCTGCCGCTTCTGTGCGGGAGTGGAATCAGGGATGACACCGTCCGGTCTGGCTGGATGGATATAGTAAGCAGCTGCAATGAGAACATAAAGACTTATGCAGGGATGTATGGGACGCGCATGGGAACGACAGTTACGGCGCTTCTTATCACGCCGGTGCGATATTACATATTGAATGTAGGGGACACCAGGGTGTATGAGATCGGGGACAGAGTCAGAAAACTGACCCGGGATCAGACCGTGACTGCCAGAGAGATAGAATTGGGCAACATGACAGAGGCGGAGGCAGAGAGGGATTCAAGAAGAAGCGTTCTGCTCCAGTGTGTAGGAGCTTCCAGGGAAGTATATCCCGATATGTTCTTTGGAGATACGAAAGACAATGCAGTATATATGCTGTGCAGTGACGGATTCCGCCATGAAATTACCGAGGAGGAGATACAGCGTTATCTCAATCCCGGCGTGATGACAGACCCCGGAGGAATGGGGCGGAATATGGAACATTTGATCAGCCTGAACAAACAAAGGGGAGAGCGCGATAATATCTCGGCTGTCTCAATCCGGACCTTTGATGGGGAAGGGACAGAGCAGAGGTGTGTGAGTGCGGAAACAGAGAGGCTCTATCCACAGTATGGAGAGTCTGCTCCGACCGACCGCCTGTATCCGGAATGGGAGCCGTTACAATTTGCGTTAGAAGCAGAACTGGCATTTGCTGAAAGTTCAAAGATCATAAAATAGAAAATAAGGAGAGAGAAGATGAAAAGAAGAGGATTTAGAAAATTTGGCGCGGCTCTGACCGCGGCGGCAGCAGCGGCGGCTCTGATGCCGGTCATGCCGCAGGGAACAACGACGGTATATGCCGCTCAGCCGGATGTGACACAGTTTGCCACAAAGGAGCAGTTGATGACATCCTTTGATACGGATGATACGGATGGCGAGGCTAATGGGAAGAAGATTTACTTCGGATGGAATGATCTGTGGGGCGAGCCTCAGAGCTGGTGGATCGTGGGACAGGACCCGGCGGATACGGAGGGGAATGGGCTGGTGCTGTTTTCATCTACACCCCTGATTCATGATCAAAAATTTGATTCCGAGACAGATCAGTTCCAGGATATACCATATGACCCGGCATGGGGAGCAGTCTACGACGTCGCGCCTGATGCTGTCAGAGCAAGCCATTATGGAGCCAGTGAAGTGCGGCTTAATGTGTTAAAGCCATTGGAGACAAATTTAGATTATTTTTCTTCGTCAGAGCAGCGGATGATGGTGGATACAGAGATCGCGACCGATGATTTTCTAAATGGAAACAATTATGTTCTGACTGACAAGTTGTATCTGCCATATGGTGAACTTACAACGAATTTTATTCTGGCAGGAAGTAATTCAAAAGCAGACTTGGTAAGCGGATTACATGTGGACACTCCGTATTGGGGGAGTGTTTTCTGGTTGAGAACACCACATGCAGGCACTTATGTAGGAATGGCTGCGAACAATGATATAGTAGGGGATACTCGAGTGGATCTCCTTCATAATGTTCACCCCGCACTTCAGGTAGACCTCTCCACCGTCGCTTTTGCCTCCTCCGCGCCGTCGGCTTCAACTCTTGAGACAGCGGAGTCGGGCAGCCTGACGATTGACAAAGATAATACCTTCACCCTGCGCCACACCGGCGGAGAAGGTTCAGCGGTTATTGACCCGACAGGGACATTTGTTGAGGTGAGCGGCGCTCCCGCTGATGCATATCTTGTAGTGCAGAACAGTGAGGGAGCATGGGCGACGGCTGTAAACTCCCAGGACCGGGTTCAGATCAGTGAGGTCACCATAGCAGGCGCATCCCTTACCTCGTTTGGTGGCTGCAGAGTCTGGCTGGAAAGTACGGATGCAGACCGGATCACGACAGCGGTAATGGCTGAGAGCAGATCGGACTTTTCTGTATCAGTCACTGGGGGAAACCATATGACAAAGACAGCGGATTCCGGAGCAGAGACTCAGACAGTCCCTGCAGGAAGGGCCATGACGCCTGTTGTGTACACTGCCGATGAAGGCTATCACTTCCCGGCGGACTATGTGAACACATTGGCAAGGCAGACGGGAGTTACCGTTGTAAGGGACAGCGATACGCAGATCACAGTGAGCGGGACGCCGGCAGGGGATGTATCCCTGATGCTGCCCGATGCTCAGGCAGAGACGGTCATGCCGACTTATACGATCACGACAGACATCACGACACTGGATTTTGCTGCTGTCAGTGAAGGATATGGGACAAGCCCGGCGGCAGGACAGGTGACAGTTACCAACACCGGGAACAGCGCAGTGAACCTGGTGCAGCCGGTGGGCACAAATTTCAATATCGGAGCGCTGTCCGCTGTCAGCCTTGCGCCGGGAGGAACAGCAACATTTACAGTACAGCCGAAGACAGGGCTCGCGGCAGGTGCCTATAACGAGATGATAACGATCGCGACGGATCAGGGGACGAGTGTCCAGGTAAACGCGAGGTTTACCGTAAATGCGGCAGTTGCCGCACCGGTGACAGAGCCGGCGCCGTCAGGAGCAGCGCAGACCGGAGACAATAGTTCTTACTCACCGTACGTGTTTATGCTGGCGGTAAGTCTGGCGGCAGCGGGAATAGCAGGCAGGAGACTGTACAGACAGAACAGATAAGGAAAAATAAGAGCATATAGTGGTGCCGATATTTATAATGAAGGTGACTCAGAGTGGGATTTTTAAGCGTTGTACACAGTGACACAGGAATACATAAGGATATGAATCAGGACGCTGTCCTGATTAAAGAGGCTGAAACAGACTACGGGAAGGTAATGCTGGCCGTAGTCTGCGACGGTATGGGAGGCCTCTCCAGAGGCGAGGTTGCCAGCGCCGCTTTGATCAGGGCTTTTTCAGACTGGTTTGAAACCCGGTTCCCTGACCTGCTTTATACCCGGCGTACAGAAGAGGGTATCGAACGGAGCAGGCTGGAGCTGGAGCTTGATGGGCTTGTTCAGGATATGAATGGGAAAATACAAGAATACAGCAGGAAATTTCACGGGAAGATGGGCACTACGGCGGCGCTCCTTTTGATGGCAGAAGGGAATTATTACACAATGAATGTAGGAGACTCAAGGGTGTACAGAATTACTTCAGACACTGTCAGCCGGCTTACAACGGATCAGACAGTGGTCCAAAAGGAGATTGAACAGGGCAGGCTGTCCCGGGAAGAAGCGCTTAACCATCCTCAGAGAAACGTCCTTCTTCAGTGTGTGGGGGCAAGTAAAAACGTTGTTCCGGAATTTACATTTGGAGCATACGCAAAAGGCGAAATATATATGCTCTGTTCCGATGGCTTCCGGCATCTGCTCACTGAGGAAGAAATGCTGCAGACCATGTCTCCCAGCGTACTTAAGACGGAGAGACAGATGTACGAGGCGGCTGTTTCTTGTACAGAGTTAAACAAGATGCGTCAGGAGAGAGACAATATTTCTATAATCCTTTTGAAAATATGCTAGAGGAATGGAACTATGCTGGAAATCGGGTCGATTGTAGACGGAAAATATAAAATATTGAATAAGATCGGCCAGGGAGGCATGAGTGTTGTATACCTGGCGATGAATGAGAGAGCCAATAAACAGTGGGCGATCAAGGAAGTCCGAAAGGATGGGAGCAGGGATTACGAAGTTGTCAGACAGGGGCTGATCGCGGAGACCGATATCTTAAAAAGGCTGAACCATCCGAATCTGCCAAGCATTGTGGACGTGATTGACTGCGGGGATTCTTTCCTGATCGTGATGGACTATATTGAGGGAAGACCGCTTGACCACTGGCTGAAAAATGAGGGCGCACAGCCTCAGGAAAAAGTAGTGGAGTGGGCGAAGCAGATATGTGATGTGCTTGGGTATCTGCATTCCAGAAAACCACCCATTATATACCGGGATTTAAAGCCTGCCAACGTCATGCTCAGACCGGATGGACAGATCGAGATCATAGACTTTGGAACGGCGAGAGAATTTAAAGAAACCAGCATAGAAGACACGTCCTGCCTGGGCACTCAGGGATATGCTGCACCGGAACAGTATGGCGGTCATGGACAGACGGACGGGAGAACAGATATTTATACACTTGGAGCCACAATGTATCATCTGCTTACCGGGCACAATCCAAGCCTTCCACCCTATGAGATGTATCCCATCCGGCAGTGGAATCCGATGCTTTCATCCGGTCTGGAGCAGATTGTGCTCAGATGCACTCAGAAAAATCCGGAAGACCGTTACCAGTCTTGCGCGGAGCTGATGTATGCGTTGGAGCATTACACGGAACTGGATGTAGAATACAGGAAGAAACAGTCCCGGAAATGGAGGGCATTTCTTGCTTCCTGTATCCTGTCAGTTCTGTCTTTGGGCGGCTGTCTTGGGTTTTATTTTGCAGAGCGCTCTGCTACACAGAGCAGCTATGAAAGCCACCTGAGAGCGGCTTCTATGTCCTCAACGGAAGAAGAGATGCTGCAAAATTACCAGAATGCGATCAATCTGTCACCTGAAAGGCTTGATGCCTATGAGGGACTTTTGACAAATGTTTTTTTGGCGGACGATAATTTCTCTCAGGAGGAAGCTGCCAAAATGACGGAGATCCTGGGATACAGGGGAGACAGCAACAGGACAAACGAAAGTATCCTGCAGTCAGATAATAGTGCCTATGATTCGTTTTCCTTTCAGATGGGGCTTGCCTATTATTATTACTATGAGGACGTGGGAAATAAGCCAATGTCCAGAACATGGTTTCAGACAGCGGCGGACAGCGCCACGCTGGATACCAGTCAGGTGGAACGGGCGAAGAGGCTTGGAAGAATTGCAGGATATTATACTTCGCTCAACAGCAGCGACCGGGCGGGAGACAGCACAGTTACATATCAGGATTACTGGAATGACCTGACCAGCCTGTCAGAAGGAAACCTGGTGAAAATGGATAATGTGAAAACAGCGCTTGTCGTATACAAAGAACTTGTGTACCAGATTGGTCAGAATGCCTTGAACTTCAAGTCAGCAGGGGTCACAGAGAGCGAGCTGACAGAGCGGCTTGAATATACGCGGGCCCGGCTTGAGACGGACATTGAATCAGCAGGGGGCAACCGGGAGGAGACAGAAGAGCTCAGGGAATCCATTCTTCAGAATATTCAATGGGCTCAAAACGAGGTGGAAGTGGTATTCTCAGCCAGGTCATATGAAGAAGCTGAAGAAGCGGAACAGGGGGAATAAAAATGCGGGAAGCGGAACAGTTGATCGCTGTGTATCATATGGGCTTTCTTGTCTGCCTGTGCCTGACAGTGGCTTTTAGTCTGTTAAGTACTGTGCTTTTCTTCCGGTTCAGGATCAGATGGGTGTTTGGATATATTACCGGACGGGCGGAAAAACGCAGTGTAAAACTGCTGAAAGATAAAAGCGCCATGTCCGTGAGATTAAAGGATGAAAAGGTGCCTGTTCGGATGATTCCAAACGAGGGCGCACAGCAGCGTGTTGTGGAGGAACACAGTCCGGTTACGGAATTGCTGTCACCGGAGGAACACAGTCCGGTCACGGAGCTTCTGTCACCGGAACAGCCAGGCGATGCTCGGGATGTGGCCGGCATTGACGCGCATCAGCGGACAGGCAGGTTCATCATTGTAAAAGAGCAGATATGGGTTCACACGGATGAAAGGATATAGAGGAATAAGCAACAGAAGGGATGAGGAGAGGATGAAACAGAGATTTTTACTTGCGGCTGCAGCTTTTTTCCTGTCGGCTGCATCAGTCTGGTTTGTCCCGGCGGCGTTTGATGAGAACGGGAGCATGAACGGACTTGCCTACGCGGCGGGGGCGTTGTTCTGGGTCGGTCTTTTAGGGGGGACGGCGGTCTATGTGCTTAGTTTTCGTAAGAAATACAAAAGACCGAATGTGCTGAAATTCTTCAGCAATGGGGCAGCCTTGGTGTCAGATGGGGTTTTGCTCATATCGGCAGGCGTGACGGGGTATGCGGCATATGCCGGGAATGTGGAAAGAACTGTCATATTGGGAGCAATATTTTTCCTGCTGCTAAGCCTGTATTTTCACTTTCTTTTAAACGGACAAGTTTTTACAGATATTGTGGGGAAGAGAAAAGGGAAAGGAAACCGTACATGATGAAAAAAGTGAGAGTGCGCGAGAAAATATGTGCGATTATGATGGCAGTTTTAATGCTTCTGTCAAGTGTGCTGCCATCGGTGCCGGCTATGGCTCAGGTGACTGCTCCTCATAAGGATATCGCCGGGAACACGGTGTATCTCTTTGTGTATGAGACATATACTGATGAGCAGGGACAGATTCAGAAGATTCCGGTAAGTGGCGTCAGGGTGAGAGGGCAATTTTATTTGTCTGATGGCACAGAAGTGCCGGAGGAGGTATCAGGTCAGACGGATGTCAATGGCATGGTTTCTGTAAACTGTTCTGCCGGCACGCTGGATTCGGACGCAAAATTTAAGTATCAGGTGGAGAAGACAGGATACAGTACCAGGGAGAATATAGAGCTTGCCGCCTCTGACTTTGGAACTGAACAGATGCCTGCCCAGTGCGCTGTGACAATGTCGGATATTGAACTGGGCTGGCAGGAAAAGGAAGAAGGTCAGGACCTGAATGTAGTAGCCGGTGGATCTCCAGTTATACTTGAGATCTTAAATACAATTGCGGATGAAAACATTCCCGATGAGGCTTATGTATGGGAATGTGAAAACCCGGAGCTCATCACAATCTCTGATGTACAGGATACTCCGGCAGATCAGTCAGGGACACCGGATCAGATAACTGTGAAAAAAGCAATTACCGGTGTGAAAAGCGGGGAGACACGGATAAAGGTGTACCGGTACGGAAAAGAAGCGTATGTCAATGTGAAAGTAGAGGAATCCCTGTCGGACAACGAAAGTCAGACAGGGGATGACAAAGATTCCGGGGAAGTGGAAACACCCGGTTCTGATGATGAGCCGGCGGATAAGGCGGAGGTTGAAATCACTATAAAAGGGGCTTCTGAGATTACTTATGGGGATCCGGCTCCGGAGATAACTGTACAGGAGAATACTGATACAGGGAGAGAGATCTCTTATTCGATAGAAACACTCGAATCAGCGTCGGGGGACGTGGCAAGTATTGACTCTGCTACCGGGGTAATAACGGTTACAGGAGCAGGAAAAGTAAAAATTACGGCAACGGCACATGAAAATGAGGTCTATGCGTCCGCCAGTGACACACATGAACTTGTAATATATAAAAAGTCGATTACAATCGGGCGCGATCAAGCGGAAAAATTTGTATGGAGCACAGGTCAATATGGGGCTGTAAAGGTGTATGACGGCGATGCCGGATTTGAGATACAGGGTACGTTAAGCGGAAGTGAAGATGGGATTGTAGGTAATGATCAGATCACCCTCTCTGTGACCGCGGATGTGGCAAGCTCTGATGAGAAAAAATCGGGGGATGCCGGGGTGTATAATGGTGTGAAGATCAGCAGTGTTTTATCATCCGAGAACATGGAGGAAGAAAATCCCAATTACCAAATTACGATTGGGAAAGATTTTGCTGACACTTCAATCCTGCCCGACACCACCTTTGAGATAAAAAAACGCCCTCTTTATGTAGAACCTGCCGATGACATTACATTTCAGTACGGACAGGATGTGAATGTGGCTCTTCAGGAGTCTGGAGAGGTTAAGCTGGCAGGAGAAAACGGCAGTATTGACGATTCCCAGGATCAGGGACTTATAGAAGGGGAGGCACTGCCGGAGTATGTGAAAGATTATGTGGACTTTGTTTTTGCAGGGGAATATGCAAGTCCGTCGGATGCTCCGCAGTATGTAGGGAGTTATCCCAATGCTGTAATGCTTAAGCGAAATGAGACAGAGTGTCCGGGAAACTATGAGATCTGTGTGGATGAGTCGGTCCCCGCTCTGGTGGATCTGAAAATTACCGCCCAGAAGATCAGCGATGATGAATTGTGGGAGGCTCTGGAGATTGACGAGGAGAATAGCTGCAGCTACTCTGCTGACAGTGAGGATACCATATGGGTGAGCGCGGCAGGGGGAAAACTGGCCTTCAAGATAAAAGAGGAGAGCGAACTCAGCCAGTTGTATGATGAGGTCTGGCTGAAGACAGGAGACGGCAGCTTTAACACTTATCTTGAGCATTCCGCTGATTCTGAGAGTGCAGTCATAGAGAGTGAGATCAGTGTCTATTTAGGCTGCAGCAGGGATGAAGATGATTCCCCTACCCGGACTGCAAGCTCGGATGGAGAGGGATATAACAAGATTCCGGCAGGAGAGATCAAATTTGACAACAATGCACCTTCCATAGTATTTACCGGAGAAGATCACATCCCATATAAGATATATAAAGAGGGACTGTTTCAGTTTGGGGATTTCTCTTATTTTACCAACAAGGCATATCATGAATCTGTAACTATTACAGATGGAGAGAGCGGTCTGGCAGACCAGCAATATCATTTGCTGCAAGTCCAGAAAGGCGAGAATGTAACAAAAGCCATCACACAGGCTGTTAATGGCTTTAATGAGTGGGACAAGCTGGAGTTGTCCGGTAAAGGAGAAGCGGTCATATCTGTACCTGAAACAAAAGAAGGGGGCTATTATGTAATCCTGGTGCGGGCAGAGGACCGGATGGGAAATCATGTAGTGTATGCCTCAAACGGACTGGTGATCGAGCAGACGGAACCACCTGTAGTCACATTTAATGTCGATCCTCCAGATGGTGAAAACAATTGGTATAAATCAGATGAGATTGATTATGTCCTTACAGTAAAAGATTTTAATGATCCACATTCAGAAATATATTCAGGAATTAAAGAGGTGGAAGTCACAGTAAGGGTGTATGGTACGGACCCTGAAATATATGAAGAACTGGAATCTGGCGGTGTTGAAGATGGAATATACGTTAATTCTTTTAAACTGACAAAGGAACAAATCGACGACATTGCGATACCGCAGCATGATGGGAACGGGTATACGTTTGATGACCTGAAAAATAAAAGCGGGCTTTCTATTAAGGGGAAAATTCGTATTCCCGGTACCAGCCGGAATACGGTGGAAATCACTGCCAGGGTTATCGATGAGGCGGGAAATGGAAGTCAGGCTTGCAAGGCGTTGATGGTGGATAATGTTCCTCCTGAAATGTTATGGGAATGGGAAAGTGAGGATGAGGACGGCATCTATCAAACAAGGACAGCAATAGTTACTTTTATAGAGCAGAAGTTTAAATCGGAATTAGTTTGGCTGTACATGTATAGAAATCATGGCTTGCAGGAAGTATATACTCTCCAGGACCTGGAAACCGGAAAATTGAAAGGTGTTAAGGCTGAGCGAGTATCAGATGATGCAATGGATTCCAACATCAGCCCGGACGATGCGGGGAATAAGACCGTATATCAGATCACCTTTGAAAATGAAACGAAGGATGATGTCCATTACAGATTCATTCCGCGTATACAAGATGAAGCTGGTAACTGGTATTATGGCGATGAGCAGAGCTTCACCATTGACAATAAGCCTCCTGGCGTTTCGGTTGAATATGACGATGGTGATGAGGACAAAGGGAACTTTCCCACTAACGGTAAATATTTCAAGGCTGAAAGAACGATGACCCTTACGTTCACAGAAAGGAATTATTCGGAAGAGCTGGCCGGACTTGAACTCGCTGTGGAGGGTGACGTTGATGAAAATGAGGAAGAGCAGCACAGAATTTCTCTTGCTGAGCTTTTAGATACTCCTTCAAAAGGAACTCAATATGGAATAGCCATTATTAAAGCGGTATCGGACAATACGAGTGAGACGAATGAAGAACACAAATACGAGATCACATTCGGAGAAGATGGCAAAGAGTTTGACTATCATGTGGTACCGTATATTATTGATCAGGCTGATAACGAAAACGAGAGTGTGGAGTATGCAGAAGAGAGCAACCCGGATACACAGGCTGACTTTGCTGTAGACATGAAAGCGCCTGTACTGAATGTATCATATTATATACTGTCGGATGACGAGGGGATTATGTCGCCGGATGATGAGAACATTACTTCAGAAATTGATGCAAGTGCAGACAACGAAGACAGCAGAGTCTACATGAACAAAAAGATTTACGCAAAGATAGAAATTGAGGAGCGAAACTTCAGTTCGAGAGAAGGCGGCTTTGGGGATGGTCAGATGGAGGCAGTGATGGAAGCTGTTGACGCCGCCGACAATCCTGTAACCGCAGAGTCATCGGAAGACGACGCAGCGGCAGCGCTTAAAGGGCTCATCAATAATCCCGGGGAATGGGATTCATCTCAGGACGGAGAAAACACTCATGTGCTTTCACTGGAGTTTTCTGCTGACGCGAACTATACGTTTGGGCTGGATTATGAAGATCTGGCAGGGAATCCAATGGTACTGGGCGAGAATCAGGCGCTTTCCGGCGAAGGCAGCGGGGACTATGGCCTGCGCTATTTTACCGTGGATACTGAGGCCCCGGAAGGAACAATCAGCATAGAGAATGAAACGGATTTTCAGACAGTGCTTCTAAAGGTGCTGGACATCATTACTTTTGGAGTATTCCATCAGGAAAAAACGAATATCGTATTTTCAAGCGATGATCAGACTTCCCCGCATAAACAGTCCTATTACCTGTACGATCCTCAGTCCGAGGGGGAACACCAGCTAACCGAGGAGGAGCTGAAAAAGCGATTCTTAGAAGAGGGAATTGAATCCGCGGGCTTTTCAGAAGAGGGTCAGGAGCAGACGCACTCTGCTGAGGCGAACACCCAGCAGATTCCGTATCTGCGCGTGGAAGACATGGCAGGGAATGTAGAATATTATACAGGAGAGGGGCTCGTCGTTGATAACGTGAAGCCGGATATAACGATTGAACTTCTTGATTCCGAAGGCAATGCTGCTGATGCCAATATGATTTTTTCCGGCGATGTTCCGTTCAGGATTTTGACAGAGGATCCTCTCGGGGAAGAAACTGGCGCTTATTCAGGCATACAGTGTGTGCAGTATGAGATATTCATGGATGGAAACCGCACTGCAAAAGCCGAGTACACAGTCAGCGGTTCAAACAAAGGGGCGGATTTCCGTCAACAAAGTGTGCTCTGGGATAAGAATGGAGAAGAACCGCTGATGATATCTGCTGGGGATAACAACAGCAACAATGTTGTTATTCGGGTTACCGCAGAGGATAATGCGGGTAATCCTGAAACAACTGAGCTTCCTTTAAAGATTGATACAACCCCTCCTGAAATAAGTGTTGAATATGACAACCATGACGTCCGCAATGGCAGGTATTTTAAAGACGACCGGGTGATGACAGTCACATACAAAGAGCGCAACTTCGATGAAGCAGGACTTACTTTTGACATCTTAGGGGAAGACGGGACATGGGAAGAGGGAGTGACTCTTCCTGAGTTAAAAGAAATGGATGGCTTTGAGTTTGAGGCTGAGTGTGAGGATAATCAGGCGGAAATCCCTGAGGCTGAGCGGACAGATGAGCGTGAGATTGTGTATCGGATTCGTTTTTCAGGAGGTGAGTCAGGAGATAAAGATTATGGCATCCGTCTGCATGCCAGAGATATGGCGGATAATTCAGATGAAGGCGTGAATTATGATGAAGAGCAGGCATCTGAAGAATTTACTGTTGACAAAGTACGCCCTCAGCTGAAAGTTGTGTATAAGGCTGGAGAGCAGGAGATAACGCCGGGTCTGAAAGAAGAAGACACTTATTATGAGAGAGAAGAAGAGATCACGGTCGTTGTGAGTATCAGCGAGCGTAACTTCTGTCAGGAAGATGAGTTTGCTCCAGAGCAGATCCAACTGGACCTTACGGCAACGGACGCCGCGGGGAAAGATGTGCTGTCTGATGTGGTAAGCGCATATAAAGATGCCGTTTTGGATACAGACAGGTGGAAACATGCGGTCAGCGCAGAAAGCACGGATACAAAAGAGCAGATATTTACCTTTGGTGAAGATGCGAATTATTCATTCAGCTTTGATTATGAGGATCTTGCCGGCAACAGGGCCGTAGAGGCGGGAGAATCGGAAGACTCATCCCCAGACGAGCCGGAATCCATGGTTCATAAGTGCAGGTACTTTACCGTAGACAAAACCGCGCCAGCCGGAAGCATTCAAATTGAGAGTAATATCTGGAGACAGTTTGTTGACATGATCACGTTTGGCATTTTCACGAATCGCAATATGACAGATGTGATTATCTCCGGGCAGGATGATACAGCAGGCATTAAATCAATACAGTATTATAAATTCGTCCCGCCGGTGGAGAGCAGAGGAACGTTTGCCGGGCTTACGGAGGACAGGCTGGATAATCTTCCGGACAATGTCTGGGAGGATGGCGAAAGGCTGACTCTGCGGGGCGAGCAGCAGGCTGTGATCTACGCGAAGATTATGGATAAGGCAGGAAACAAGACTTATATCAGTTCAGCAGGAGTGATCGTGGACACGACAAAAGCATCTCCTGAGATTATCATTGAGACTGCGCCTTCGGCTTATGGCTATTACAGCTCTGACGTGCCGTTTACACTGCGTGTGACGGATCCCCAGTCAGGTGGGACGTATTCCGGGCTCAAGGAAGTGTCTTATGAGATACTGCGGAATGGACAGCTGACTCAGGCAGGGAATTATGCAAATGAACTCTCTGACCGGACTCAGCGCAGAAAGGAGATTACGAAACGGGAGACAGTCAGCGCTCAACTTAACAACAGCAACAATGTACAGATACGGGTGCGGGCGGTTGACTGGGCTGGAAATGAATCAACCGCAACAAAGGATATCCGGATTGACATCACTGCACCGGCTGTCAGCATCTATTATGACCTGAACAACCCTGTCAATGGCAGATATTATAACGCCGCCCGGACGGCGACAGTGGTAGTGTCAGAGCGCAATTTTGATGAAGCATTGTTTACCTTCAATGTTACAAATACGGATGGTACGCGGCCCTATATCAGTGAGTGGACGCATAGTACAGGAAATGGTGTGTCCGACGAGACGACTCATACCTGTCAGGTGGTGTTCTCTGCGGACGGAGATTATACTTTTACGGCGGATGTATCGGACCTTGCCGGCAATCACGCTTCTTATGGTCAGACTGACGAGTTTACGATCGATCAGACAACGCCTGTTATAGAAGTGGCCTACGACAACAACGATCAGGGAGAGCCCGGCTATTATAATGCGGCGCGCACAGCTGTTATCCGGATAACAGAACATAATTTTAACCCGGCGGATGTCAGCACGTACATTACAGCCGCTCTGCAGGGGACAGGTCTGACTGCCCCGGCATTGAGTGAATGGAGCACGCAGGGAGATGTGCACACTGCCAGTGTTAGCTTTGCCAGTGACGCGGACTATACGTTTGACATCAGCTATACAGATCTTGCCGGGAATGCCGCTCAGGATTACAGCCAGGATAGTTTTACAGTAGATACGACCATGCCTGAACTGGAAATATTTGACATAGCAGACAAGTCGGCAAACAACGGAGCGGTGGCTCCCGCAATCCAGTACAGCGACATAAATTACTCTGAAAGCGGAGTAAGTATTGTCCTTGAGGGAACAATGCATGATGCCAGAGAGGTTGAGGGAGATCGGACTGCAGTGGAAAACGGAGCTCGGATCAAGATGGCGGACTTTGCATACACGAAGGATAATGATGACTTGTATACGCTTACTGCATCTGTGCAGGACCGGGCAGGAAACCGGGTAGAAAAGTCAATTGTTTTTTCTGTGAACAGATTTGGCTCAGTATATGTATTTTCCAATGAAACAGAGACAATGCTGAATGATTTCTACTCAAAAGAAGCTCAGGATATTGTTGTCACGGAGATTAATGTGGATTCCTTAGTATTTAACGGCATATCTTACGGTCGTGACGGTGAGCTTGTCAATATGAAGGCAGGTGAAGACTATACAGTTGAAGAAAGCGGCACTGAGGCTTCATGGAAAGAGTACCGGTATACGATACATAAGGAAAACTTTGAGCAGGAGGGGCATTATACTGTGACCATCGACTCAGAGGACCGGGCTGAAAATCTTATGAATAATAAGGTGAAAGACAGCGCTATTGAGTTTGTAATTGATAAGACGAAGCCAACGGTTGTCATAACCGGGGTTGAAGACAATGCGCAGTACAGGGCTGATTCCAGAGAGCTGACTGTTGATGTGGCGGATAATATTGCGATGGGTGGTGTTGATCTCTATATTAATGGGGAAGACGCGCCGGCAGAACACTATGACGCGGACACTATACAGCAGTCTGGCGGGAAGCTGTCTTATATGCTCCACAGTGACTCAAGGTTCCAGGACATAAAAGCAGTGGCGTGGGATGCTGCGGGAAATGAGGCGGTTACAGAGGACATCAGTATTCTGGTAACCTCCAATCTGCTGATTCAATACATAAATAATCTGCCGCTTGTTATTGTCTCTGCTTTTGTCCTGCTTTTACTGATCGGACTGATTCTTCTGGTGATAAAACGCAGAAAGGATAGGGACGAAGAAGTTGACAACATCACAGTTATCCGTTAGAATCACATTTACGGACAGCGACGAATGGGATTAGTATATATGGGGAATGCTTCAGAGAGGGGGCGTTTGGTGAGAGTCTCCGCAGGACCATATAGAACCGGCCCGGGAGCTTCTGCATGAAAGTGCAGCGTAGAGCCTGCGTTAAGGGCGAAAGAGCGAACCGCGCGGAAGCAGATCATTTTATAGAAGAATTGTGAAAGCGCAGTTAATTAGGGTGGTACCGCCGGGATATCCGGTCCCTTGTGTGAGGGACTTTAGATGTCCCGGCGTTTTGTTTTCAAGTCTGAGCTGAGAAGCAGCGGAATCGAGCTGCCGCATGCGTAAAAGAGCATGTATTGAAGGAAAATCAGAACGCATCTTAAACATTAAACTATATTTCAAAGGAGAAGAGGAAATGGCAAAGGAAAAGAAACTGGTACAGTCGATCACTTCCAGAGATGAAGACTTCGCGCAGTGGTATACGGATGTTGTCCGCGAGGCGAAGCTGTGCGATTATTCAGGGGTAAAGGGATGCCTGAATTACCTGCCAAACGGCTATGCGCTCTGGGAGAATATCCAGGCGGATCTGGACAAACGTTTTAAAGACACAGGCGTGGAGAATGTTTATCTCCCGGTGCTGATCCCTGAGAGCCTGCTCCAGAAGGAGAAGGACCATATCGCGGGATTTGCTCCGGAGGTGGCGTGGGTGACACATGGGGGAGCGGAGCAGCTCCAGGAGAGGTTCTGCATCCGTCCCACATCTGAGACTCTCTTCTGTGACGTGTGGAGCAAAATCGTGCAGTCTTACCGCGACCTGCCGAAGGTCTGGAACCAGTGGTGTTCCGTCCTTCGCTGGGAGAAGACTACGAGACCTTTCCTGCGTTCCAGGGAGTTCCTGTGGCAGGAAGGACACACGATCCATGCCACATATGAAGAGGCGGAAGAGCGCACAAAGATGATGTGGGAAGTGTACAAGAGCTTTGTTGAGGAAGACTTGGCGATCCCGGTCGTTGCGGGAAGAAAAACTGAAAGTGAAAAATTCGCGGGCGCTCAGGACACATATACAATAGAAGCTCTGATGCATGACGGTCAGGCGCTTCAGTCAGCGACCAGCCATTTCTTCGGCAATTCCTTCCCGGATGCGTTTGACATCAAATATGCGGATAAGAACAATGAGCTGCACAGTGTGTATGAAACGTCATGGGGACTGTCCACGAGGATCATCGGAGCCATCATTATGGTACATGGAGATGACAGCGGTCTCGTGCTTCCGCCAAGGATCGCGCCGGTACAGGTGAGAGTCATTCCGATCGCGCAGCACAAGGAGGGTGTGCTGGATAAGGCAAACGAACTGCTTGGCGCGCTCAGGGCAGCAGGCTATCGCGCAAAGATCGATGATTCCGAGAAGAGCCCGGGATGGAAATTCAGCGAGCAGGAGATGCTCGGCATCCCCGCGCGTATCGAGATCGGACCGAAGGACATCGAGAATGGGCAGGTCGTAGTAGTGCGCCGTGATACAAGGGAAAAGATCGTTGTGGAGATTGATGAGATCACGACAAAGCTGGGAGAGATTCTTGAGACTATCCAGAAAGACCTCTATGCGAGGGCAAAGGCATTCCTTGACGACCATATCAGTACGGCTGTGACAATGGATGAGATGAAAGACGCAGTCCAGAATAAGAAGGGGTTTGTCAAGGCAATGTGGTGCGGCGAAGAAGCTTGCGAGGATGAGATCAAAGCTCAGGCAGGCGGCGTAACGTCCAGATGTATTCCAATGGAAGAAGAACATCTCTCCGATGTGTGCGTGTGCTGCGGCAAACCGGCGAAGCATATGGTTTACTGGGGAAGAGCGTACTAAAAATGTAAAAACAATATAAAAACACAGGATTCTTGCAGGCTGTTACAATAAATTCTTGCAAAATCCCTTGACTTTCCAATATAAACGTAATAAACTAGTCTAGCGTGCATGAAAAGGCATCGTTCTTTTCGTGCGCTCAAAATGGATAATGATCAAGTTATCCGCAGCCCCTTGCGGCATGAGCCGTGAGGTAACGAATAATTCATAGGAGGTGAAAAGGAATGCCAACATTTAACCAGTTAGTTAGAAAAGGACGTCAGACTTCTGAGAAAAAGTCTACTGCACCGGCTCTTCAGAAAGGCTACAACTCTCTGAAGAAGCGTGCGACAAACGTATCCGCACCGCAGAAGAGAGGTGTGTGTACGGCTGTTAAGACTGCTACGCCGAAGAAGCCTAACTCAGCTCTGAGAAAGATCGCCAGAGTTCGTCTTTCTAACGGAATTGAAGTAACAAGCTATATCCCGGGCGAGGGACACAACCTTCAGGAGCATAGCGTTGTTATGATCCGTGGAGGAAGAGTTAAGGACCTGCCTGGTACAAGATACCACATCATCCGTGGTACACTGGATACGGCAGGTGTTGCGAAGAGACGTCAGGCGCGTTCTAAATATGGCGCTAAGAGACCGAAAGACGCAAAATAATAAGTAACTGAGAGTTAAATCGTATCACAAACAGAACTATGATTATCGTAGGGTTGCGGATTTAAGTAGAGCACTTGACGAGATGTTTTCGAGTCTGGTGCCGACATTAATATACAAGAGTCCCGCGGCCGCGAGCACATGAAATGCGATTCCATAGAAAGACACATGTGAGTACCGATGAATTAATCCCGGCTTGACCGGAAAATATGATTAAGGAGGGAAGGACCGTGCCACGAAAAGGACATACTCAGAAAAGAGATGTATTAGCGGATCCGATATACAACAATAAAGTTGTTACCAAACTTATCAACAACATCATGCTGGATGGTAAGAAAGGCGTAGCACAGAAAATTGTATACGGAGCATTTGAAAGAGTAGAGGCAAAGGCTGAGAAGCCGGCGATCGAGGTGTTTGAGGAAGCAATGAACAACATGATGCCGGTTCTTGAGGTTAAGGCAAGACGTATCGGCGGTGCAACATACCAGGTGCCGATCGAGGTTCGTGCTGACAGACGCCAGGCGCTCGCTCTTCGCTGGCTGACAATGTACTCCCGTCAGAGAGGCGAGAAGACAATGGAAG
>DWYM01000037.1 GCA_019118665.1 Candidatus Mediterraneibacter intestinipullorum
AGCTGATGATCATACGCTTTTAATGTGATTCTCATTACTTGACTTGCCATAAAAAAAGTCGCCTCCTTTTCGTACTTTTGACTTCAGTACGACAAGCGGTGACTGTACACTCTCCCGTGTGTGTCGTGAGAAACATACACGTTGTTTCATACTTTTCCCTTCTGGTAATCAGTAATCAGTTGTGATTCGTACAGTGACTTGTCGCCAGTTTCCTAACTTGACATTCGCTCCACGGAAAACCCGCCATTGCTTATTTTTTCGCTCCGGCGGCAACCTCACGCTTCATTGCTATCATGTCACAGCTCCATTAGTATAAAAGATTCAGGGATTTATTTCAAGTAGTTTTTACTAAAAATTGTATTTTTTTAGTACAATCTTATTTTATTAATGATACCCCGCTGTCTTGATTTACAATACAGCTCGGACCCCCTCTTCTCCCGAACATAAAAAAGGCCGATATACACCAGACCTACCTGCCTGGCACATATCGGCCTTTTCAGTATCATTAACCCCCAATTTAACGGATCAGTATAACGTTTAGAGTTCTACTAATTGAAAAAATGAACGGTTAAGTTCCATAAATCCCATACTCAGCGAAGCGCCATTTGTTGCATTTCCATCATATCTGAGCATATAATTACTATCTTTATTGCTACGGATCAAATATCCCAGCATTTTTCTGTCTTCCACTTTCCAATATTGATTCTCTGCTCTTGTATTCTCTGCTACAATAACGCTTTTGCCTCCATTCGCATCATCCCATGTAAGAACCCTGCCATCAGTTACACTAACGATCTGATAGGCATTTTTGCCTTTTTCATAAACCAGATCCCACTGTTGCTGCTGTTCTCCGTTCCATTCCCAGAGGCTTGTCTGCCCGGTGCTTCTCCTATTGTTGTCCACCACCATCTTGGGCGAGAAGACGAGATAGATTTTATACCTTCCCATCTCATCCGTATCGATCAGGTAATCGTTACATTTGATAATACCGTCTATCAGCCGTGCACCCGGGAAATCTGCTGCCACGATCCCGGTTTTAGAAACTCCTTTGTTCTCTACAAGATTTGCAAACAGCGTGTTAATTCCTTCAAACGCAATACTGGACAATTCTCCCACCTGTCCCACACGCGGGAAATCCGGGTAATAAGATGAGAACCCTGGTTCCGTAAGGCCTGTAAGAAGCCTGGGCGCACCAGTCTGAGGACTGGAATGTCCGCTTGCCACAAAATATGGCATAACGCCTGCCGAACCTGCACTCAGATGATTCAGTGTGACTCCGCTGTTTATAATATCCACCTTTTTTGCATGTTCCTTTACTTTTTCCCATTTCGAATAGAGATCCCAGTTTGTCCCAAGATCATAGTAATCCTGCGTATTCACATCGCGATAGTTCAGGCCGTATACATTCAACGACAGGACATCCGACATAAGAACCAGTTTTCCTCTCATGCTTCCCGGAGTAGGATCCTTTTCCCCCGTAGGCTTCCAGAAAAGACTCTGATATCGGTTATAATAATATGTATCAAATACCTTCTTCATCTGAGAATCTGACGCGCTGCTGTTTTCCTGCTTCAACCGCATAATAATCGTTTCCCCCGGGTGCTGCTGAAGAAAAGTCTGTACCGTTTGGAGCACATTCTCAAAATCATAACCTAAATATACAATTCCATGATGCAGCGGAAATCCGGTATCCGTATATTTCACGCGGATATCAATGTAACGAATTCCGCTATCTAACTGCTGCTGAAGGTTCATCGTCTGTGTACGAGTATTATCCACAAAACTGAGGTCACTGCGATGTGACATCGAATCATGCGTTCCCGGAATAGACAGTTCACTTAACCGGGCATTGTCTCTGAGTCCGCTCATCCAATCTGCATTGTTCGAAGCCAGCTGTTCCTCATGATAATACGCGGTGTTATAGTGTGCAGAAACTTTTTCTGCCGGAAGCAATGCCAAAGCAAAAGCTGCTGCCATTACCATAATGCTTCTCCATTTTTTCATAACATACTTTCTCCTTTCCTTTTCCCACAAGTCAGATCGATTCTCTTTTTTCTTTCTGAACCTAACCATTGCTGAACATCCCCATAGACCCCGCCTCTGGTGTCAGTCGAATCTTTCTGATAGCTGAACAGTATCATCATCCCCCCCTCACCTGTCAATATTTATTGAATAAAAATATCAAATTTATTTATTGTATACAACACATTGTTGCACACCAGAGATATCGTCAGGCAAAACTCATTGACTTTTATCCGATTTCGGATTATAATTTCCGTTGACCATTTGGAAGGGCGCTATAAACGGAGGCAAAAGTGAAAACGGAGGAAGAAATGAAAAACCTGATCGTTGATCAGCTGGCGGCTTTTGACCAGCTTTACAGGGAAATGGATGAAATCTACCATATATATGCAAAGAGCTGCGGCATCTCGGATACGAGCATGTGGCTTTTATACTCGCTTTATTTAAACGACGGCACATACACTCAGAAGGAACTGTACTCTGTCTGGCATTATCCGCCGCAGACCGTAAACTCATGCCTGAAAAATTTTGAAAAGCAGGGCATCATAAAATTAGAAGCCGTGCCCGGAAACAGGAAGAACAAGCTTGTGGCTCTGACGGAGAAAGGGAAGGACGAATCCCGCAGGATCATCGCCCGGCTCATCGGCGCGGAACAGCGCGCCTGCGCGGACATGGGCGCCAAAGAAATGCAGACTCTCCTGTCTCTGACAGGAAAATATACGGAACTTCTGCGCTCAGAAGTGGATCAAATATCAGATATATCATCAAAGGAGTAAACTTATCGCTATGAACTCACATGAACTTTTCACGAAAACACCGCCTGTAAAGTTGTTTTTCCTGGCTTCGGTCCCCGGAGCGATCAGCATGCTGGCAAGCGCGCTCTACCAGACGCTTGATGGGATTTTCGTCGGACAGTTTCTGGGGGAGACCGCCTTTGCCGCGCTGAACTTCTCCATGCCCTTTGTTGTCATCAATTTTTCACTGGCAGACCTGATCGGGTACGGCTCGGCAATCCCCATATCGATCAGTCTCGGGAAAAAGAAGGAACAGGAGGCGAATAACCTTTTCACCTGTTCCTGTATCCTGATCATCGCCGCCGGCATCCTGATGGGCAGCGTAATGTTCCTGGTAGCCCCCGCTCTGATCCGGCTCATGGGAGCTGACGGAGCATTCGCCTCCATGGCAGTGCAGTACCTTCAGGTCTATGCGCTCTGCGCCCCGGTGACGACCATCATATTCGCGGTGGATAACTATCTGAGAATCTGCGGATACATCAAAGGCAGCATGCTGATCAATATCATGATGTCTGTTTTGAGCGCTGTGCTGGAGCTTCTGTTCCTCGGTGTGCTGGGCTGGGGGATCTGGGCCGCGGCGCTGGCCACCTGCATCGGCATGTTTGTCTGCACTGTCGTCGCCTTTTTCCCATTTTTCCGCGGGAAGGCGCTGCTCCGCTTCTGCCGCCCCCGCTTTCAGGCTCGGAGCATCGGTCAGATCATTGCCTGTGGAAGCCCCAATTTCTTAAATAACATTGCCGGCAGGATCACTTCTATTTTAATGAATGTGATCCTGGTGCGGCTCGAAGGGGAAACAGCTGTATCTGTGTATGGCATCCTGATGTTCGCGGAGGGATTCATCCAGCCGCTTCTCTACGGCATGTGCGATTCTCTCCAGCCCGCGGTGGGGTACAACTGGGGCGCCCGGAGATTTTCCAGAGTGCGGGCGATCGAGAAGTGCTGCTTTACCGCGAGCGGGATTTTCTCTCTTTTTTCAGCCCTCGTTATCGCTGTCTTTCCGGAGCAGATCACTGCCATGTTCATGGCGGATGCCGGAAATGAAGTGCTGAGCATCTCCGTCACGGCGCTGCGGCTTTTTGCCCTCACCTACATTACACGATGGTTCTCTTTTTCCACCCAGAGCTATATGCTGGCCATCGAAAAGCCTCTGCCCGCGTCACTGATCTCGGTATCCACCGCGCTGGTCTTTCCTGTAATCCTTGTGGGCGCGCTGTGGGATCTGGGGCTGACAGGCATCTGGCTGAATTTTGCAGGCACCTCCGTTCTCGCCGGGATCCTGTCATTCATCATCCTTGTGAAGCTCAGGCGGGAACTGCAAAGACCAGATAAATCAGGAGCACCCGGCTCGTGAGGCTGCGGCGTGAAAGCTTATCTTCCGGTCCGCACTTCTTCAAATTCTCTCTGTATCTCTTCAGACGGCTCCGGCGTCAGCAGAGACACTATGATGATGCACAGGCAGGAGAAAATGAAAGCCGGCAAAAGTTCATAGATATCCCACAATCCTCCCAGCGGACGGATGAGAAGATTCCACACAAACACCATTCCGCCTCCTCCGAGCATACCTGCGACGGCTGCGGCTCTTGTCGTCCTCTTCCAGAACAGACTGAAAAGCATCAGGGGTCCGAAGGTGGCGCCAAATCCCGCCCAGGCGAAACTTACGATGGTAAAAATGACGCTGTTCTCGTCCAGCGCGATAATGATCGCCACGACCGCGATCACCAGAAGCGTGATCCTTGAAATATTCAGCACTTCCTTATCAGAAGCTTTCCTGCGGAACAGCCCCTGGTAGATATTCTTCGCAAACGCGGACGCCGCGATCAGAAGATAAGAGTCCGAGGAACTGATAGTCGCCGCCAGGATCCCCGCCATCACAAAGCCCGCGAGCAGCGGCGGGAGCAGGTTCGTAGACAGCAGGATAAACACATTCTCCGCCTCTGAGGAAGTTGTGAGCGTGGTAGGGTATAAGGTCCTTCCCACCAGACCGATGAATACCGCGATGGCAAGGGAGATGACCACCCAAACCGTTGCGATGCGGCGAGAACGCTTCAGCTCATCCTCGTGACGGATCGCCATGAACCGGAGAAGCACCTGAGGCACGCCGAAATATCCAAGTCCCCAGGCAAGCGCCGAAGCGATGGGAAGGAATCCGTAGGCTGCCGCCTCGCCGAAGAGAGGCGCTCCGTTGGCTGCCTGCTGCACGCCGTCCACCGTCTGGGGAGTCGCGATGCCAAAGAAATCAAGAAATCCGGGGATTTCCCTGACATTGTCCAACACTGCCCCCAGCCCTCCGGCTGAAATCGTACCGACACAGACGATTACGCCCAGCGCAACGATCATTACCATGGCCTGCATGAAATCCGAAGCGCTCTCTGCCAGAAATCCGCCGATGATAGTGTAAACGAGTACGAACACCGCGCCCACGACCATCATCGGAATGTACGGCAGATCAAACAGAGTCGAAAACAGCTTGCCGCATGTCACAAGGCAGCTTGCCGCGTACACTGTGAAAAAGACTAAAATAAATACTGCTGAGATGGTCATGATGACTTTTCGTTTCTCATGAAAGCGGTTGGAAAAATATTCCGGCAGCGTGATGGCATTCCCCGCCTTCTCGCTGTACCGGCGCAGTCTTTTAGAAACAATGAGCCAGTTGATATAGGTGCCGATCCCCAGACCGATGGCTGTCCATGCCGCATCGGCAATGCCGCACCAGTATGCCACGCCCGGCAGTCCCATGAGCAGCCAGCCCGACATGTCGGAGGCCTCCGCGCTCATCGCCGTCACCCATGGTCCCAGGCTCCTCCCTCCGAGAAAATAGGCATCTGAACTTGCATTTGCCTTTTTCGCAAAAGTAACTCCCAAAATGATCACCACAATCATATAGATGACCATTGCGATCAGAATCTGTAACGTATCTCCCATTCCATATTGTCCTTTCTGTTTTCTGTACCGGCGCTCACCAGTATTTCTTCTGTGCCCTGTTGTAAGAAACCCTCTCCGGAAACGCAGCCCTGACACAATATGGAATTAATTATAAACAAATTATAAAGTTTTGGCAATCCTTTTCTCCGGCCTGCTGCCGGACAGATTTTCTGTGCGGTGTCAGCCAGAAATTGACACCAGGCATCACCCTCTCCTACTCCCTCCGTACAGTGGAAATGGGGGCCTTTTTTGATAAAAGCTCATGCATGATGACCATCAGCACTAACACGGCCAGCAGATAGACCGGCAGCAGCGCCACTGTGATATGATTTGCGATCAGCCCGAACAGCGGCGGCATCAGACAGGTCCCCACATAGGCGCTGGCCATCTGCACGCCGATAACGGCCTGGGATTTATCCGCCCCAAAATGATCTGGCGTTGAGTGGATGATACTGGGGTAGATCGGCGCGCATCCAAGCCCGACCAAAGACAGTTCGATCAAAGAAACGGTCTGTGGTCCCGGCAGCAGCATGGCCGCAACGCCTGCGGCGATCAACACTTGTCCCAGGCGGATCATTTGCGCATCATTCAGTTTCATGGTGATAAATCCGGATAATGCCCGGCCAACCGTGATCCCGATAAAAAAAACACTGGCAAAACTCGCCGCCGTATCCGCAGACATACCTTTATACAGCGCCAGGTAACTGCTTGCCCATAGCATTGCCGTCTGCTCCAGCGCGCAGTAGCAGAAGAAGCAGAGCATGACCTCCTTTGCTCCGGGAATTTCAAGGATTTTCCTCAGGCTGAGCGCTTTACCCGCAACAGCTTCTGCCTCTGTTGTACCCGCAGTCCTCCTCTTCCAAAGAGGGAGACTGAAAATCAAAATCGCTGTCAGCACGACCTGAATGATCCCTATGTAGCGGTAACCGGCATTCCAGCCCATGTCCCCCGCAAGCGCATATCCCATCAGATAGGGTCCGGCAGTCGCGCCGATCCCCCACATGCAGTGAAGCCAGCTCATATGCATACTCTTGTAATGCAGCGCGACGTAATTGTTCAACGCGGCGTCTACACTGCCTGCCCCCAGCCCATAGGGGATTGCCCAGACACACAGACCCCAAAAGGAATTGGTAATGGAAAATCCGAACAGGGCAACTGCTGTGGCGGCAACACTGATGGCTGTTACTTTTCCCGTTCCCAGCCGGCGGGTCAGCCGGTCGCTTTGCAGACTGGAAACGATCGTACCACCCGCAATGATCATAGATATGATCCCGGCATAAGAAACAGGCACGTCAAATTCAGGGTACATGGCCGGCCATGCGGACCCGAGCAGCGCATCCGGCAGCCCCAGACTGATGAAAGCAAGATAAATAATCGCCAAAAGCAAGTGAATCATAAAAAATACCTCCGTATCCATACCACTGTCATCTTGACAGTGAAATAATTCAATTTTATGATTATAATGCACGGATTTTAATATATCTATCGGAATTCTGCGAAATTCAATAACATTCCTGCGAGGTTAAGTATGTCCCTGTTGAAAGATGACAAGTCCGAAAAAGTACAGTATGACCGCCCGGATTATCCGATATATATCAGGCGTTTTTTGCTTTCTTCTTATCCAAATCACGCCGCGCCAAGCCATTGGCATGATGATATCGAATTTATATTGGTCCTGTCCGGGGAAATGCAATACAATATCAATGGCGAGATCGTTGTATTAAGAGAAAATGAGGGAGTTCTTGTAAATACCCGGCAAATGCACTTTGGTTTTTCTGATCTCAAAAAAGAGTGCGAATTTCTCTGTGTTATTTTACACCCCATGCTGCTCTGCGCCACACCGGCATACGAACATGATTTTGTTTCGCCGCTGATACATAATGCCAGCTTACCCTATGTCCATCTGCGCCCGGCGGTACCATGGCAAAGAGACCTGTGCACCCAGATCAAACAGGTTTACGCGATAAAAGAAGAAAATGCGGCACAAATGAAAATCCAGGCCGCATTCATAAAGATCTGGGTGCTGTTGTACGAAAACGCGCCCCTGACCAACGGAGGGAAAAAACGCCAAAACGCAGACCTGGCCATCGTTAAAAATATGGTGGGATTTATTCAGAAAAACTACAAAAAGAGAGTATCTCTTGCAGACATCGCAGCTGCCGGGGCAGTGGGACAGAACAAATGCTGCAAGCTGTTCGCAAAATATCTCGGGCAGACGCCCAATCAGAACCTGACGCAGTATAGAATAAACAAAAGCATGGAGCTGCTCAAAACTTCTGACCTGTCGATCATTGAGATCGCCGGTGAGGTCGGATTCGCCGGCACCAGCTATTATGCGGAAATTTTCCGGAAGTGGACCGGCAAAAGCCCAACCGAATACAGGAATGGATTTTTGTAATACGCTCTCTCCTCAGTCCAGAACGATAACACAGTCATATCCCCCGCTGAGCTTTTCCAACTCTTCCTCGCTTACGCTCTCCACTGTATCCACATTTGGCGTCCAGAGAAAATATCTGCACACATACCGCACCTCCCCGCTGGACACCTGTCCGTTCTCATCCGATGCCGCCACCAGATAGGTCCGTTCATCAATCTCACCGTTTTCATACCACCGGTCCCCCAAAGCCTGCTCCACCCTGCCGGGCAGGGAGGCCTCATAATCCGCCCGGATGCTGCGCAGACCGTTGGCCTCGGAATAAAAGAAATTCACTCCGATAAGGATTGTCACCAGCACCGCATACTGGTATCTCCGCTTCGCCCCCGGGGACGAATACGCCCTGTACGCTCCCCGCTCATCAATATCCACAGCAAAAGAACCTTCCATATCCACCGTCGCCCCCATGATCAGAACTCCCGCAAACAGCGTCATGACGCTGCAGGCGTATCGCTCAAAACCGGACAGGCGCAGAGCTTCCTCCGCCGGCATGAAATACAGATACATATACAGCATGCCCACATAGTAGAGAACGACCATCACAATTCCGGTCGGCAAAATATATCTCAGCCTCCAGCGCTTTTTCATATGAAACCTGGCGTACAAAATTGCCCCGGCGGCAAGAGAAATGCACACAATGAACACCTGCGCCGCCCGCCCCGACAGATCAAAGGAAGTCTCAAGAAAATCCCTCGTCACCTGACCGTAAAATCCTTCCCCCACAGGTGCTCCGTATTCCACAGCAGTCTTTCCCATCTCAAATTTCCCCTCAAAGCCTGCCAGATCCACATCGAGATGACGCTGCCACGCCAGTGAAGGAAGCGCAGCCCCGCAGAGCATCAGCGCCCCACAGACTAATATTTTTGCCCGCTTCCCGAGGGAGCCGGTCTTACCCGCGCCCCCCTTTCCGCTCTCTGTTTTCCGGTTTTCCCGCCTGGCATAAAAGTTCCTCCACAGCGCGTAGATTCCCGCCGCTCCTGCAAAAAACAATCCTGTGTTCTTGACAATCCCCATAAACCCAAGCAGAATCACTTGAAGGATGCAAAGCTTCCATTTTTCTGTGCAATACCGGAAGGAAACCGCTGCGGACGCCATCGCCAGGAGGGGCAGGAGAAAATCCACCAGCAGGTTGTTGATCCGGATCGTCAGATTCGGATAAGACAAGAGCGCGCACCCCATCCCCAGAAACGAGTAGAGAAGAAACCGCCTCCGCTCTTTCACAATGCCAAACACCGCATAGAAGCAGGCGATCACCATACTGTTTTGAGCAAGGAGCATGATGCCCTGTGACCGTCCGGCAAACCGGCACACATAGTAGATAAACACGCTGCTGCCCGGCGGATAATCCCGAAACGGTATCATGACCGTATCCGCCCCCGGGAAATAATCCGTGGACAGCAGGTATTTCACGATCAGAGCCCAGTGGGAAAAGTTATCATAATGGAGTAATTTCAGGTCCAGGGAGAGCAGGAGGAACACCACAGCTCCCGCTCCAAAGCAGAATCCCAACAGACTCCACTTCAAAGGGCGTATCTTCCTTCTAAAGAGAAGGACCGCAAATACGATAAATCCCGCCAGCCCGCCAAAGAACGCCACATCCGCCGCCAGAGCCAGAACTCCCAGCAGCCCGCCAAAGAAGAGTACAAGACTGATGCCCGCCATGCAGACGACAGGCACAAACCAGCTCTTTATCTTCCCAAACCGGGAGACAACAAAAAAGTATCCCCAAAACGACATCAGGAGCAGCGCTGTCTCTGTCAGCCTGTACAACCCTTCCATTTTCTCACCTCTCTTATCTTCTCTCCCACCTCATACGGATGTTCCGGCACACCTCGTCGTAAACCGTCATCCACGGATCGATCTCTCTTGGCAGGGAATGTTTCCGGTCATGGATGATCTGCATCCAGTTCCTCCTGCTCTCCTCATCCACAGGACTGACTACTGCGGCCAGAAATACCTCCGGCCGCATCCCTGACATTCCAGAGAGCGTTTCACTCCCTGTTTTATCTTCCTCCCGGGCTGCTTCTGCCTGTGCGTCCTCTTCCTGCATGGCGCCTTCCATACCGCCTTCTTCTCTGCTGTAAACGCATGCCGCGTTCAGGGCAGCCCTGTAATGCTCCGTGGTGACCACGACCCGGAATGTATCCCCTTTTTCCATTCCCATCACGCCCGGAATCCGCAGCGCGATCCCCTCCTCGGACACATCTACCGTCTTTCCCTTCCAGCATTCTCCAGCTCTCCATACTTCCGCCTTCTCCTCTGCCCCGATCCGGTCCGAGATGCGCCGGGACTCCCTTCCGAGCATAAAGAATACGGCATACAGAAGGGAAACCAGGTTGTAACCAAGCCAGAAAAGAATGACGCTGCTGTATACCAGCGCCAGTCCATACTTTCCCCGCAGAAAGCGGAGAATGGACGCAGCCGTAAGCAGGATCAGGATACCGTGGGGGATCAGATATCGGAAAGAAGCGGTCTGCACTCTCTGCTTCTTCTTGTCCGTTACTTTAAATT
The DNA here is from genome assembly GCA_019118665.1 of Candidatus Mediterraneibacter intestinipullorum. GTDB lineage: Bacteria > Bacillota > Clostridia > Lachnospirales > Lachnospiraceae > Mediterraneibacter > Mediterraneibacter intestinipullorum. The sequence continues at coordinate 10,684 of DWYM01000037.1, forward strand.
TCTTGTAATGGATGCCAACGGATTCCAGAAAAACCGGAATGATCAGGTAGGGCGCAAGGATCGTATCGATGATCTGGCTCCACCGCATATTCCGGATGTTGGTGCTCAAATATCCCATTGACACCCGGTAGGACAGGTGGGAAGGCAGCCAGAACAGCAGCAGCTCCCAGAATCCGCACTCCACAAGGCGGAATCCGAACAGCGCAAAGAGGATGGGCGACAGGATGAAGATCATCCGGCACAGAAAGGACCACCAGTACAGATATGAGTTCAGGTAGGACAGGCGGGCTTGAATGGTAAGATCTTTTGTAAAGACCGCGTTCGTATTCTGGATGCTCTGGATCACGCCCCTTGCCCACCGTACTCTCTGGCCGATCATACTGGCCACTGTCGTTGTGGAAAGCCCCGCGGCAAGAACTTCCGATGAAGCATATGTTATATAGCCTGCTTTCTGAAGGCGCAGGCTGGTCTCAAAATCTTCTGTCACAGTATCATAAGGGAACCCGCCGATCTCTTCCAGAGCCGCGCGCAGGATGACGGTGTTGCTCCCGGTGTACACGGCCGCGTTGGCAGCATTTCTCATCACATTGATCTCCCGGGAAAAGAAATCCTGCTCATTCGGGATATCTTTCTCCGAGAACAGGTTGAACTGGAACAGATCCTGATTATAGAAGCTCTGAGGGGTCTGCACCAGCCCCATCCGCTTATCCGGTATGAAAAAATACGGGACTGTTTTGATGAGAAACTTTCTCCTCGGGATCATATCCGCATCAAAGGTGGCGATCAGCGGAGAAGATGTGCGTGAAAGGGCATAGTTATAATTTCCTGACTTGGCGTGACGATTGTCCGAAAGCCCCAGATAACCCACTCCAAGATGTTCCGCCAGTTCCCTGATCTCCTCCCGGTCCCCATCGTCACACACATAGATATGGACCTTGTCCGGATCCGGATATTCCAAAAATGTACAGGCGTTGATGGTCTTATAGAGAAGCTTTGCGGATTCGTTGTGAGTGGCGATGAACACATCCACATCCGGGAACCGGTCGGCGGAAACGTCCGGCAGAGGAAGCTCATGACCGCTGCTTTTCATCCTGTTGACCATCAGCTCCATCACTCCCAGAGATGTGACTGTCTCTGCCGCTGCCAGAGCGATCCCGGCGGCAGTCTGCAGGATTCCCTCCCTCCACGGCAGCGTAAAGAAGATCCTCCAGATCAGATAGACAGACAGAAAAACGATCGTCGCTATGAACCACCTGTTTCTTTTCTTCTCATCCGTCATGTTTTCCACTTCTCTGTCCCCTGCCTTCCTGCTCCTTGACGCCATATTCTCCGCCTACCTTTCTCCTGTTTAAAAACACCCATATTCTCTGTATCCGATATGAGAAAAAGAATAAGACCCCATCACAGATCAGCTTTGCCGCTGCCGGTTCTGTGTGGAAAAAGGATGACACAGCATACACAGACAAAGAGGACGCAGCCATGGTCCCGACACACAACAAAAGATACCGGAAAGCCTCTCCCTTCCACCCTGCTGTCCCGGGTTTTCCCGGCTTATGAAAGACCCAGCTTCGGTTCAGCGCAAAGTTTACTGCCGCTGAGAGAACCCGCGCCGCCACAGTGGCGGCAGCGATCCGCCAGAACTGCCCTTCGTTCCCCGCATAGGGAAATCCGGCGCTCCCCCGAAGTATCTGTATCTGTTCAAAGGCTTTTTCAAAAATCCAGAACAGGGACAGATCCAGCAGAGTGCAGACCATGGAAGTCAGCACAAACCTGCCCGGTCCCTGAAAAAGCGCCCCCATCACACGGATACTGTCCCGGACAGGACGGAAGTGAGTGCCTGCATTGTCATTCACATAGACGGTCTCTATCTTCTCTGTCACAATGGGAATCCCCTGCTGCGCACAGACAAGCAGGACCCGCGTCTCATACTCGAACCTGTCCCCCGGGGTCTGAAGCATCAGGTCCAGCAGGCTCCCATCAAAGGCCCGGAACCCTGTCTGTGTATCTCCTAAGTACATTCCTCCGAAAAGCCAGAAGATCACAGAGGAAACGCGGTTCCCGAACCGGGACTTCCACGGGACCTCCTTCCCTGTAAAATCCCTGCCGCCCAGGATCAGCGCGCCCGGACATTCCTCCACGGTTTCCAAAAGCCGGACTCCGTCTTCCGGAAGATGCTGTCCGTCACAGTCCAGGCACAGGATTCTGCAATCTGTCCCGGCGGATTCTCTCACATATCGGAAACCGGTTTTGAGCGCCTGTCCTTTTCCTTTGTTTTCCTCGTGGCGGAGGACAAGGCAGTCGTCCATCCCGGCAACCCGGTCAAATATTTTCCGGTAATCCGCGCCGGACCCATCGTCAACGACCACGATCTTCGATGAGATCTTGTCACGAAGTCCGGCAATCTGTCCGCACAATCCGGGCTCCGGCTCAAGAGCCGGAATGATGATATAAGTCCTCTCCATCTTCCGTTATCCCTTCTTTCCTGTCCAGTATCCTGCTCCTTGGGCAGTCCGCCCTGCACCCTATGCACTCCCTTCTCATGCAGGAGATCATTTTTTTATTGATATAGAAACAGTCTTTACCCAGATATTTGGAGATATACAAAGCTGTATCCGCACATTGGTACAGTTTCTTATAATCTCTCATACTTCCGTCTATAGGGACCGCGCCGATACTCACTGAGACCCGGTACTTCTCATACTCGTCTTTCATTGTCATATGCACCCCGGCAAGAAGTGAATCGAACTTCTCTTCCAGGATCTTTTCCGGCACCGGGTTACATATAAGCACGATAAATTCATCCCCTCCCAGCCGCGCGATAACATCCTCGTCCCGGAAAGCCCCGGACAGGCATTGGGCGAACCGCTGAAGAGCCCGGTCTCCCTCGGGATGCCCTTCAAAGTCATTGATCTGTTTAAAATTATCCAGATCCAGAAGGATCAGCGCTCCGCCAGGATGCTCTTTTTTCAGAAACATCTCTGCCCGGCGTTCAAAACCGCTCCTGTTATAAAGCCCTGTCAGCCGGTCGCACTCCGCCTCTGTCCGCGCCGCCCACAGTTGATCCTCCATCCGGTCGATGCCGTGAGATTTCTCCACATACCCTCTCTCCAGCTGAAAGATCATATCCATCAGAAGTCTCAGCTCCGGGATCTCACTGTCGTCCTCCGCCGGATCCCGCTCTCCCCTGAGAATGCCGTATATTCCTTCCCTGATCTGCTCAAAGCGGAGGAACAGATATTTTTTCAGGTGATACCGCACCATCAGGACCGTCAGCACACAGATCAATCCGATCACTGCCAACCCGATCCAGAACGTGAGCAGCACATTTCCCACTACCCGGTCCAGACCCGAAAATGCCACCAGATACATGTCATCCAGATCTCTTACCACAGCGCTCTGATACGCGCCGTTGATATGGAGAAATACCGGTTCCCCTTTCGGTATCCGGGACAGATATTCCAGCATTTCCTGTCCTTCCTGAACATCCCGGATCTGAATATCCTGGCTGTTGTTCTCAGTGATCCCGAATACGCTGCCCTTTACTTTTCCCACCGCAAAGATGCTGGTCTCATATTCTGTTGTCGCCTGTCTTAAAATCGTTCCCACCACTTCCTTGCCGCTCACCAGTCCTGACCGGGATATGTCCGCATCAATACGCACCGCCGCAAACTGTCCTGACCCGGAACCGGCAATCACATAGAAATATTCAGGGCGGTTTCGGAAATCCGGTGTATCCATATGGACAGCGACCTTTTCCCCCTGCGGCAGATCTGCCAGTTCTTCCATCACCGCATCCTCTGACCTGCTGCCTTCCAGCGTTTCATCCGTACTCAAAAAAATCTCTCCGGAAGAGTCAAGCAGGGAGATTTCTCCTACCTCCATGATCCCTTTTAAGAACTCCAGTCCATTTCTTCCGATCATCTGTGTATCATGGGATGCGATGTATTCCACTGCCCGCGCCCGGCTTATATAGTCCTCCTCCAGATGCTCCACCTTCTCCTCATACTCCTGAGTCTCCCGGTTGAGATTAGACTCCACGCTTACCAGCAGCTGCTCCAGATATCTGCCGTTCTCGTCTTTCCCTCTCTTATACAGGCTGACCGCAAAAATAAGTACAGACAGGACCGCCGAAAACAGAAAGATTGCTGCCAGCCTCTTATACAGTCTCCTCATATCTGCTCCTCCATCTGATATACTGCTCTTTTGTCAACGGCCTGGAGTAATAGTAGCCCTGTCCCAAATAACATTGATTTTCCATGAGAAACCGGATCTGTTCTTCCGTTTCCACCCCTTCAGCCACCACTTCCATGCCCAGCCGTCCTGCCATGTCAATGGTAGAGGCAAGGATAACGTCCGCCCTTGGATCCCCGATCCTGCTGACAAAATGCCTGTCCAGCTTCAGGATGTCAAAACGGATCTCCTGGAGCAGTTTCAAAGTGGAGTTCCCGGTTCCGTAGTCATCCATGGCAATCCGGTATCCCTCTTTTTGGAGCTGGTGAGCAAACCGCATCAGCTCAGCTCCGTCATCCCCTTCCGCCGCAGTCTCTGTAATCTCAAAGAAAATCTCTCCGGGCTGTATACCGTAATGGGCTGTGACTTTCCTGATCCAATCCGGACCGCCCTCACGCCCCGCATGCAGCCTGGACAGATTCACCGACACCGGTCCGAACAAACACCCCCTCTGTTTCGCTTCGCAGGCGTCTTTGCAGACAATCTTTACGACTTCTTCGTCCAGGGCCGGCATAAGCCCCGCCTGCTCCAACTCCGAGACGAACCGGTCCGGAGGGATCAGCGCTCCGTCCTTCCTCTGCCACCGGACAAGCGCCTCGCCTCCCCTGGAACTGCCTGTCCTCATGTCGATCTGTGGCTGGTACCAGACGTAAAAGTCTCTGTTTTTTATCGCTTCTGTGAAACTTTGCTCCACCCTGGATAAGTCCTCCATTCACACAATGCCTCCGCACATATATAAAACTCTGCATCTTCAGTATCATTAGGATGCCTGAAAATGAGAAACTTTATGCTTTGCGTGTTTTTTCTCTGGCATTTGCGCAAAAAAGGCAGGGTACAACGCCCTGCCCTGTTTCCAAAATATTCTGTTCTTTACTGTTTCCTAAAAGAAAAACGGCGCAAAATATCCTTCAAAGTGCCATTTAAAAACACCTTTTGGCACTTTAAATGGCACTAAAAAAATATATACCCTATATCAAGAATAATTTCCTTCCCCTGAGTCTTCTTGCTCTTCTATGGCATCCAAATTCATCTTTTCAGCCTGTAAAAGTGTCAACAGCCAATCATACAATTCCTGAGGATATCGGATCTTTACTCCATAAGGCGTCAGATCATCACATATTTCAAGATATTTTTCATCCACTTCTGTATATTCCTGCAACATTTCTGCTAACAAACCGAGATCATGTGTCTTCTCAATCGTAACGCCTCTGGAAATCAAAACACCTTTCAGGAGCTTTTCTATAGCCTGCTGGCAATGGTAACAAATAATCTCCAGCGGTTTCGGATACATATGCTCATACAGATGTTTCGCCGCAAGGAAATCCATCCTGGCAAACTCCATCCACTCTTTCAAAGTTTTTTCATTTTTCATATAACAGCACGCCCTCCTGCTTTACGACCTTTTCAAGGGTATTCTCTTTCGCCCTTTCATCAAAAGACGATTCATAGCCCACAACAATATCTACCGGACGTTTCCGAACTCCACGAAGGGATTTATATGCTTTCTGGGACAGTTCTATTTTATTCCCGGCATCATCAGGAACAACAACATAAAAGTCATAATCGCTATCCTCATTATAGGTATCTTTTGCAAAGGAACCGAACAGATAGATTCGTTTCGGCATGATAGTCATACAGATTCTGTCTTTAATTGCATTGATCTCATTGTTGATCATCCAGTTCACATCCTTTCAAAAAACTTATCAGAGATTCCGCTTTCTGTTCATTCATAGTATATCACACAACCGCCTGCTTATCTATCGAAAAGAATATTCAGATAAGTCACTTTCCTCAAAACTATCTTTTATGACTGAAAAAATGAGCAGGATTTCACGGATATTTTTTCAATTATTTCTTCCGTCCCCGGAGCGCGCCCCTTCTCTGATCTAAACTCCCCCCCTTTTCCAGTCTATATGGCCTGGCTGCCAGTGGACCAGACATGCTTTTCTTTCGCCTGCGCCGCCGTATTCTGCGCCATGACGCCCACCAGTCTGTGGGGGACATACGGTTCCTCCAGATAATGGATCTCCTCCTTTGTAAGACAGATATCTACTGCTTTTGCCATACCGTCAACGTGGGACAGCTTTGTCGCTCCCACTACCGGAGACGTCACCTTGGTCAAAAGCCATGCCAGAGAGATTTCCGTCATGGACACACCCCGCTTGGCAGCAAGCTCCTGTATGCGTGATATGATCACTCCGTCTTCCTCAGCCGTCCCACCATATTTCAACCTTGCATAGTCGTCTTCCTCAAGCCTCCTGGAAGTTTCGCCCGGAGCTTTGGACAGTCTCCCTCCCGCCAGCGCGCTGTACGGCGTCATCGCAATGTTATCCTCCCGGCATAGCTTCGCCATCTCCCGCTCTTCTTCCCGGAAGATCAGATTGTAATGCCCCTGTATGGATACAAACTTCGCAAAGCCCTCTCTTTCCGCCAGTGCATTTGCCTTTGCAAGCTGATACGCATAACAGTTGGAAATCCCGATGTACCTTGCCTTCCCTTCCTTTACCACATGATTCAGCCCTTCCATAATGTCGTAAAGTGGCGTCGCATAATCCCACATATGGTAAATATACAGGTCCACATAGTCCATACCCAGATTCTCCAGGCTTTTATCGATCATCCGCTCGATATGCTGCTGTGCGGGGATGCCGTTTTCGATCTCCTCCACAGTGCGGGGAAGGAATTTCGTGGCGACAACGACCTCATCCCGCTTTGCGTGATCACGGAGCGCCCGCCCCAGATACTGTTCGCTCGTCCCGCTCTGGTACGCAATGGCGGTGTCATAAAAATTGATCCCCGCTTCAAGCGCATGTCGGATGATCTGGCGAGTATGCTCCTCATCAATAGTCCATGTATGCTGTCCGTTTGCCGCATCGCCAAATCCCATGCATCCCATACAGATGCGGGAAACACTCAGATCAGAGTTGCCTAATTTTATATACTTCATATCATCAGATCCTTTCCTTTCATACATTGGTATATCAACAGTTCTGATCTTATTTTGACACAGGGCTTGCTGTATAGCAAATACCCTGTTTTCATATCTCTTTATGCCTTAAGAGCATATCATGTGTACCGGCTTTCCTGCCCGGCATCGCCGGAAACAGGGGTTATCTCTCTCCGGGCAGGGCTTTTCCCAAAATCCGCGCAGGACTTTTCCCAAAATGTCTTCTTGACGAGTCGGGCTTTTCCCTTTACTATTATGATAGTAAACAGAAAAATAAACACGGCGATGACATATCCCATTTAGCTTTGATTCAAACGAAGGACCAGGATCATGACTTCTTGCACAGATGAACGTACAAAGTACATTTATATTGTCACCAGCTACACAAATACATTTATAGGGAAATTGATCTTGCTGAGGGCAAGAATGAGATTCTGGAACCGATACGAGGGGGATTCATACTCCCATGTATCGCTCTCACTGGAGCCTGATCTGCGCAATATGATGTCCTTCGCGCGCAAGCGGATGAACAACCCGCTCATATCCGGGCTGATCCGGGAAAACATCCGCGCAGGGATGTTCACACTGTACCCGGAGCGCAGCAGGATCGCGGTCATGCAGATCGCGGTAACGCCCCGGCAGTACAGCCGTCTGTCAGAGCATATGAACTCATACTGGCTCAATGCCCATAATCTGAAATACAATTATCCCGGCTTGATCAGCATGCTCTTTCTCGGCAGGGGAGTCCATGCGGAGAACTCCTTTTTCTGTTCCCAGTGGGTTGCTGAAGTTTTGAAAAAAAGCGACCTGGATCTGTTCGAGGGGCAGCCTTCCTGCAACATACGTCCTTTTGATTTTTACCGTACGTTAAGCCATTGTCTTATCTTTGAGGGAAAAACCGCTGACTATGCTCACGGACAGGCCGATAAATAAAGCGAGATCCATTTCTTCAATGCATCTACAGACACATCTCCATTCAGCAGCCTGCCTTCCCTGATATGCGCTCCCGGGCAGCTTGGAGCGAGGGCTTGCACTGTCTTTCCGAAACCGCTTCCCCCGGATGTGGCAAAAAGAATGATCTCTTTGCCGGTGAAATCATAACTTTCAAGAAATGTATTGATGATAGTCGGAGCCACATACCACCAGATAGGAAAACCGAGCAGTATTCTGTCATATGCGGCGATATCCGCGTCTTTATCCGCAAGCTCCGGACGAAATGCGGGATCGTTCATCTCCACGGAACTGCGCGACTTCTTATCCATCCAGTTCAGGTCCGCCTGCGTATAAGGTACAGCAGGTCTGATCTCATACAGATCCGCTCCTGCCGCCTTCGCCAGATTCGCTGCCGCTCTTGCCGTCGTACCGCTTGCCGAAAAATATACTGTCAATGTGTCGCTCATATTATCGATCTCCTTTTTTATTTATTTTAGTGACATCGTCAGTACATGTCTAATACTTATATTAAATACTATGACATACCTCACATGAATAACACTGCCGACTTCACCGGTTATAATCCCGCTGAAACTTTCTGTATTCCCTGAATTCTCTCCGCAGGGCTTTTTTCAGTTCTCGCCGGGGCATATTGCTGTATTTCTTTTCCGCATTATCCTTTGCCTGCCCGGTCTCCATGTCATCCAGTATCCACTCCACGGCTTTCTCCTCTTTCACCTTATATTTGTCAAACATATAGCGGATATAGATGTTCCCTATGTAATAACCTCTCTTCTCCATATCCGTCTCTGCCGCCCGGATCGCTTTCAGTTCGCGTCTGCCCCCTGTCACCAGTATCATGTGTTTTTCCTTTTTGTCCGCAGTCATCCTCCATATGATATGGGAGAGAGCATACGGCACTTTCCCATTCTGGCTCTCAAACACAAGTCCGACCCTGGCGCCTGTGGCAAAAATGATCCTCTTTTCCGCATAATCGGACGCTTTCCTGCATTCCACATTTTCATGTCCTTCAAATCTGCCGATCCACCGGCAGCAGCTTGCCTTTGTATCATCGTAAAAAATAATGACCTTCCCCATGATCTGTCCCGCCTTTCTGCTATGTATTTATAAATACTTTAATTTTATACTATTTTCAGAAGGATAAGGCGCTCTGTGCTGTATGCGGAGCGCCCTGTGCCTGAGAAGGAACACCTGTCTCTGTTTACAAAACCTTATTTATATTGCGATTCATTTTTTCAGCGGCTGATCCCAGCGCCCGCTGCTCTTCTTCCGTCACCCCTTCGAGGACGATCTCCCTGATCTTTCTGGAAATCCTCTCGATCTTCCGGATCACAGGCGCCGCATCCTCTGTAAGATAATTATGTGTACACCGCCTGTCATCCTGATCCTGGACCATCCCGATATAACCGTTCTTCTGGAGCCGGCCCAACGACTGAGATATATGCCCTCTGGTAAACATGTTCAACTGCATGATATCTTTCGACGTATTCTGTCCTCCGGCATGCTTCAGATAGAGCAGGATCTGTATGTCGATCTTTTGCAGACCGTATTGTGTTTCCAGAGGCTGCATCTCTTTCTCCAAAAGCCTCCTGAACTGCATGCCGTACAGTAATGTATCCAGCGAATAATTCATCTTTCCCTCTCGAAATATAGTTTATTTTTAAATAATTTACAAATAAATTATACTGCTGTTCCGGCGTCCTGTCAATCAGTCATGTATTTTATATACCCTCAGAAGGTTCTCTCCAACTCCCGGAGCTTCCGGATCATGGGATCCTTTTCCTGTATCCATGGCTCTCCTTTGCGTATGGATGCCATTGCTCATACCTCCTGTTATAAACTTACATGCTGGTCATTGGCCTGCACGATCTCTGTGAGACGGATATGTTCGTTGTGATGACGTGCTTCCGGATTCTTCTCAGGAATCGTCAGGCGGACCGCGTTTTTCGGACAGTGATGGATACATGCCATACATATCTGACAGTTTTCCAACGTATGGACTGCCTTCTGTTTTTCTAAGTGAATACATCCTGCCGGACAGACTCTCGTGCAGATCCCGCAGCCGATACAATCATCCGTCACTTTGTATACATGTTCCCACAGTCCTGCAGGATTCCCGGCCTGGCGGGCAAGAAACTGTCTGTGTCGTTCCCTGTCCGCCTCTGAGGCGGGCTGTATCCATTTTCTATGGGAATTAATATCCGCTTTTATCCCGGTGATCTGCTCCTCCACCTTTTTCTCAGGTTCAATGGCAATCTGCTCTTTCATATCAAAGCTGGGCAGAAAATTATCCACCATCTTGAGTGTATTGATATAATCAGCCCTTTTTCCGACAGCCAGAAGCTCCTGCTCCGCCAGCTCAGCGGCGCCTCCATGCATATTGCCGTATGTCAGGACCAGGTAGAGATAACCTGTGTGAAACTCTGCTCTCCTCAGGAAATCCTTTACCATGCCAGGCATCTCATGACCATATACCGGGCAGACGATCCCAATGCTTTCCGCTTCAAAAACCTGCTGTTCTTTATGAATGACCTGGGGAATACTGAACAGCTCCGTATCCAGCTGCTTTGCCGCATAGAGGCTGTTCCCGGTCCCTGTAAAATAGAAGATCATCAGTCAACGACCTCCTTTTATGTCAGTCGTGGACTTTCATTGTGTGGAGCATCTTCACAAACGCCGGATCATCATGGTTGACGATCTCGCTGTGACCCAGATCCAGCTTCGCGATCTCTGCCATATCCTCATCGCTGAGTTTAAAATCCCAGATATCCATGTTCTGTTCCATGCGGTCCTTGTGTACGGACTTCGGGATGACAGTCACCCCACGTTGTACATTCCAGCGCAGCGCCACCTGGGCAGCGCTCTTTCCGTATTTCTCACCGATCTTTGTCAGGACCGGATGAGTGAAAATCCCATGATTTCCTTCGGCAAACGGTCCCCATGCCTCTGGCTGCACACCGTATTCTTTCATCAGGGCAAGGGCGTCTTCCTGCTGGAAAAACGGATGCAGCTCTACCTGATTGACTGCCGGCGTCACTTCCACTGTCTCACACAGATCCGCAAGCCGCGCCGGATAGAAGTTACATACGCCGATGGCCTTGAGCTTTCCTTCTTTGTACGCTTCCTCCATGGCACGGTATGCGCCGATGTAATCTCCCATGGGCTGATGGAGCAGATACAGATCCAGATAATCCAGCCCCAGCTTGTCAAGTGATGTCTGGATCGCGTGTTTTGCTGACTCATAATCCGCATCCTGTACCCAGAGCTTTGTGGTGATGAACAGTTCTTCGCGAGGCACACCGCATTTCGCGATGGCTTTTCCCACAGCCTCTTCATTCATGTAGGCAGCCGCAGTGTCGATCAGACGATAACCGCTCGCGATGGCGTCCAGCACTGCCCGCTCACACTCTGCCTGGTCCGGCACCTGAAAGACTCCGAATCCTTCCATCGGCATTTTTACTCCATTGTTTAATACTGCATATTCCATAGTAATTGTCCTCCTCTTTTCTTTCTGTGCTGATTATAAAAAATAGATTGAAAAAAGTACAATATGAATCCCGAAATGTGCTATTCTGTATATGAATACTGAACCGTCACGAAAGGAGCGGATATACTATGATCGAACTGTACCAGCTTGAACAGCTTACGGCTTTTGCAAAGCACGGAACCTTATCTAAGGCTGCCGACGAACTCCACATGTCCCAGCCCACACTGACACGCTCTATGCAGAAACTGGAATCTGAATTTGGCGTTTCCCTGTTCATGAGGTCAAAAAACAGGCTGGAATTCAACGAGAACGGCATCCTGGCGGCAGAGTACGCCCAAAAAGTACTGGACCAGGCTCAGAACATGTTGGACAAAGTGCGTTCATTCGACCGGGCAAGCCACACGATCTCCATCGGTTCCTGTGCGCCCATGCCCCTCATCACAGCAGTCCAGAATGCAGCGCGTCTCTATCCCGGCATGACCATTTCTTCAGAGTGCAAGGACTGCGTTCCTCTTGTTGAAGGCTTAAAAACAGGACTTTACCAGATCATCATCCTCCCATATAAGCCGGACGATGAATCTCTGGTCTCCATTGAATCCGGCTCAGAGACCCTGTTTTTTGCGCTGCCTTCCTCTCATCATTTTGCCGACAGGCACGGCCTGTATATGAAGGAAATGAATGGGGAAAATATGCTGCTGTACGCGGATATCGGTTTTTGGCGCAGCCTGCCGGAGCAAAAAATGCCCCAGTCCTATTTCCTCGTGCAGAATGAACGCTTCGACTTTGATTTCTTATCTGATATCTTTGAGCCGCCGAACACTTCCGATACGGGTACTGTATCCAGCATCTGGTCCAGGTCCTGTACTTCTTCTTCCGTCAGTTCCACATCCGCCGCCTGTGCGTTTTCAAGCAGACGGCTGTATTTTCTTGTGCCAGGTATGGGTACGATCCACGGCTTTTTCGCCAGCATCCACGCCAGGGAGATCTGTGCGGGCGTCGCTTTTTTCCGGTCCGCCATGGCTGTGAGACGCCCGATCAGTTCCCGGTTTTTATCCATTCCTTCCGGAGAGAACTGGGGCATCACGCTGCGATAATCCGTCCCTTCCGCAAATTTGGAATCCTTATCATACCTTGCAGACAGGAATCCATTTGCCAGAGGGGAGAAGGCAACGAATCCGACCTGAAGCTCCTCCAGTACCGGGAAGAGCGCTTCATAATCCCTGTACATCATGGAATAGCGGTTCTGCACTGCCGTGACCGGACAGACCGCATGAGCGCGCCTTAATGTCTCTTCATCCGCTTCGGAGATGCCCCAGTGAGTGATCTTTCCCTCACCGATCAGCTCTTTCATCGCCCCGGCAGTCTCCTCAATGGGGACATTCCTGTCGATCCTGTGAATATAGTACAGGTCCAGATGATCTGTACGGAGACGTTTCAGAGACCCTTCCACAGACCTTTTGATGGTCTCCGGCCTGCCGTCCGGGATCAGGGGTATATTTATCTCAGTGGAATCCTCATCAAACCTTATCCCGCACTTGGACGCCAGGACGACCCTGTCCCGGTACGGTTTCAGCGCCTCGCCCAGCAGTTCCTCGTTGTCATGAGGATTTTCGGGGGGGGGGGGTGCCGTAGACCTCCGCTGTGTCAAAAAAGGTATAGCCTTTATCCACAGCTTTGGAGAGCAGCTCCGTCATTTCCTTTCTGTCAGCCGCCGGACCATACGCATGGCTCATGCCCATGCATCCCAGCCCGATGGCGGACACCTCCAGATCTTTCCCTAAAATTCTTGTTCTCATCTTTTATCCTCCTTTGTGTGCTCTTACCTTATTATTGTAATCAAACAGGAAAAATCATCATTTTCAGTTTCTTCGATATTTGATAAGTAAAACTAATCTGACTTCTTTAATAGGTGACCGGACTTCCTGGTCTGCCTGTATTATAAGCCTTAGTTCGTAAAATGCAGAAGTATCAATAAGTTTTGCAGTGTATACTCACAGGTTACAACTGCAAGGGCCAGCGGTTGTTCTACCGCTGGCCCTATATATTATTTTTAAAATTTATATCCTGTGAAATTCACTCCGGTACTCCATAAGTTGACACGGATATTTTTTTCATCTATCCTTCCAGCATCAAAAGCAAGGCCATCTTAAAGCGGCCGTCTGCTCTTACGCTGTGCAGACCGTTCTTGTCAAACCGGAAATTCTCCCCTTCGCGGATAGCATAGTCCTTGCCTTCATAACCGATCACGGCCTTGCCCTCCAGCGCAAACAGGAGGGCATCGCCGGGCGCCCGGTGCTCGGAGAGCACGCAGCCCTCGTCAAAGGACAGGATCATCAGCTTCACGCCGCTGCCGGATGCCAGATCCATATTTGCAATGCTGCCCTTTTCGTAATCAATCAGATCTTTCAGGCAGAATACCTCTGCCGGTTTTAAAATTTCGTTCATGTTCGTCTCCTTTTCCATTAAAATTTCTGTATATACAAAACCCATTTCCCGGGCTTTCATTCCGCAGAGTATTCCGCCCGGAACAAACAATACCCCGCCCTTCTCCAGCCGTACCGGAAAAAAAGAGGCTTCGCCCCGGTCCTCCTGCTCACGACCATATCCCAGCGCATAATCCGCCTGGCCTCCCGCCCCGATATAAATAGCCGGACAGTCGTACCGCTCCGGGCTAATATCTGTATGAGGTCCCAGTGAAAAGAAATGTACCCTTTCTGCCCCGCCCAGGCAAGCGTCCGTAGAGATCGTCAGAGCTGCTTTTGGCCTGTGTTCCTCTTCTATTTTGAATACTCTGTGCTCCATTTGAGTTACCTCCTTGCCAGCTCATATGTGTCCATATAGTACAAGTCGTTGCCCTCAGGCAGAGGAGCAAAGACCTCTTTTAAATAGTCCTCTTTATTATTTACGGAAGCGCTAAAAATATAATTGTATCCGAGATCAAACAGATACTCGGGGCAGAGCTCACAGCTTGGCCCATAGATTCTGCGGATCTGGGCCTTTTTGCAGGCCTTCAGGATGTCCCGGTAGGTGTCGTTCACGATCGTGTAGCCTGTCATGACAACAATGTCAAGCTCTCCAAGTGCCTCCGGGAACTCCAGAGCGCTCGCCCCCAGATGCCAGCAGATTCCTTCCGGATATATCTTCGTCTCCCGCTCTTTGATCCGGGCGCTCAGGATTCCCTTCGGCCCCCGGAAATCAAAGGCATGAAACTCCGCGCATTTTCCGAAAAAGAAATCGTTGAAAAGCCCATATCCGATGACTCCGGCCTTTTTCCCCTGATCGTCATATGCAAAACGCAGCCCCCTCGCTCCTTTGTATTCCCCGGTCTGCCAGTCTCTCCAGCGTATTGAAAGGCTTTCCAAGCAGATTGAGGAGGCTTACTGCGATCGTGCGAAATTCTGGATCTCCCCAGGCAAACAACTGCTCCAGGCAGTATTTTGCTGTCTTTCCGATCAAAGGGCGCAACACTCTCTCGTACTGTTCCCGCGGCTTTTCCCGGCCAACCCTGAGGGCCTGTGAAAGCCGTCCTTTCGTGTCGACCGCCGTCAGCCAGCGGTATCCCATGATAAATTCCTGCAGCACAGGCATCTCCTCCTGATACCGCCGATAGTGTTCCATTGTCCTTCCGAAAATTTCTTCCAAATCCTTCACTTTTATCCTCCTTTCTCCTCCGCCAGGGAGATGGGAACAATGCTTTTCACCGTCTTCCCCCTGTACTGAAATTCATTGACTGCCACATGTACCTCAAAGGAGCGGGAAATGTTTTCCTCATTCAAAACCTCTCCTGTAGGTCCATACAGAAAGCCCCCCTCATTGTTCAGCATAAATGCGTAGTCCGATACAGAGAGCGCATTTGTCGGATAATGGGTGTTCATCACCGCACAGATCCCCTCATCGTGAGACAGCCTTTCTATCATGTCCAGGATCAGAATCTGATTGTGAAAATCAAGTCCTGTCTCCGGCTCATCGAGGATCATAAGCTCCTTAGATCCGGGCTGCTCAAAAACTCCCAGATGGGCGCTCCGCCCCAGCATAACCATTTCCAATCCGGTAAAGGAAAAGGCAAAACCATGGGACTGTGGAATATAGGAGATCCTGGACCAGATCTGTCTGGAGGATAGCGTGTCAATATCACGGCCGTCCAAAATGGAGCGTCCGCTTTTCCATTTCAGAAGTCCCACCATACACTTTAAAAGCGTCGTCTTTCCAATGCCATTGGGCCCCAGGCTGATGCTGACCGGAATTACAAAGTGGTTGTTACTGCCCGTCAGCATTCTCGCACAGTGCGGAATCAGAAGCCCTCCCCAGCCGACCTGCCCGCACATAGAGACGCAGGACGCCGTGATCATCGTCGCAGCCAGAATAAAAATCAGTCTTGTCTTTTTCAAATCGATGCCGCTTGCTTTCGCCTCATCTTCACTCAGAGACAGAATATTCAGCCGGAATCGGAGCAGATAAATGATCAGAGTGCCGATTAAAATCAGCGGAGAGCCGATCAGAATTTCCTTATAGGACGCGCTTGTAAAACTTCCCATCAGCCAGTAGGTGGTCTCCGGCAGCTCATTCATCGGATCCGCCGTATATTTCAGCAGAGAACCCACCGCATCAAATAACGAGGAAATAATGACGCCGGCCAGCACAAGAAACACGATGGACTGACTTTCCCTATTTCGCGCGAGCCGGAGCGTGATCCACACGGAAGCCAGGCTGAAAACCAGGGCAATGAGCTGGGTTTCCAGAATGCTTCTGGACATCAGGATCGCCAGAATCGCTCCCACGCAGGTCCCGCTGGACACACCCAGAATGTCGGGCGTCGCAAGAGGATTGGAAAACAGCGCCTGAAAGGTATCTCCGGCACAGGTCAGACCCGCGCCTATGATGACTGCCATCAGGATTCTGGGCAGCCCCAGATTCATGATGATGGAATAATTTTGGCTGCCTGTCTTTCCATGGAACAGAGCGCCCGCAAGCGTCCGTATCACTTCCTGCACAGGAAGCGACATCCTTCCGATGCACATGCAGATCAGCGCCGCTGCTACCGGCAGCAGGATCATGCAGATCACTGCCGCCAGGATAAAATGATTTTTCCGAATCCAAAAACTGTTTTTCATTGCAACTGAAGCATTCCCTCCAATTCATCATCTGTTATTTCATATCCATAGAACTCATTGTAATCGCCACGGATCGTATCCTCAAGGGGATAATCCGCAAAAGCTTCCGGGTAAGCATTGCAGGCCAGCCATGCCAGCACCAGCGGTCCATCCGGGTTTGGCGTGAACCAGTTCCACATTCCAAGCGTCGTATCATAGACACGTCCGTTCTCCACCGCCTGAATCGTCGAGAAATCCGCTCCCTCTACTGTATTGTCCATAATATCTTGTACTGTCAGCTTCATAAGGCCCGGACCATTCAGGAACATAACTTCCGGATCCCAGGCATAGATCTGCTCAAAGCGTACCTGGGCAAAGCCCTAGGCATCTTTCGCCACATTTTGCACGCCCAAATGTTCCAGCCAGTAATACCCGAACACACCCTGTCCGGCTACCTGGGGCACGCCCTTTGAAACCTGATACAAAATAATAGAAAACGGTCTCTCCACTTCCGGGATTGCTGCTATGCGGGCTTTCACGTCCGCCACGATTTCATCTCCCCTCTCCAAAAAGCTGTCCATCTTCCCATCTTCTCCGAAAACATCCTCCAGAAGCCGCAGCCATTCCTCATACCGCTCCAACGGATCCGCCGGCGTTTCCGCGCCTATGGTGGCAAAGCCTACGGCTGGAATACCGCTTGCCTTCAGAATCTCCGCGTGCTCTGCGTTATTGGCATTGTAAAGAATGATGTCCGGTTCCAGCTTCATGATCTCCTCAATATTCAGATCCGACTGTGCATACACGGTTTCCTCGGATTCCAGAAGTTCCGGCGCAATATTTTTCAGCACAGTTTCATTAATCGTATCCTTGAACGAGCCGCAGTATCCGACGATATAGGGAGCCGAGCCCTCAAAATACGCCATATAAGTTGACAGAATGGGAATCTGGTCGATCACGACACGATCGATCTGATCCGGCACTTCCACCTGATTGCCTGCGTGGTCCACCACGATGTGCGTCCCGCCCTGTTCCTCCCCGGACGCCGTCTCTTCCTCTTCACAGACTCGCTGTATTCCCGGCATTTTCTGCCGTATCTGTACTGTCTGCCGTACCGCAGGCGCCCAGAAGCAGGGCGGCGGCCAACAGAACCGCTGTACCTCTCCATCTTTTTTTCATAATGTCTCCTTCCTCATAAATGACCGTCTGTACAGAAAAATTCTGCAAAACAAAAAAAGTTCCATGGGTTAGCTTTATCTAACTCACGGAACAGTATAAAGTATCTGCAGTAAAATTTCAGTTGCAGCCGCAACCAAAATCAGTTTTCCCCGAGAATTTTTATTTCATTGCGGCAGTAATCGATCAGTCCCTCCTTCTTCATCCGCGCCATTTCGCGTGAAAGGGCGCTGCGCTCCGTCCCCAGATAATCCGCCAGCTCCTGCCGGTTCATGGTCAGCAGGATATCATTCCTTTCTTCCCGGTTCTGCTTAAGAAAAAGCAAAAGCTTATCCCGGATGGACTTCTGGCTCATCACATGGATTCTGCGCCCCTGGGGCAGATTTGCGGCCGCAGTCTGCCTCAGCAGGTTTGCCGTCACCAGAGAGGCGTACCGGCAGCCCATAGCCTCCCGCCGCAGCAGCTTTGAAAGCTTCAGTAAGAGGATCTTCGTTCTTTTCCGCGCCACCACTGTGACCTGAGAAGGCTGGTTCTGCAGGCAGGAGTGGGAACAGCCGAAGGAACCGCCAGACGGATGCCGGACTCCTCCCCATTGCTGCCGGGCGCGATCAGCGCCACCTTTCCCTCCAGAACAATGCCTGACCAGACAATCCTGTCACCGTAATGATAGACGATCTCTCCCTTTCCAACCGTGCTCACATAGGCCTCCAGGCAGTGCAGAACATGCCGTAATCCCTCCATATCCATGGATTCAAACAGAGGGGAACGCCACAGCAGCCCAAAGTATTCCTCCATGATATTCCCTCCTTCACCGCATTGGTTAGCTATAACTAATCTATAGCATGTTTCCTGTGCTCTGTCAACCAGAACATACCTCAGCCAAAAAATTCGCTTATCATTCCAGGACGCCCAATACTTCCCCTGCTCACCGGATCGCTGCCACTCCCAGACGCTCCAGCCATGATCCGATGTCTGTATCATCATTCGCTGTCAGCCCTTCTGCCATCACCGCATCAGGGGCAAGCTCGCCGAATATGTGCAGACTGTTGTCAATGGAGTCGAACGAACTGCTACAGAACGGAACAATGGTCTTCCCGCTGAAATCATAGGACTCTAAAAATGTGGAGATCACCATGGGAGTCTCATCCCACCAGATCGGATACCCGACAAAAATCGTGTCATATCCATCAATGCTGTCAGGCTCCACTGTTATCTCCGGCCGGGCATTGCTCTCAAGCTCATCTTCTCCCTCTGTCTGCACATCATCATAGGGTACAGTCCTTTCAATCCGGACCAGATCTCCTCCGGCATCTTCCGCGATCTGCCGCGCCACTTCTTCTGTATTTCCTGTATAAGAAAAATAAACGACAAGAATATTTCCCTGTGTTTCTGTATCTACAGCCTCACTGTCTGCGCCCATATTTTCTATATCCGTACTTTCAGCATCTGCACTGCCAGTATCTGCACTCCCTCTGCCCACGCTTCCGGCGCCCAGGCTGCCCGCTATGCTGCCGCAGGCTCCAATGGATACCGCCAGTACCGCCGAACTAATGAGCACAGCTATTTTCTTTCTTCCTTTCATCATTCTCTCCTTTTCACATCTTTTACTCAGACGCCAGCCCCAGTCCGGCGATCCAGTCCGATACATCTCCCTGGGCGTCTCCCACATCATTTCGGGAAATGGAAGGTCCGTCCTCCACGACCGCTGCATCCGGCTGCATATCCGCAATCGTCTGTATGGTCCTAGAAAAACCGCTGCCTCCGTGCGTGGTAAACGGAATGATCGTTTTCCCGCTGAAATCATATTCCTCCAAAAAGGTGTACAGCGGCATGGGAAGGTCTTCGTTCCAGTTCGGGTATCCTAGGAAGATCACATCATAGCTGCCTGGAACTTGGATCTGGGATGCGAGGTCCGGTCTCTCGTCGTCCAGCATCTCGTTATAAGCGAAATCCAGCAGGTCATCGTGAGTACCCGGGTATTCCTGCACAGTTTCGATGGCAAACAGATCTCCTCCTGTCTCCTGCTGCATCAGTCGGGTAATGTATTCATTATTTCCCATGACCTCGCCGTCCGCTGACACACGGCTTGCACTGGCTTCCGTATCCACTCCATCTGTCTCGGGCACAGAAAAATATGCGATCAAAATCCTGCCGCCGGATACAGACGTGCTTCCGCTGCCCGCCGTATCTGTTCCATCCGTTCCGGCAGCCCCTCCGGTGGTCTGTGTCTGTGATGAAGAAGTCTGTTCTCCTGTTTCCTGGCTGCTGCACGCCGCCAGGGATAACGCTGCCGCCGCGCAGAGGACCAATGCTGCTTTTCTTTTTCTCATATCATCCGCTCCTTTTCATGCGATTGTTTATAATCTGATCATTTTATTGAATTCTTTTAAATCCGGTGCGCCTCCAGATACTCCAGGATGTAGTCCACGGCAAGCTGTTCATCTGCGCCGTAGAAACCATGCTCCGCTCCCCGGATTACTTTCAGCTCCGCTGAGGGATACACTTCCAGTGCCTGTTCTGAATAAGACAGCGGCACAATGCTGTCCTCATCTCCGGGGAGCAGCAGCACATCCTTCTCATAGCCCGCTGCGTCCACATAAATATCATATCCGATCAGGGGTTCAAAATAAGCCCTTCCCACATCCATCCACATAAAATAATATGTGTCCGGCATCTCATCCGCGCTCTGGAACAGTTCATTCGCGCGCACCGTCCTGACTTGTTCCTATCAGAAACAATTCAAGACTGTTCACATAATCCAGCCCCCGGATCATTTCCATCACAGCCTCCAGGTCCACCTGCTCTGTAAAGACAGACATCTCAAGTGTGGAGCCGCTGCTCAGTCTTGCCGGAAAGCGGAACATATTATAATCGAGAAACAAAAGAATAACGACAACAATGACTATGACCGCTGGAATCAGCCCTTTTCTCGGTCTCATCTGCTCTGTCCTCCCGGTCACATGCACTCTGTCAGGATGTCATAGATTTCATCCTTTGTCAGCTCCCGGGGACCGCATTTAATGATATTGCTTGTATCTGCGATGCTGCGTAGCAACTCCGGCGTGATCTCTGTCTTTGACCTCAGTTCCGATAGCCTTGTCGGCAGCCCGCACTCTTTGATAAACGCTGCAAGAGCCTCGATCCCTTCCTCAGCTGTGTCCTTCCCGAATACTTCTTTTGCAAAACGAGTGAATTTCTCCCTGGCGTCGTTTACAATATGGCGGTAATACACAGGATGAATGACCGCCAGCCCCTGCCCATGGTTGCAGTCTGTATATGCCCCGAGCTGGTGCTCGATCTGATGCGCCTGAAAATCCGTCAGGTGCCCCACCTTCAGGATGCCGTTTTCCGCCATGGCGGAATCCCACATCAGATTGCCTCTCGCCTGCATATCATTGATATCTGTCAGAAGCCGTCTCATATTGACCACTGTATTTCGCATGACTGCCAGCGCCACGTCATCGGATACATTGTCCTTATCAGAGTTGCCCAGATCCGTTTCCATTGCATGGCTGAGCGTGTCAAACGCGCCGGAGAGCACCTGCATTTTCGGGACAGATGCCGTGTAGGACGGATCCAGAACCGCAAACACCGGCGCAGTTCCGAGAATGGGGCCCTTCCAGTTCTTGTCTTCACAGGTAATGACCGCGCCGGAATTCATCTCCGCGCCGGTGCCCGATGCTGTGACCACCGCCCCCACTGGAAGCCCGTCTGTAGGGAATTTATAATCTGCATACTCCATGGTCCAAATGTCTTGTTCCAGTTTTGCCTGTGCGGAAATGACCTTGCAGCAGTCGATCACGCTCCCGCCACCCAGTGCAAGGATAAAGTCAACGCCGTTTTCCTTTGCAAGAGCCGCGCCCTCCTGTACTTTTGCATAAGTCGGGTTGGGCATGATGCCGGAAAAATCAATGATCTCCTTGCCCGCTTCCTCCAGAATGCCCCTGATCTCATCATAGATGCCGTTGCTCTTTACAGAGCCGCCCCCATACGCGAGCATGACCGTCTGTCCCGCTCTTTCAAGTTCAGCCTTCAGCGCTTTCTCCGCAGTTCCTTCTCCAAAATACACTTTTGTGGGATAAGCAAATGTAAATTCATTCATGATAAAAACCTCCTGATTTTATACTTGTTTTTCACTGTCTTTTGGTTTACACTGTGATTGTATCAACCGGTTGTAACAACCGGTCAAGGGGTTTTCACAAAAAAATCAAATATTTTTAAAAATAATCTGAAGGAGGCGGCCGCTGTGTACACCATGATGCAGGTCTGCAAAGAAACAGACATGACTTACCAGGCATTAAAATTCTACTGCAATGAAGGTCTGGTCCCCAATGTAAAACGCGACAAGAATAACCGGAGGGTCTTCGACGATAAAAACCTGAAATGGATCAAGGATCTTGTCTGCCTGAAGAAATGCGGCATGAGTATTCAGGAAATGAAAGAATATCTGGAGCTCTGCCTGCAAGGAGTATCCACTATCCCGCAGCGCCAGGAAATGCTTGCAAGAAAAAGAGAGGCCCTTCTCGCTTCAATTGAAGAGTTAAAGGGCTGTGTAGACTATATTGACTGGAAACAGGAATTCTATGGGGAGGTGCTGGCAGGGAAGCGCCCCTATGTCAGCAATCTTATACCGGCTGAAAAATAACACGATTGGGGACGTAGTGAAATGCGATTGGGGACGTAGTGAAATCGCATTTCACTACGTCCCCAATCGCACTGCGGAAAATATCATCCAATATTTCCGGATACTAACTTGACAATTGACCGTATTTAAAGTATATTAGAAATTACTTAATTACTTAATTTAATTAGATTTGGGAGGAGATCTTATGGAAAAATCACCCAGAGTTGCCCGGATTGGCAAAGAGTGTGTTGCCTGCGGCTGCTGCGTCCGTGCCTGTCCGAAGGAAGCCATTCAGATTGCATGGGGCATTTCCGCCCATGCTGACGAAGAAAGATGCGTTGGCTGCGGAAAATGCTCGAAGGTATGTCCTGCGGCGGTAATCGACATGGTAGAAAGGAGTGCTGCACAATGAAGAATACAAAGGGAAAGAAATGGTCAGATTATCTTTGGATTGTCGAGCTGTGCTACCTGATTTTGGGACTGTTTAATATCCTGTTCGCATGGCTGGGGATGCTGTTTTTCTGTATTCCATTGTTTGTCGCCATATTCGGCGGGAGCAAAGTCTACTGCAACCGCTATTGCGGACGCGGACAGCTTTTGGGACTGTTAGGAGAAAAGCTGAAATTATCGCGGAATGCGGTGCCGCCCAAATTTTTACGCAGCCCGTGGTTTCGCTATGGATTTCTGACCTTCTTTATGGTTATGTTCGGCTTGATGTTATTCAGCACCTATCGGGTATTTACCGGTGCGCCCCTGTCGCAGGCTGTGACGCTTTTGTGGATGTTCAAGCTCCCCTGGCAGTGGGTAGACGTGAGCTTTGTGGCCCCGTGGATTGGGCAGTTTGCCTTTGGCTTTTTCGGAGTTATGCTCACCTCTACCGTTTTAGGGCTTGTGACAATGGTGTTGTTCCGGCCCCGGTCGTGGTGCGTATACTGCCCGATGGGAAGCATGACACAGGGAATTTGCAGATTAAGAAACGGAAGGAAGGCAAAAGGATATGGAAGAACGTGCAAAGAAGATAGCGGAGCTGCTGAAGCTGTTGGCGAATGAGCATCGGCTGCTGATTTTATGCGCCCTGCTCAACGGACAGCTCACCGTAGGAGACATTCATCAGTATACTCCAAACATTACTTCTTCGGCTTTGTCGCAGCACCTCAATCAAATGAGGATGTTCGGTATCCTTTCGTCGCAAAAACAGGGCACGAACGTGTTTTACCGGATTGAGGACGAACGGGTAATTGTCTTGATTGATGCCATTAAAAAGGAATTTTGCGGTTAATTCCTGTCACTTGATACTAAGGCAGACAGCCCGGCCATCAAGGATTTACGGAAGCATCCGCTCTTCGTGCCAGAACTCCTGGTGGCTCTGCAGCTGCTCCATCTGCGCGGATTTCTCTGTCCACAGGTGTGTAAAAAAATCAAAATCCGACCTGTATGTAGGGAGATAGTCACTCCCCACCGGCATCCCGCTTACGACCACCGCCAGAGCCAGCACGCCTGCCGCCAGCACTGCCGCGCCGGCAAGCCTGCGCCGGGACACCTTGATGAGAAGGACTGCCGGGACGACCGAGGCTGTGGTCAGAAGGAGCGCGAGCCTGAAAAGCCCGATCAGGCAGCAGAGCTGTCCGTCTGTCACCTGTGTGCTCAGACCCCCGAAGTAGGCAGAGAGCACTGCCTTCGCATTGTCTGAGGACTGCTCTGACGTCTGTTTTCTGACCGTGACCCCATGAAACAACGCCCCCTCCTCAGGAGAGATCACACAGATTTTGCGGCCACTGTCCACAAGCCCTGTGATCCGATAGTCCTCCCCGCCCAGGACCAGGCTGCACCCCACTACGTTCCGGGAACCGAACAGTTCTTCTGCTGTCCTTAAGTCGATCAGGCACACCCCCTCCTCCCCGGCAGTAAAATATCTTCCGCGGAAAAGGGTATCTCCAAATACGGCCTGCAGATGTCCTCCCATCATGTAAATGTCTGCCCGGACACTCTGCCCTGATGCTTCCGCGCTCACCGCCTGTTCTCCCTGGGAGTCCCACACGGCCACAGAAGAAAAGACTTTCGCCTCCCTGCTCTCCAGAAAGCTGTCATAGCTTTCCATTGTAAAAGAGGCATCCGGGTACGCTATGGAGAGATAATCGGCATATCCCCTCAGCCAGACCATATGCGCCACTGCCGAGGCCGCCTCCGACACAATCAGGCAGTAATTTCCCGCGGTATCCTCCCGCAGCGCGGCCAGAGGGATCTTATAGTCATAGCTTCGGGCAGAGGGAATCTGAGCTTTCCAGGTAAAGGTGTCGCCATATCCCGCGCTCATCCCTTCCGGGAGGGAGCTGTACCAGAATCCTCCGCCTTTTGTTCCGCCATCTCCGGAGCTGTCCGTGGATGCGGACGCACCTGCCCCGGCGCCTGAAACACTGTTTCCATCCCCACTTCCGTCAGAGCCTGACCGTGTTGAATCAATAGTCACTTCCCGGGACCGCCCGCCGGCATCCATGCTGATGCTGACCTTCTGCCCCTCCGCCAGCTTTTTACTGTCCGCCTCATCCAGGGCGCCTTTTAACTTCCAACCCCCGCTTCCGGTCACGATCAGTTCAGCTCCGGAAGTGATGGTCCCGTCTGCCACATTGTTTTCCAGTACAACACAGTCCTGTTCCGCGCAGATTTTCCCTCCTGCCTCCTGATACGCCTTTAACGTATCGAGATCTTTCCGGGCCTGATCGAGCTGGATCTGATACTGCTGTGCGGCCAGGTGCGCCGTCTCTGCCGAGCTGGCGTTGTTTGCCGCCTGTGCCGCGTCCTGCGCCGCGGCGTCCGCATAGGCGTTCTGGGCTTCTGTCAGGGCCTGACCGGCAGACGCCTCCCTTGCCTGGCCCGCCCTTTGGGATGCCTGGTCAAACTGTACGCGGGCAGCCTCCACTGACCGGGCTGCGCTGTCCGCGGAAGGGACATAGCTGGTCCCTGCCGCCGAGATCTCCTGCTGTTTTAACTGAAGATCCAACTGATCAACCTCCGCCTGTTTTGCGTCTATTTTCTGTTTCAGGTATTCCATGCGGAACTGGACGAGGGTTTCGCCCTTGGCGACAGATGTGCCTGCCGCCACGCTCGTCTCCACCTGCTGGTCCGCCCATAAAAAAATCCGGGTCTCGGAGGAAGCCGCCACTTCGCCCTTGCCTGTGCATGTATTTGTCAGCGCTCCCCCTGTGGGATTGAGCACTTCCACCCGGGCTACGAGGACCGAGGAGGCTGTCCCGGGCAGAACGGTACAAGCTGCCATTATGGCAAAGAAACCTCCCAGCACGCGAAGCGCAGTCCTTTTCCTTCTGTTCATCCCTTCTGTTCATCCCTTCTCTGCCCCTTTCTTTCCTTTCATCGCTTTATCACTCACGGATTCCTGACGCCGCGATCCCCTGCCCCATCCACCTGCGCAGCCTTCAGGACCTCATGGGGGATGGCAGCGAAGGTCTTTCGCAGGATAAAGACCGGGAGTGTGGAAAACACGCCAGGTATGATGACTGCCCAGTGGGTGTCCATCAGCCCGACGGCATTGAGCACAAGATACCCGGATACCATTGTGACCTGAAAGGGCAGGATCATAAGCAGCATATAGAGAAACCAGAGCATCCGCTTTCCGGGAAAAGGATATCTGGCAAACGCCCACGCCGCCGGGACTTCCACAAAGATCTGTCCTGCCACCACTGCCACGGTCTGCAGTGCCGAGTTCCAGAAGGCCACGAAAAACTCCGGCGAATCCAAAAGCAGCTTTACATAGGCTCTCAGAGTCGGGTACATGGGAAGCAGGGTAAACTCCGCCATCCCCTTTGTCCCCGCCAGCACCGGACCGAATTTTTCGGTAAGCTCCCGGCTTCCCATAAAGGAGTCCGCCACAAGGATGAACAAGGGGAACACCATAATGAGAAGGAACAGCCCCGCCTTTATCACTTTATCCCCGGTGTTTTGCATAGATCTCATTTCCAATCAATATCCCTCCGATCAGGACTACAAGCATAACAGCGGCAGCCGTCGTTTTCTGTATGTCCAGATTCGTAAACAAGTTATTAAACAGATGCCGCATCATGTAAATGCCCTCATGGGGGGTAGTCCCCGGCGATCAGGTATGCCTCCCGGAATACCCGGAACGCATTGATAAACGAGAGCAGGGCTGTCACAAAAGCCGTCTCTTTTAACTGGGACAGGGTGATGAAACGAAAACACGCCATCCTGCCTGCCCCCTGCACCTTTGCCGCCTCATACTGCTCCGGGGGATGGCGCACAGTCCCGCAAGCCAGAGGATCATATCATACCCCAGATTCTTCTAGATGTAGCACGCTGTCAGCACCCAGAAAGCGCTGTCTGACGCCAGCCAGTCCCGGCCCTCCATTCCCAGCCCCCCGAGCAGTCCGTTGAGCCACCCGCTCCGGTCAAATACAAGCTGGAAGAACACGACCGCAGATGCCGCGGGAATCGCCATGGGAAGCAGGAACCCGGTCTTGAACAGGCGGTTTTTCCTCAGCGCCTGTTCAAGAAGGACCGCCGTGACAAGAGAGAGGAATAAGAGCAGTGGAACGCAGACCGCCATAAACGCCGCTGTATTTTTCACCGCCAGATGAAACGCCTCGTTCCCCAGCACTGCCCTGTAATTATCCAGTCCCACAAATCCGTTTCCCGCCGCCCACAAAAAGGACCGGCGTACTACGTCCAGAAACGGCAGGAACTCGAACCCGCCCGTCCCCAGCAGGCTGGGGAGCAAAAACAGGTATCCCTTCCACATCTTCCGCCTATTCTGACAGGTAGGTATCCACCTTCTGTGCGATATTTCCCGCAGCTTCATCAGCATCCACGCTTCTTTCCAGATATTTGTCTGCTTCCTCCTGGTAAATATTCCATACGACCCGGTTCTGTTCCATTGGTTTGTCCAGGGTGTGGCACACCTCGATAAAGCCCTGTACTTCCGCTTCTTCCGGATATCCTGCGTCAAGTTCCAGAGAAGCCCCATCCTCTCCTTCTACTGCCACTGCCATACCGGCTTCCGCATTTGCCGCTTGCTCCACCTTGGCATCCAGCGCGGATATGAGCACCGGGAATCCGTCATTGAGAGACGCGGACTGCACCTCTGTCCCAAAGAGGAAACGCACAAACTCCTCCGCCAGTTCCTTCTGTTCTGACCCGCTGTTAATGCCCACAGTTCCCAGCGGATGGTACATTTTCTGGACAGACTGAGGCGTAAGACCTGCCTGGCGCATCACCGCATAGGGCAGCATCATCCCCCACAGGTTGCCGATATCCGCCGTGGCTGCCGCTTCAGGATTTCCTGCCACTCCCAGCCCGCTGTCATTGTCAAAGGGCGAAGATACGGCAATGTCCTCCCCGCTATAGTATATGCCGCCTATCTCGTCTGATCCTACATTTTCAACGATCCTTCCTGCCGCTTCCAGGAGCTTTGAAAGGGCGTCCTGATCCACTTTCCCATCCTCCCCGATGATCTCATCCTGATAAAGCATGAACAGTACATCCCTTATGTATGTGCTGCCCGCATCTCCAAAGATGTCTGTCTCCGGGTTTGCCTCAAGATATGCGATCAGGCTGTCAAGGCTTCCCAACGCTGACACCGCCGCCTCGTTTCCAAACGTGATGGGCACGCTGAATTTGACAGGCAGGCCGTATATCTTCCCATCTTTCTGCACTGTATTTTTCATCACGGATTCCATGTAGTCGTCTGCCCCAAGGATATCCTCAGACAGTCCTGTGATATCCTCAAGAATTCCCTTTTCTATATAAGAATCCGATGACATGCCGTCCAGCACAAGGACATCCGCCCCATTTCCGCTGAGAAGCTCTGTATTCAGCGTGCGGATATCATCTGACGTGACTTCTTCCGCTGATTTCCCGAGAGTGTGAAACTCTACTTTTACGTCCGGATTTGCTTTCTGGAACTGGGTAACTGCCTGCTGGATCGTATCGCTTTTGGTCAGTCCGAAAACCGTCAGTGTATGTTCCGGGACAGCAGCGATATTTTCGTCATATCCATAGTGCTCCAGACTGTATGTGTAGCTGTCAGCCTGTGTATAGAGCGCATAGAACTCTCCATCTCCTCCGGGGATCATCCCCATGACCGAATTAAGGGGTGAGCCCATGGCACCGCTGTTGCCGTCCATGATGATCTCCTCGATGTCATTTCCCAATCGCATCCTGCTGATGCCGTCAATGCTGATCTGATACCAGTTGTCCCCGCTCTGGCAGAGCGCGTATCCGTCGTCTGTGGAGCTGTCCGTACTGAGAGTGCCGGTCTCCTCCAGCGTCCCTGCATCGTAGATCGTGTATTTCCCCTTTTCGTTACACACTGCCACCTGTCCGTTCTCCCCGGAGAAAAACAGCTTCTGTGTGGTAGAAAAACTCTGGGGCGCCGGAAGCTCCAGAAGGGTCTCCCTGGTCTCTCCATCCACCACCGTCACCTGAAGTATATCGCCGAGCCAGATATGCCCAGCTTCATCCACGAACATGCCGTTGACATAAGGATACCCGAACTCCGTTTCCTCCTGCATATAAGGGATATCCACCTGTTCCCCCGGAGTTCCTTCTGCTGCTCCGGCTTCCCTTCTCGTCAGCGTACTCATCAGTGTCTCATTATCCATTGTCAGTACATACTGGGTTCCGTCCCCGGTTTCCTCCACGCCGACGATGGAAGCTGCGCCGTCGGCCATCAGCTCTTTTGTCCACGAAAGCTCCGCCTTCTCCCAGCTGTCTTCTTTATATTCATACCGGAAAACCTGCTCTGCGTCCGATGAGAAGAGAAGCGGATTGCCCTCACCTGACCTGGTAAAATTCACAGCGATCTCATCTTCCCCAAGGGGCAGCTCCATGTCCTTCTCCACATAGCGCCCTTTGCCGCTGGCAGCGCTGCCCGCGTCTTTCGCGCCCGGACTGCAGCCTGTCAGAGCTCCCACAGTCAGGACCGCTGTCATGATCATTGCCGTTATCCTTTTCATAATAAGTAAAAACCTCCTGCTTTCTTATTTTATCAGCATCAGCACAAAGAGGCGGCAGGCTTTCTCCTGCGCTCTCTTTGTACACTGCTGCCATTGTAGCGGAAAAATCTCAAAAAAACATTTAAGCCGGACACAGATTTTTAAAGATTTCTTTGAGATTTGTCTGCTATACTGTCTCTGCGGACACATGCCGCTGCAACGAAAGAGGTGACACAGCATGCATATATTAGTAATCGAAGATGACCGGGAGCTCTGCCATGCTCTCCAGCTCCAGCTCGCGGCCAGAAACCACACGGCTGACTGCTGCCATACAGGCACTGAAGCCCTGTACTACGCCGGGAAGGATTCTTATGATCTTATCCTCCTGGCCGATGAGACCGGTTTCCGGACCAGACTCATACGCGCAGGATTTGTTGCCGCAGCCTCCCACGAGCTCCGCTCTCCCCTTGCCGTCATACGGACAAGCGCCGCCGCGCTCCTGGACTCTCCTGAGCACAGCCCCAGGCTTGCGGATACGATAATAAGCGAGTGCCGGCGGGGAGGCAGGCTCATTAAGAGCCTTCTCCTTATGGCTTCCGCAGACGACCAGACCCTGGATATAAAGCAGACCCGGTTTGAGCTCGACGAGCTTCTCCTGAACCTGCTGGAACTCTATGAACCGCTCTGCCGGTCCCGGGGTGCAAACCTCCTGCTGGAACTGCCTGGGGAGCCCCTTCCCTCCGTCTGCGCGGATCAGGATATGTGCTTGCAGATCCTGATCATCCTCCTGTATAATGCCATTGCTCACGGACTCCCTGGAGATCATTCCGGCACAGACAAAGAAACAGCCCCGCGCACGCGAGACAGGGAAAAAATTGTTATAAAAGCAGAGTACGACCAGAAGCATGTGAGCGTCTCGGTCATTGACCACAGTCCCGGCCACACAGACGCAGAAAAGGGACTTGTCTTTGACCGGTTCTACCGGAAAGACAAGTCCCGAAACAGTAAGGAGCATTTCGGTCTGGGGCTCTCTATCGCCGCCAGCCTCGCCGGCGTGCAGAAGCTGAAACTCTCAGCAGAGGATACGAAAGGCGGTGGATGCACATTCCGGCTGGAATTTTAGCCGCAATGCCTCATCAGTGCGCGCCCAGGCTGCCCATGGCTCTTAAAAAACGTTTCACCAGAGGTGACGGTTCCTGTGAGTAGAGGATCCCATAGGGGATGGTGTACTTCCAGTCCACCGGAATGACCTTCAAAAGCGGATGAACGTCCTTCCAGTTCTCGACTGCCATCAGGATATCGTTGCTGTTCTCACAGCGGTTGAATACTTCCACGCTGTAAATATCAAAATCCGTCACCCGGATCTCCGGATGTTTTTTCCAGATATCGTCCCGCAGCTCATCTACATAGTTGCTCCATCCCCGGTGCATCATGAGAAAGTTCTCTCCGTACAGATCCTGGAATGTCAAAAGCTCCCTGTCTGCAAGGCGGTGATTCACGGACATCGCGCAGCAGAGCTGCTGTCTTGACATCTCCATGCCGGAACACCCGCGCAGTTTCAGCATGGTCTCATCAAAGATACCTCCCACCACGTCAATGTTCTGCCCCAGATTCTTCAAAATCTCCCTGGCATTTTCCAGGCTGTTCATAAATGGAACGATCTGCAGCTTTATATCCGGGTGCTCCTTCTGTACCTTTGCCCACTCCTGCACAAGAGGAGCCGCCGGGGTCATGGGAGAAGTTCCGATGCGGATGATATTATCCTTCTCCTGCATGGCCTTCTTCGCCCGGCCAACGGATTCCTTACAGTACTGGATGATATACTTGGCGTCCCTGTACAGCGATTTCCCGGCTTCTGTCAGCGCCAGCCCCCGGTGGGTCCTGACAAACAGTTTTAAATCCAGATCCTTTTCGAGGAGATTGATCTGCTTCGTGACAGCGGGCGGAGTGATATAGAGGGCTTCCGCCGCCTTGTTAAAGCTGCCCATATCCGCCACGATGATAAATGTCTCAAGCTGCAGGTTATACATGGATCAGTCTCCTCCTTTTATCCATTCGGATCTTTCATCTGACGCTCGCATGAGTATTGTTTCAATTTTCACCGTTCCTGGTCCCACGGTGTTCCTTTTTAAATTATCATAACTCCCTGTCCCCTGCAAGCGCATTCTTCCCGCCGTGCTCCCCCAATTCTTCCTGCCGCGCTCCCTCTCAGTTCATCCGGAAGATGGGGCTTATCTTTTTGTAGATCAGAACTACGAGCAGCGACACAAGGGCTCCTTTTAGCAGATTGAACGGCGCCACTGCAAATAAAACAAAGGTCGTCAGATCCGTGATGCCGGAATTGACGGCGCTTCCCATGCCGATCAGGGCGTCTATCGGCATCCCGAAGGCAACGGCATATGTGGGGAGGAGGACAAACGCATTGATGATGCAGCCGACTGCTGTCATCAGCACAGTCCCCACTGCCATGCCGGCCAGCGCGCTTTTCCTCGTCTTGTTCTTCTTGTAGATCAGACCTGCCGGCACACAGAGAGCGCAGCCTATGATCAGATTGGCGATCTCCCCCACCCCGGCAGTGTCCGTGCCTGTGAAAACAAAATTGAGGAGTATCTTTACCAGTTCGATGATAGCGCCCGCAAGCGGCCCCATGGCAAAGCAGCCTACCATTACGGGCACTTCGCTGAGATCGATCTTGTAAAACGATGGCGCGAATGGGAGGGGAACGTCAAAAAGCATCAGCACGATCGCAATTGCCGAAAGCATTCCGATCTTTGCCATCCCCTTTACTCCGAATCTGGTTTCTGTTGTTCCTGTTTCTGTTGTTCCTGTCTGTGTTGTACTCATTTTCAACTCTCCTCTTTCCGCGCAGCCTGCGCATTTCATATTACTGAAAAAGGTAATCTTCACAGAAATCCCAGGCATAAAAGAGTCCCATCCGCTGCTTGCAGACATAAAGACCCCGGACATATATTGTCCGGGGCCTGTTCTTCTCTTTCATTGCGCGCTCGCCGGGCTGTAAAACCCATCAAGGCCGGAATCTCTTCTCTCATCCAGACTATACTGTCGGTACCGGAATTCACTCTCTCATAGAATGTCGCCGGTTCAGCCGCTTATTCAGCGGGTCGCGGACTATACCGCCGGTTGGGACTTTCACCCGACCCCGAAGATTTATTCCTTTTACGCAATATAATATAACTCTTTAAAATCGCGATTTCAAGAGGTTTTTTGGTATTTATGAAATTTTACATTTTATCGATGACATCCGGCATCCTTCTGTCTGTGAATACTCTATGACCGGATACTCCGCTGCTGAATACTCCGCTGCTTACTGAAAAGCCAGCCCATGATTTCCTCATCCTCCGCGAACAGATTTCCACCACCGTGCCGGACGGTCACACCCTGACTTTCGAAATATTCCGCATCCTTTATGTCCAGTACAAGGAACTCACTGATCTCTCCCTCAGAAAGCCCTTCCTGACGGTACATCCCATACAGGGTCTGATATGCCTCCGCCGATGGCTCAGACCCATAATACTCATCCGATTATCCGACCACAATGTAGACCGGCGTCCTGCTCTCTGCCACCGGCCCATACGCCCCATCCCACTGGGAACTGCAATGGAGATAAGCCGCGAAAAGCTCCGGGCGCTTCTCCATGACCCGGGACATGATTTCCCCGCCTCCGGAGTATCCCCCCGCATAAACTCTGGATCTATCGATGTTATAACTGGTCAGGAAATATTCCGCAAGGGCAATAGCCTGGTTCGCTGAAGTCTCTCCCCAGTCCCCAAGCTGAAGCGCCACGACGATCATATCCTGTACATACTCCTGAGCAGCAAATCCAAAATTCTCGCTGTACAAATTCTCTCCCACTCCCTGAAAATACAGTCCCTCATATCCGGGCAGTGTAAAGAACAGCGCATACGCCTCGCTGCCGTCATAGCTGTCAGGAATATAGAGATTGTAATGAATGTCACCCTCACTTTCTGAGTGGAGCACATTGTCAAGGATAAATCCCCGGTATTCCTCCGTCCCTTCTGTCACATAGCCGGTCTGTCCATGCACATACCCACCGGCAGCATCTGTATCGCCATTTCCCGATACCTCCTGCATGTCTGCTTCCGGAGAAGGACGTATCTCCTCCTGAGAAATATCTTCTTCATTTCCACACGCACTCAGAAGGAGCATACTTCCTGACAGAAGCAGGCCCATCAGTTTTTTCTTCATATACACACCTCTTTCAGGAAATATTAAAAAATCATCCCTTTTTAATCTGTAATGATTGTAGGATGATCTGCGTGCAGATTGAAGAAAAAATAAGTTCTCAGGTATATACTCCCGGGTTATGTCCGCTTAAATTGTACTGTACTATTTGGAAATTAAATAATGAAGTTCGCTTTCTCTTTTACTGCGTCTTTCTCATAGCAACAGCAGCTTGTATTAATCCTGCCAATGCCAGGATCACACCTGCGAACAGATAAATATCTTTCAGATCAACAATCTTAAACAGCACGATTAGATAATCCAGACTTCCTTTCCAGAATATTTTATCTGTCAGTGAACAGATCGCTCCCGCTTCAAGTAATAACAGCCCGGTCCTGCAAAGAGTGTTATACGCCCCCTGTGCCTTTGATACCCGGATATTGTACTCCAGGAGAATGAGAAGGATCACATTTATTATAATAAGTATTCCGGTACTGATATTTAATCCCAATTCATTATTAAATATACTCAACTGCGTCTTGTTCAGATATGCCCTAAACCCTATCAAGTCAAAATAGCTGTATTCGATATCACTTAAAAACAGCGATACAACAATCTTAATAGCTGCATCAGCAGAAAACATGAGCAGCAGGGCTACTGATCTTCTTTTCCCCTTCATAAAGTCACCTCATTATGGATAGTTCCTCAAGTAAATCATCGTTATCCTTTACACACCATTTTCTTTTTTTCCGTTAAAATCTGAATACTTGCTATATATCAGTTTCCCTATATAAGCAGCCACGACAAACAATACATACTGAATAAGAAAGCTGTGCTCCGCCATGAAAATATTTCTGCCCTCAGTGTGAAAAATAACAAGTGCCGCAATATTATAAGGTATAAATATTCCGTTCCAGATAAAATTGAGCAGATGGCGGTCCGGCTTCTTTGAAAACCAGATTACCACCAGGATCATTATCGCTATACATATATTGGCATATGTGTAATAATGCCGGAAAATGACCGCCTGAAATATTGCAAATATAAGGTTTACACCTGCTAGCAGAAACGAAACTCTTTTCATGCTGTATACCTGCCTTTATCAACCTCTTTAAAAGACACTTGTTAATACTATCATTATATACTTTTTGTTCTCCGGCTTACTGATCCTTTGACAATTACTTTTGAATACGTTTCATATTTACGGCATACAAAGATCCTAAGATGATCATGAGTAATATAGAGAGACCATAGGGAACAGGAATCATTGGAATTAAGCATGTTCCTAAAACGAAGAGCGGATCACAAAAAACCTTTTTACTTTTTGTCGATTTATAATAACTATTGTTGTTATATGCTATGATCACAATGCCTAAAACAAACAGTATTCCCCAAATTACTAAAAATGATTTTGTCTTAATATAATAACCATAGTAACCAGCACTCCCTATCATACATAAGTAATAACCTAATAACTTATTTTTCATTTCCAATACCCAAATTCAAGCGGCGGATAAGATAATACCGGCTTTATATAAATCCCTTGACCAGTGGCGATTGCATATGTGACCCTGCCACATAATTCTACAAGCGATGGTGCAGCAGCTACTGAAGCAATACTTCCAATAACGAACCCTACAGGTCCTGAAAATGCTGATGTTAGAGCTGTCAATGCCGCTGCCATTGCAGCTGGACCAGCAGACGCTGCGGTTCACATTACTGCCAATGCTCCACCCGCTAGTTCATCATAACTAATATACAATGCACCATTCTTTATAGATGCCCTTGTCATTGGAATGCCAGAGCATTCATCGTAAACCGCTTTACCAATCACACCTGTCATGAGACGATCATACTGTTCCTGAGTAAAGTGAAAATCATTAAGCAGCGCATCCTCTGATAAAGAAATCTTCAATATTTCATTCTCAATATAATAATAATCTGCTACTGATACCACTTTTTCAAGATATTCCCCATCGTGATCTGACCACTGAAGATCAGCAGTATAATATGCCTCACCGACTTCTGTTTCCGCTGCAAAAGCGCTTACCGCAAATAGATTTAAACATATAGCTACAGCAACAATCCCTGATAATAATCTTTTAATTATTTTCATATCTTTTTCTCCTTTAATATTTTCTGTAAGCCAGAACAATACTGACTTTTTACAAAACTTTATATCTTCTTCGTTATATAGAAATGAAATAGAACAAAGCTCCAATAGCCCCTAGCAGCACTCCACCAATGAATATGTATTTTAAAATTTCTTTAAAATTCATTACTTTGCGTATCCTTCTTCTATAGAAGCATTATCAGCTTCTTTTAAAAATATGTTGTCCGCAACATTCAGAATAGTTTATAAACAATATATTTTTCACTTACTCGCTATGATGTTTCAAATTAGCCGAAAGCCCATTTACACAGATAATATCCACCGACTACACAAGCTGCTCCTAATACAATACCACCAGCTCCTACTCCTGCCAATCAGGAGAAGGTCGCAAAACCTTCGCCCGCATCGTTTTAAACGTATCAGTTTTGCACTAATTCTGTCTCATGCCTTTTTAGTTTGTAATAGCCCCCAAAAAACATTCATTCCTGCTAAGCATAGAGTAACAAATATGGTTTCTGCACTTATATTTTTGTATTGTATCATCATATAAATCTGATCGATCACACAGAATATAAGTATCACAGACATGATTACAAAAATGTTTTTCTTAAAAAAATTAATTTCCCTCAAACTTTACCTTCTTTCTGAATAGCATAATCGGAGCATTAAGGTGACCAGACGTATTATTTATACCCTAAATAGAATCCCAGACCTGCCGCCCCACCAACTGCAGTTACTCCACCTGCAATCGCTGCTATCGCCTTAGCTCCAACCAACGTTACTCCAAAAATAGTAAGTGTAATCACTCCACCTTCTACTTCCTGTAGTTCATCATAATTTAAATTTTCTAACATACTTATTTACCTCCTACATCATTCTTATCTTCCTTGAGCAGATTTAACATGACTTCCCAGTGTGTAGCCGGCCATATAAGCTCCTCCTATTAATGCTGCCCCTTTAGCTAAGGCTGCTCCTGTAATAGTCAGTGCTCCAATCACGATGACAAAACCACCATTAGTACGATCCATTTCCTCGTAAGTCATTTCTGAAAAAGCATTGTTTTTTGTTAATTCCATAAAATGATACCTCCTTATATATTTTGTATTCTAACAATCTTTAAAGCCGTACGCTCTTTAAAAATTATCGTGATACCTTATTTAAGAAACGATTCTTAAGACAACAAATGTTTCCGCCTATTTCTCAAATCGCATATGCCCACTATTTTTCCTCTGATCTCACTATACAGTGCTTACTGATCCTTTGCAATACACCTGTGCTATTTGGTACTTTATCCGTGCTATTTAGTATAATAACAAAGTTTTTGCATCACTCATCCACCAGGTTGATCTTCTCCAGAAGATACCCAAGCACGCTCTTCTCTCCTGTCACCAGCTTCGCCCTAACTGCCATCCCCTGTATAAACTCTGCAGGCTTTTCCCCCTTTGCACTGCCGCGGACCGTGATCGTAGCCTCGACTTCATAGCAGCCGGTCCCGGTATCCTTATTCACCTTGATATCTTTGGAAACGGATGTCACTTCGCCTTCAAATATCCCATACCCCTCTGTCTGGGAATAGGGCGCCACATCATATCTGATCTTCTGTCCCTTGCGCACCGAACCGATATCCTGGTTTTCTACATAGATAACTGTCTTGAACACACCTTCTCCGTCCGGAACAATACTTCCGATCTGCTCCCCGGCTGACACATGGTCCCCCTTTGTTTTTTCCACGCTCAGATTCAGATATCCGTCTGACTGCGCTTTTACATCACACTCTTTTATCCTCGCCTGCAGCGTGTTGAGCGTATCTTCATATTCTTTTTTCTGGCTTTCATATGTATTGATCTCGGTATTCACCGCATTCTTTTCATTTATTATGATCTGATCGATACTCAGCTCCAGAGAGCCATTATTCAAGCCTGCCAGATTGTTTTCCGCCTCACTGCGGCTTGTCCCCAGAGAGCTAAGGTTGCTCTGATAAAGACACCCTCACAGTAGGAGCTATCGGCGGTACGATCATAGAATTCGTTGCCGCAACTGCACTGTTCATATATCGGAAAACACTGGATCAGCTGAACCACTACTATCGTTCTCTGCACGAGAACGAACGTTTTCTTTCAATTCTGAATCTGACTGCCCGGGTATCCCGCGGCAAACAGGACGATATCTACCTGAAGATCATCGAATCACAGCTGTCATATGTAAATCAGGAAAACTGGATGAATATGAATAAAAAAAGCGACAGTACAGAAACACCATAAATCAAAAAAGCCACCGCTTGCCGTACTTGTAACTTAGTACGAAAAGCGGTGGCTGTACACCCTCCTCTGTGTATCGCGCGAAACATACACGGCGCTCTCGCTTTTTCAACTCCTGGCATAGTACTGTTCTACATATAAAAATGAGAGACTGTTGTGATTCGTACAGTGAATTGTCGCCAGTTTCCTAACTTGACATTCGCTCCACGGAAAACCTGCTCTTGCTTATGTTTTTGCATCAGCAGCAATCTCACGCTTCACAGCTTTATCAGTATAGCGGGTGGTGGAATTTATTTCAAAAGATTTTTGAGAAATATTCTATTTTTTAGTACATTTTTTAATTTCAATCCCTGCTGAAATCAAACCACCCAATACCAACGCAATGCTGATCATTACGGTTCTTTCTACAGGTAATCTTGGAAAAATAACCCCACCAAATAAATTTGTCATCATATGCAAATAAATTGCATATTTCACTTTTCCTGTTCTTACAACAATCGCGCCACAGATACATCCTACAAATGTCGAATAAAGCAATTGTTCTATATTCAAGTGCATAACTCCAAATAAAAATCCACTCAGCAACACAGCTTTACACGTTCCATATGGGAGAAGATTTTCCAGAAGAACCTTCCTAAACAGTATTTCCTCTATAATAGGAGAGATAATCACTGCGCATAGAATCAGCCAGTAGACAGGAATATTTTCTGTAAGATTTCCGATATGATCGGATGCCACAATTTCTTTACCAAATAAAATATTGATGATATCTATAATCCATTCTGTAAAAAAGCTGAAAGCTACAGAACCTCCTAATATGATCAGACAGTAACGAAGCCATTCTATAAGGCAAGGTTCTCGCACCTTCACGAGTCCATTTAACTTTTTCTTTCTACAACGCTTCGTACTCCCCCCATACAAAGCCAGCCATAATACGCTATATATATTGCTGCTCGCTACATACACAGGTCCTTCTGGAAACTTTATCAGCCTGCAAAGTGCCATGACTATCATTCCAGCAAATGTTGCAGGAATCATAGTTATAAATAATATAAACATCTGCTTTAAGATTATTTTCATTTGAAGCTCCTATATTTTGTTTTTTAATTCCCACACAGATCTCTAATATTTGGGAACAAAGAGAACACAGGCCTCTTTGTGCCATTTCCTTACATAATGCATGAGATTCCCCTTAACGATAACATGGGCGATACAGGGAAGCGGAAATTCTGAAAAAAACGCTTTCTGATCGCCCTTTACGGCTTTGGCGGAAAAAACAAACTGCGCCGCAGTCGGTTATATCACGTTGTTTTACGCAATAGTATCTCATAAATTTCTTCTTCTCTTTTTGCATACATTATCATCTATACCCCACTCTTTCAAGTAACTTGTGCTATTTTGTAGTTAAATTTTCTATAGACGACAGATACTGTGTGACGGCTATAAACCTCAAACAGCACACCGCAACAGATAGCAGCAGTTTCAGCTTTGAACACTTGAGATTTTTTCTGTAAACTAGAGCAATACTGATTTTTTACAAAATCTTTTATGTCTTCT